>NZ_JAGPVV010000020.1 GCF_018066915.1 Roseovarius sp.
TCCAGCCCGCGCACCACCTGCAACGCTTGATAGCTGTTGGGGCCGCCCACCTCGGGCGTGCCGGTGCCGGGGGCAAAGGTGGGGTCAACAAAGTCGATGTCATAGCTGACATAGGTATCGCCGCTGCCTGCAATCTCGCGCGCCTCGATCATCACATCCTCAGGTCCGCGGGCGTGAAATTCCTCGATCAGGATGAGGCGGATACCCTCAGCGGCTGCGAAATCGCGATCCTCGGTGTCATACATGGTTCCGCGCAGACCGATCATCACGACGCGCTTGGGATCGAGCAGACCTTCTTCCACCGCGCGGCGGAAGGGGGTGCCGTGGGTATACATCGTGCCGCCGAAATAAGAGTGATAGAGGTCCGTATGGCTGTCGAAATGGATCATGCCAACGGGCGCACGGCGGGCGAGTGCGCGCAGCACCGGTAGGGTGGTGAGGTGATCACCGCCCGCCGTCAGGGGAATGATCCCCGTGCCCGTCACACTATCGTAGAACTCGGTGATCCGGCGCATGCTGTCCATGATATCCGCAGGGTTTGGGCCCACATCCCCCAGATCGGCGCAATTCACCGCCTCGAACGGGCGCATGCCCGAGGTCGGATGCTGCGCGCGGATCATGGTGGAGGCATCGCGCAATTGGCGAGGGCCATGGCGCGGACCGGGGCGGTTGGTGGTGCCACTATCCCACGGCACACCAATCAGACCGATTTGCACGTCACTGTACCGCTCATGTCCGTTGGGCACATAAGGAAGGCGCATGAAAGTGGGCACACCGGCAAAGCGCGGCAGTTCGAACCCGGAAACCGGGTGAAAGAAGGGATCGGAGGTCATGTCAGTCCTTTCAGACGTTTGCGAGAGGTGACGGGGCCGCCCCCCTGCGCGGTGATGCGGGCAATGGCATCTTGGATGGGTTCATAGGCCACGGCCATGTGATGCGCGTTGGCATGCAGGAGCGTGTCAGGGTCAGACACCCATGCGACATGCCCGCGCCAAAAGAGAAGGTCGCCGCGTTGGAGCGGCGCGCCGTCCGGGAGCGTTTCCCCCAAGCCTTGCTCTTGCGGGCCGCTGTCACCGGGACAGGCGATGCTGCAGGCAAGGCATCCGGCCTGCACCAACCCCGAACAGTCGATACCAAAGCTGGAATTCCCTCCCCAGAGATAGGGCGTGCCAAGGAAGGTTTCCGCGACGGTGACAGGATCGGTTGCACGAATGTCCAACGGTGTCAGATGCGCGCGCGGGATGTAACCCTGCGGTGTTTCGACAAAGCGACCTTCTTCAGAGAGCACCCGCAACTGCGCACCGTGGCTGAGGCTGAACCGCTCGCGGGTCTTGAAATCCGGGGCGGGGTAAACATGCGTGGCGCGGGCGCTGATGCGGTGGGTGACGCTGCCCTCTGTCAGCGCGACCTCGGGCACAAATCCCGGATAACCGTCGCGGGTGGCGCTGACCTCTGCCCAGCCACCCGTGATCGACCTCACGACCACCGCCTCACCCATCAAGAGTTGCCGGTCGCGCGGGCCATCCGGGCTGCGCAAGAGGTCAACGAGAGGCAAGGCAATCAGGCGGATTGTGGTCACAGCCCCAACACCTCTGGCAGCGCCGCGAGCAATGCCCGCGCGCCCATGCCAACACCGCCCTTGGGCCGGGCGGGGGCCGCCGTCGGCGTCCAGCCGTAGATGTCGAAATGGCTATAGTTCAGCCCACCTGCGAAGCGTCGCAAGAAAAGCGCGGCGGTGATCGAGCCTGCAAATCCATTCGAAGGCGCATTGTCGAGATCGGCGATGCCCGGCTCGATCATCGCCTCATAAGGCGTGTGAAACGGCAGGCGCCAGACCGGATCAGCGACGCGCACGGCTGCGGCATCGAGCGCCCCGGCAAAGCGAGTATCGTCGGTGTAATACGGCGAAAGGTCCGGCCCAAGCGCCACCCGCGCGGCCCCGGTCAGCGTCGCCATCGAGATCATCAGGTCCGGCGCATCCTCGGCCCCATAGGATAGCGCGTCAGCCAGCACCAGCCGCCCCTCGGCATCGGTGTTGTTGACCTCAACCGTCAACCCGGTGCGGGCTGTCAGGATATCACCAGGGCGAAAGGCGTTGCCCGCGACTGCGTTTTCCACCGCCGGAATGAGCACGCGCAACTGCACGGGCAGGCCAATCGCCATGATCATATGCGCAAGCCCCAGAACCGTGGCGGCCCCGCCCATGTCTTTCTTCATCAACCCCATGGAGGAGCCGGGTTTGAGATTGAGCCCGCCGGTGTCGAAACAGACCCCCTTGCCGACCAAGGTCAACTTCGGGCCACTCTCACCCCACCGCATGTCCATGAGGCGCGGGGGCACAGCAGAGGCGCGCCCGACGGTGTGGATCAACGGAAAATTCTGCGCGAGCAGATCTTTACCCCGCACGCAAGTCATGCGCGCACCCTGCTGATCTGCGATGGCGGCGCAAGCGGCCTCGAGCGCGTCAGGCCCAAGATCGTTGGCGGGGGTGTTGATGAGATCACGCGTCAGCGCCTCACCCGCCGCGATGATTTCCAACCGCGCGGCATCGACACCCTCGGGCGCGATGAGCCGCGCCTTGGCGGGGTTTTGATCTCGGTAGCGCTCATAGGCGTAATGCGACAAGAGCCAACCCAAGGCCTCGGTCTCGGCCTGATCCTCGGGCAGGCCCTCGACGCGGTAGGTGCCTGCGGGCAAGGCAGCGGCGATCCCGGCCAGATGAAACCGCCCGCGCGCGCGCGACACCACCGATCCATATCCGCCCAAGGCCATGGCAATGCCACCCGTCGTATCAGGCACAATAAGCACGCGCCCAAGCGCGCCGGAGAAACCCATCGCGCGCACCCAAGTGGCCACCTCGGGCGCCTGCCCTGTCAACCATCCCTCAAGCGCCTCTTCTGTGACCAGATGGAGCGGAATGGCAGGCGTGTCGGGGGCAGCGAATCTCAGGCTCATTTGGGCAGACCTTTTGGCGGGAATGTTGCGCGCCAGCCTAGCCACGATTACGCCGCCTGCAACCCGTCAAATCTGCGATCAAGAGAGCGGGTCCGACATATCCCATATTTCGCAGAGCGAGCCCTCGCCGATCCGCAACAGCCGCGCAAAGGTTGCAGCAAGAGCGGTAGCGTCGCCTGCGTCGACAGAGCCCGTCACATCCCCCGCCACCCGCGCCAGATGGAACATGCCGATCTGATCCGCGATGGCGATCAGACTGCGCGCGCATTTGCGCAGGTCGGCCATATGCCCCTCTCGGTACAGCCGCTCGGCATGCGTGAGCCGCGCCGCCAGGTCCTCGAGCGCACGGCACACCACATCCTCGGCATTCGTTTCGCCCAGTTGCAGATAGAGCGCCGCAAGCCGATGCGTGTCGAGCCGCACCTGCTCCTGTTGTTTCAGCAATGTCACCTGTTCCACGTTCTCACCCACATTGTCATACTCACCCTGCCCCCGCAGCGCGGGCAGAATGACGCCATTGCGGTTCCCAAATGGTTTCCGTCGGCGCAAATTGTCACTCGAATTCGAGGCGAATCCAGACTATTGACCAGTCGATTGCCCCAACCCCCGGGAGAGACCATGGAACATGCCCGCCCCCTGCCCGCTTATCTGGTGCACCGCTTTCATGGCTGGAAGGCCACGAGCTATACCGAGAACCAGTCGTGGTATCGGCATCTGGCGCAGCAGGGTCAGCACCCGCGCGCGATGGTGATTTCATGTTGTGACAGCCGCGTGCACGTGACCTCGATCTTTGGCGCAGATCAGGGCGAGTTCTTTATCCACCGCAATATCGCCAACCTTGTCCCACCCTACGTGAGCGATGGTGCCCAGCACGGCACCTCGGCGGCGGTGGAATATGCAGTCACAGCGCTCAAGGTGGCGCATGTGATCGTGATCGGCCATTCCGCCTGCGGCGGGGTCAAGGGATGTCTTGACATGTGCTCGGGCCATGCGCCGGAACTGGACAAGCAGACCAGCTTTGTCGGGCGTTGGCTCGATATCCTGCGGCCGGGCTATGAGCGGGTCAAGGACATGGCCGATGCCGATGCCCAGATGAACGCGCTGGAAAAGCAGGCGGTGGTGATCTCGCTTGAGAACCTGATGACGTTTCCGTTTGTCGCCAAGGCCGTGTCAGAGGGCGCGCTCACGCTGCACGGGCTCTGGCACGAAATCGGGTCTGGCGCACTGGAGCAATATAGCGGCAATCAAGATGCCTTTGTGCCGCTCTGAGCGCATAAGCTCTCGCGCCTCTCTGGGATAAACCAAAGAGAATATATGAGTATTTTATCCATGAAGAAGCCCGGCGCGCGCGAACAAGGCGCGCCGGGCTTTGTGTTGTAATCAGGCTGCAGCCGCCTGTCCGCCAAAACGCCCATAGAAGCTCTGGGTTTTGTCCGCCATCTCGCGCAGCAGTTTGGGCGTCGTGAAGCGGGGGCCGAATTTTTCGGCCAACTGATCACAACGCTCTGCGGCATAGGGCGTGCCAATGATGTCGAGCCACGCAAATGGCCCACCCGACCAGGGCGCAAAGCCCCAAGCGAGGATCGCACCCACGTCGCCTTCACGGATGTCCTCCAGCACACCCTCTTCGAGCGCGCGCACCGCCTCGAGCACTTGCGCGAACATCAGGCGATGCTGAACCTCATGCAGATCGGGCTGTTCTGCGGCACGGGGATATTTAGTGGCAAGACCCGGCCAGTATCCCAGACGCTTGCCCTTGTCGTCATAGTCAAAGAACCCGGCCTTGGATTTGCGCCCCAGACGCCCCTCACCTTCCATATAAAAGATCACTTCATCAACAGCGGCATCCGGATAGGCGTCGCCCATCGCCGCCTTGGTCGCGCGGGCAATCTTGGCACCGAGGTCAATCGAGGTTTCATCGACCAGTTGCAGCGGCCCAACCGGGAAACCAAGCTGCCGCGCGGCATTGTCGATGAGCGCGGGGGCGATGCCCTCGGCCACCATGCGCAGACCCTCGTTGATATAGGGAATGATGCAGCGGTTGCAGTAGAAGAAGCGCGCGTCATTGACCACGATCGGCGTCTTGCGGATTTGCCGGACGTAATCCAACGCCTTTGCGACGGCGCGGGGGCCGGTTTTCGCACCCTTGATGATCTCGACCAGCATCATCTTTTCGACCGGCGAGAAGAAATGGATACCGATGAAGTTCTCGGGAGTGTCAGACGCCTTGGCCAGTTCGGAAATCGGCAAGGTCGAGGTGTTGGTGGCAAAGATGCAGTCCTTGTCCACGACCTTGAGCACGTTTTTGGTGACTTCGGCCTTGACCTTGGGGTCCTCGAACACCGCCTCGATGATCAGATCACAGCCCTTGAGCGCCGCATAATCCGTGGTGGCGGTGATCAGATCGAGCGTCGCCGCCTTCTTCTCTGCCGTGGCCTTGCCGCGCTTGATGCCCTGATCCATGAAATCGGCGGTGTAGGATTTACCCTTGTCCGCCGCCTCTTGTTTCTGGTCGATCAGAACCACCTGCATGCCCGCCATGGCAGAGACAAGCGCAATGCCTGCCCCCATCATGCCCGCGCCCATGACGCCTACTTTCTTCACGCGCTGATCAGGCACGTCGGGGCGATTGGCCCCTTTTTCCAGCGCTTCCTTGTTGATGAAGAGCGAGCGGATCATCGCGCTGGAGCTTGGGTTCATCAACACATTGACGAACCAGCGCGCCTCGATCTTGAGGGCGGTATCAAAGGGCACGAGCGCGCCTTCATAGACCGCTGACAAGAGCGCCTTGGCTGCCGGAAAGGCACCTTGGGTCTTGCCGTTGACCATGGCGGAGGCCCCGACAAAGGTCATGAAGCCCGCCGGATGATAGGGCGCGCCGCCGGGCATCTTGTAGCCCTTGTCATCCCAGGGTTTGACGATCTCGGGATTGCTCAGCACCCATTCGCGGGCCTTTTCGATCAGTTGATCGGCGGGCACCACCTCATCCACCACACCGGCGGCCTTGGCCTTTTTGGGATCATTGAGCTTGCCTTCGAGCAGGAGCGGCGAGGCGGCCATCGCCCCCAGCTTGCGCACTAGGCGTGTCGTGCCACCCGCGCCGGGGAAAATCCCCACCATGATCTCGGGCAGGCCGATCTTGGCCGACGGATTGTCTGCGGCAAAGATGCGGTGGCAGGCGAGCGGAATCTCAAGCCCGATGCCAAGCGCCGTGCCGGGCAGGGCCGCCGCAATCGGCTTGCCGCCCTTGTTGGTCTTGGGGTCCATGCCCGCACGCTCGATCTTGCGCAGGATGGCATGCATCCCCATCACCCCGTCAAAGAGACCCTTGGCCGGGTTGTCGCCCGCGTCATCGCGCATCTTGGCGATGATGTTGAGGTCCATACCGCCCGCGAAGGACCCTGCCTTGCCGGAGGTGAGGATCACGCCCTTGACGGCATCGTCGGCAAGCGCGTCATCAATCAGCGCCTCGAGGTCGAGAAACCCTTGGGTGTTCATCACATTCATGGACTTGCCAACCGTGTCCCAGGTGATGATCGCGACGCCATCCGCGCCTTTTTCCATCGTGAAATCAGTCATCTTGGTCATCTCCTCTTACACGCGTTCGATGATGGTGGCGGCGCCCATGCCAGAGGCGATGCAGAGCGTGGCAAGGCCCGTGCCCTTGCCGGTCCGCTCCAACTCATCCAGCAGCGTGCCGATGATGATGGCCCCCGTGGCCCCCAGCGGATGACCCATGGCGATGGAGCCCCCGTTCACGTTGACGACGCCGGGATCGACATTGAACGCCTGCTGAAACCGCAGAACAACCGATGCGAAGGCCTCGTTCACCTCGAAGAGGTCGATGTCGGAAATCGACATGCCGCTGTCGGCGAGGATTTTCTGCGTGGCAGGCACCGGGCCGGTCAGCATGATCGTCGGGTCCGTGCCGATCTTGCAGGTCTGCACGATGCGCGCGCGCGGCTTGAGGCCCCATTTCTCGCCAAATTCCTTGGAGCCGATCAACACACCCGCCGCACCATCGACGATGCCGGATGAATTGCCCGCGTGGTGGATATGGTTGATCCGCTCCAGATGCGGATATTTCATCTTGGCGATCGTATCAAAGCCCGGCATCACCTCGCCCATCGCCTGAAACGCCGGGGTAAGTGCCCCCAGTGTCTGCATGTCGGTGCCGGGGCGCATGTATTCATCATAGTCGAGAATGGTCAGGCCGTTCTGATCCTGCACCTCGATGATGGATTTCGCGAACCGCTTGTCATCCCAGGCCGCCTTGGCACGGCGCTGCGATTCCACGGCGAGCGCGTCGGCCTCGTCCCGGGTGAACCCGTATTCGGTGGCGATGATATCGGCGCTAATGCCTTGCGGCACGAAATAGGTCTCCATCGCAATCGACGGGTCCACGGCAATCGCCGCCCCATCGCTTCCCATGGCAACGCGGCCCATCATCTCGACCCCGCCTGCGATATAGGCCTCACCGGCGCCACCCTTGATCTGGTTGGCGGCAAGGTTCACCGCCTCCATGCCAGAGGCGCAAAAGCGGTTGATGGCAAGGCCGGGGATGCTCTCATCCAGATCAGAGGCGAGCACGGCAGTCCGCGCAAGGCAGCCGCCCTGCTCCATCACCTGCGTGACATTGCCCCAGATCACATCCTCGACGGCGTGACCATCGAGTCCGTTGCGGGATTTCAGCGCGTTGAGCACCTGCGCCGATAGGCGCGCGGCCGTCACCTCGTGCAGCGCGCCATCCTTGCGGCCCTTGCCGCGCGGGGTGCGCAGGGTGTCGTAGATATAAGCGTCAGACATATCGGTCTCCTTCGTTCAGGCGCGGTCAGCGGGGCTGCCGGGCATCAGGTCATAGGGGTGTTTCCAGCCGGGCGTGGCGCTGATGTTTTTCAGCCACCGGTCGATATTGGGCCACTCCTTGCG
>NZ_JAGPVV010000030.1 GCF_018066915.1 Roseovarius sp.
CACCTCTCGCGTCGCCGTGGCCCTCGCCCGCTCTCGCCTGATGGGCGCGCGCTATCCCTATTACCTGCTGGCCGACAGCCCCGAGGGGCAGGCCAAGGAAGGCGAGATCACCCGCACGCCGCCCAAGACCACGCCCACCCATGGCAGCATCCGTCAGGGCTTTGTGTATGACCGCGTGCCGCACATCACCCTGAAATCCATCGCCAACAACGCCGAAATCGACGTGATCTGGGACCGGATGCAGCCCGCCGTTGACGCGGCCTTGGCCGATCTCAACGCCGCGATGCGCGGCCATCCCACCCCCTTTCCCGTCAAGACCGGCGGGCGCGCGGGCAAGACCATCGACTTTGCCGTCACCGGCACCGTGACGCTCCCCTCGGGTGAAGAGGCCCCGGCAAACGGGTTCATGGAATGGGAAGTGCCCCGCGACTGCGCCGACGACCGCACCGACGCCATACCGACACGATACCGACGTGAATCTGAGGCGTTTTGGCAGGCCCGCATCGCCCGCCAACGCGAAATCGACGCCAGCATCGCGGCCAAGGCCGAGTTCGAGTATCTCTATGACAAACCCTTTACCGATAACTCCAAAACCCGCGTCGCAGGCCCCTTTACGGTCGAGAGCCTGTCACCCCACCGCACGTTGGCCGTCGATTGGGATGACGAGCTGATCGACACCTATGAAGCCGCCGAGGGCAAGCGCCGCGCGTCTGAAAAATCACATGATTTCAAAGATTTTGCGCATATGATTCTGGAAAACCTCAAGGCCGCAGGCGTGCAGCAGGCGCATAAGGAGGACCGGATCACCTTTACCGCCCTGCACGGCTGGCCTGGCAACTGGATCGCCGCCGAGGGCACCTTTATGGAAGGCGATACCGAGCGTCGTGCGGGCATCTTCATCGGCCCCGAATTCGGCACCGTGTCCCGCCCCGATCTGGTCGCCGCCGCTAGGGAATGTGGTGACGCAGGTTTCGATCTCATGATCTCGTGTGCCTTCAACTATGACGCCCATTCCTCCGAGTTCGACAAACTGGGCCGGATCAAGGTGCTCAAGGCCCGCATGAACCCCGACCTGCACATGGGCGGCGATCTGAAAACCACCGGCGCGGGCAATCTCTTTGTGATCTTCGGCGAACCCGATATTCGCATTATGGATCAAGGGGATGGCACGGTAACAGTGCAGGTTTTCGGCGTCGACGTGTTCAAGCCCCAAACCGGCGAGGTGCAAAGCGAGGGCACCGACGGCATCGCGCTCTGGATGCTCGACACCGATTACAACGAGGAATCCTTCTTCGTCCGCCACGCCTATTTCCTTGGTGCCAACGACCCCTACAAGGCGCTGAAAACCACGCTGAAAGCCGAGATCGACGAAGAGGCTTGGGAGAGCCTCTATTCCGACACCTCGCGCCCGTTCGTGAAGCCCAAGTCGGGCCGGATCGCGGTCAAGGTAATCAACCACCTCGGCGACGAGGTGATGAAGGTTTTTGCGGTGGAGTGAGACGATGAAAGCACCAATAAGCAAGCCGGTAAATGACACGCAACGCGCATTCAATGAGCTCTGCGAAAAGGGCGGCGGAGTAAGGGGGGGCCCCGCCCGCGGAAAAGTTCTGGCGCTTCTTAAGGAAACCGGACAGTCCTTGAACAAACTGGCGACCTCAGAGATGAGGTCCCACCTAACTGCATTTCCTACCGCCAATCCTTGGCATGTTTGCTTCGCAGTCGGGCTGTCTTGGGGCCATCTGGCCCAACTGGAGCTGCAGTTTACCGAAGCTGTCTGCAACGTCCTCAGCGACTGGAACACGACAGACCTGAACACCGCAAAAGGCTTTCATATGGAACGGGGCCCAACCCCGATTGAGCAGTCCCTGATCGGCGCGCACATCCTTTTCGGCAAGGTCACGCTGCCGCCCACCCTGCCCGATACACTTGAGAAACTCGGCAGGGCCCAGGAACGCTGGCTAAGCCCTATCCTGAATCCCAAAGAACGCCCGCCCTATATCGGCGCCTGGAATGCGACGGCGATGTTTATGACAGCGCTTTTCGGCCAGCCAGCATTAGCTGCGACGCAGAAGTCTCCACCACCCATGCTGCCACCAGGGGGCCCGATCTTTGCAGGGCTCTCATTGTTGCATCGCACTGGAATTCTAAGCAAACCACCTGCAGGCAGTGACTTGGACGATGCCTCCTTCGAGCCGGGCGCGATTTACGAGAACAACGGGTTATTCGCTGAGCTCTGCGCGCAACTACCCGACTGGAGCCTGATCGACATCCACTCGGGCGTGTACATGCTCGGCACAAAGCATCCCCATTCCGGTAATTGGGTGTAGGGAAACAGAAAGCGCATGGAATTCCGCATCGCAGACACCTTCACCGACAGTCTCGCCCGCCTGACTGGTCAGGAACAAAAGGCCGCGAAAACAACGGCCTTCGATCTGCAATTGGACCCCGCAGCTAACGGGCTCTCTTTCCACAAACTTGACCGCGCCAAGGACAGCAATTTCTGGTCTGTGCGTGTAAATGCCGATATCCGGATCATCATCCACCGCACCACCGCCAGCATCCTGCTGGTCTACGTCGATCATCACGATGACGCCTACAAATGGGCCGAACGGCGCAAGATCGAACGCCACCCGACGACCGGTGCGATGCAGCTGGTCGAGGTGCGCGAGCGGGTTGAAGAGGTGGAAATCTTCAAGCCCAAGGAGGTGGCCGCCCCCACACCCACCGCCGAACCTGCCGTTCGCCTATTCGACAACCTCCGCAAATTCGAGCTGATGGCCTTTGGCGTGCCAGAAGAATGGGTGAACGATGTTCGCGCAGCAACCGAGGACACCTTGTTCGACATTATCGAACACCTGCCACAAGAGGCGCAGGAAGCGCTGCTGAAATTGGCCGTGGGAGAGAAACCAGCACCGCCCGAGCCCGCGCCTGTCGAAGCTGATCCCTTCGCCCACCCGGATGCCCAGCGCCGCTTCCGTGTGCTGACCAACGCCGAAGAACTGAAGCAGGCACTGGATTACCCTTGGGATAAATGGGCGGTGTTCCTTCACCCCGCCCAAGCCGATCTGGTCGAGCGGTCCTTCACCGGTCCGACCCGCGTGTCTGGATCGGCCGGAACCGGCAAGACCATCGTGGCACTCCACCGCGCGGTTCATCTCGCGCGCGTCAATCCCGACGCAACCGTGCTGCTGACCACCTTTTCCAAAGCTCTGGCCAATTCCCTGCGGGTCAAACTGGCCAGCTTGGTAGCGGGTGAGCCAGTGATCGCGGCCCGTATCGTCGTGAAAGCAATTTCGTCAGTTGGCTATGACCTCTATTCTGAACGGTTCGGCCAACCCCAAATCGCCGCCCCCGCTGTGATCCGCTCGCTGATCGCCAAGGCAGCATCGGAGGTCGAGGGCCACCGTTTCTCTGCCCATTTCCTCGTTGGCGAGTGGGAGGACGTTGTGGACGCCTGGCAGTTGCGATCCTGGGACGAGTATCGAGACGTGTCCCGCCTTGGTCGCAAGACCAGGATTGGCGGTAAACAGCGTGAAACCCTCTGGGCAATCTTCGAACGTGTGCGGGCGGGACTCGTCGAACG
This sequence comes from Roseovarius sp., assembly GCF_018066915.1. Classification (GTDB taxonomy): domain Bacteria; phylum Pseudomonadota; class Alphaproteobacteria; order Rhodobacterales; family Rhodobacteraceae; genus Roseovarius. The sequence goes on from NZ_JAGPVV010000030.1 coordinate 3,584, forward strand.
GCGTGTTGTCACTTGGTCCGACGTGTTCGGACGATTG
>NZ_JAGPVV010000021.1 GCF_018066915.1 Roseovarius sp.
ATGATCGCAGCCTCAAGGGGGCCTTGGCGCGTGGGCATTGGGATGGCACGGCCAAGATACTGCAGAACGGCCGTGACTGGATCGTGAACCAGATGAAGGCGAGCGGGCTGCGCGGGCGCGGCGGTGCGGGCTTTCCCACGGGTCTGAAATGGTCGTTCATGCCCAAGGAAAGCGACGGGCGGCCAAGCTATCTGGTGGTCAATGCCGACGAATCCGAACCGGGCACTTGCAAGGATCGCGAGATCATGCGCCATGATCCGCATACGCTGATCGAAGGCTGTCTGATTGCCAGCTTCGCGATGAATGCGCATGCCTGTTACATATACATTCGCGGGGAATACATCCGCGAGAAAGAGGCGCTGCAGACCGCGATTGACGAGGCTTATGCAGCGGGTCTGGTGGGCAAGAACGCCTGCAAGTCCGGCTGGGATTTCGATATTTACCTGCATCACGGGGCGGGCGCCTATATCTGTGGCGAGGAAACCGCGCTGCTTGAAAGCCTTGAGGGCAAAAAAGGCATGCCCCGGATGAAGCCGCCGTTTCCGGCGGGCGCGGGTCTCTATGGCTGCCCGACCACGGTAAACAACGTGGAATCGATTGCCGTGGTTCCGACCATCCTGCGGCGCGGGCCGGAGTGGTTTTCAAGCTTTGGCCGGCCCAACAATTCGGGCACCAAGCTCTTTGCGATTTCGGGCCATGTGAACAACCCCTGCGTGGTCGAAGAGGCGATGTCGATCACGTTTGAAGAACTGATCGAGAAGCATTGCGGCGGTATTCGCGGCGGCTGGGATAACCTCAAGGCAGTTATCCCCGGCGGGTCGTCCGTGCCCTGCATTCGCGGTGAATTCATGCGCGAGGCGATCATGGATTTCGATTACCTGCGCGAACAGCGGTCTGGCCTTGGCACGGCAGCGGTGATCGTGATGGACAAGTCGACCGACATGATCAAGGCGATCTGGCGTCTGTCGAAATTCTACAAGCATGAAAGCTGCGGTCAGTGCACGCCTTGCCGCGAGGGCACCGGCTGGATGATGCGGGTGATGGATCGTCTGGTGCGCGGTGACGCAGAGGTCGAAGAAATCGACATGCTGCTCGATGTGACCAAGCAGGTCGAGGGCCACACGATCTGTGCGCTTGGCGATGCGGCGGCTTGGCCCATTCAAGGCCTCATCCGCAATTTCCGCGACGAAATCGAGGATCGGATCAAGGCCAAACGCACCGGGCGCGTGAGCGCAGTGGCGGCGGAATGAGCGCGTTTGCATCATATCGCCGCGTCGGGCTTGTGCTGATCGCGTTGACCGTGCTGGCAGGCTGTGCCGAGCGCGAAGAGCGGGTGCTGTTCAACGGCAATTACTATCCCGGCAAGGCGCGGGCCGAAAAGCAGGACCGGCGCAACTTCACGGCCTTCGTGCGGCGGGCCGGGCGGGGCATCGAGGGTGCACAGCAAGCGGTCCTCTATGAGGCGACGCGCTATTGCCTCGACAATTTTGGCACCTCCGAGATTGCCTGGTCTGGTGTGCCCGAGGGGGCCAAGGGGCCGGCCTATGCCCGCTCCGGGGATACGGTATCGGTTACGGGGCGCTGTATCATATGGTCATAAACCGTTTCATATCAGGGGCTTGGCCCGCTTGCTATTGCATAGCAGGCGGCATGGAACCCATCTGCGGTGCAGATGGGCGTGCCATGGTGGCCTGCCCCCGCACTGATATGAAAGGAATGATCTGATGCGTATGATCCTGTCTTTTGTCCTGAGCCTTGGTCTGGGTGTTTCCGGCGGCGTGGCCTCTGTCAGCGCCGGGTCGCTGGCGCAGGAGGCCGATATCAATCAGGGCCTCTTCTATATGGCTGTCGCGGATGAAATCCGCAAACGCTGCGGGGACATCTCGCCGCGTGTCGTGACTGCCATCTCTTATATGCGCGCCCTCAAGGCCGAGGCGCAGTCACGCGGTTACACCGAGGCCGAGATCGAAGCCTACATCTCCGACAAGGCCGAGAAGCGAAAGATTCGCGGGCGGAGCGACGACTATATCCGGTCGATGGGGGCGATGCCCAACGACGGCCCGAGCCTGTGCGATCTGGGCCGCGCCGAAATCGCAAAGCAGAGCCCGATCGGCAAGTTCCTGAAAGCAAAGTGAGATACCATGTCTGACCTACGCAAGATCATCATCGACGGTCACGAGATCGAGGTCGAGGGCGCGATGACCCTGATTCAGGCCTGCGAGCAGGCCGGGGTCGAGGTGCCGCGGTTCTGCTATCACGAGCGGTTGTCGATTGCCGGGAATTGCCGGATGTGTCTTGTGGAGGTTGTGGGCGGTCCGCCCAAACCGGCGGCAAGCTGTGCGATGCAGGTCAAGGATCTGCGGCCCGGCCCGGACGGCACGCCGCCGGTGGTCAAGACCAACAGCCCCATGGTCAAGAAGGCCCGCGAGGGGGTGATGGAGTTTCTGCTGATCAACCATCCGCTCGATTGCCCGATCTGCGATCAGGGCGGCGAGTGCGATTTGCAGGATCAGGCCATGGCCTATGGCGTGGATTTCAGCCGTTACCGCGAACCCAAACGGGCAAGCGAGGATCTGGACCTTGGCCCGCTGGTCGAGACCCATATGACACGCTGCATCTCTTGCACGCGCTGTGTGCGCTTTACCTCAGAGGTGGCCGGGATCATGCAGATGGGCCAGACCGGGCGCGGCGAGGATGCCGAGATCACCAGCTATCTTGGCCAAACGCTCGACAGCAATTTGCAGGGCAATATCATTGACCTGTGCCCGGTGGGGGCGCTTGTGAGCAAGCCTTATGCCTTTACCGCGCGCCCGTGGGAATTGACCAAGACCGAGACCATCGACGTGATGGATGCGCTCGGGTCGTCCATCCGCGTGGATTGCAAGGGGCGCGAAGTCATGCGCATCCTGCCGCGCAATCATGACGGTGTGAACGAGGAATGGATTTCCGACAAGACGCGCTTTGTCTGGGACGGGTTGCGGCGTCAGCGTCTGGACCGGCCCTATATCCGCGAGAATGGCAAGCTGCGCGTGGCCACCTGGCCCGAGGCCTTGGCCAAGGTGGCGGGGGCCATCAAGGGGGCCAAGAAGTTGGCTGGTCTGGTCGGTGATCTGACCCCGGTCGAGGCGGCCTTTGCCCTCAAAGGGTTGATCGAGGGGCAGGGTGGGCATGTGGAATGCCGCACCGACAAGGCACGGCTGCCCGCAGGCAATCGCAGCGGGTATGTCGGCAATGTCCGGATCGAGGATCTGGACACCGCCAAGAATGTGGTGCTGATCGGCACCGATCCCCGTGTCGAAGCGCCGGTGCTCAATGCGCGTCTGCGCAAGGCGTGGATCAAGGGGGCCAGCATCACGCTGGTCGGTCCACGGGTCGATCTGACCTATGACTATACCCACGCGGGCACGGATCGTGTCGCGCTTGCGGGGCTGAGCGTGCCTGAGGATACGATTGTCATCGTGGGCATGGGCGCGCTGCGCGAGGCCGATGGCGCAGCGGTGCTGGCCGCTGCGATGGCGCTCTCGGGGCGGATGCTGGTGCTGCACACCGCGGCGGGCCGTGTGGGCGCGATGGATGTAGGCGCCGTGACCGAAGGCGGGCTTGAGGCCGCGATTGAGGGTGCCGATGTGATCTACAACCTCGGCGCCGACGAGGTTGATATCGCGGCGGGGCCGTTCGTGATCTATCAGGGCAGCCATGGGGATCGGGGCGCGCACCGTGCCGATGTGATCCTGCCGGGGGCCGCCTATACCGAGGAGCAGGGGCTCTTCGTGAATACCGAAGGCCGCCCGCAACTGGCCCTGCGCGCCGGGTTTGCGCCGGGTGAGGCCAAGGAAAACTGGGCGATCCTGCGTGCGCTCTCGGGGGAATTGGGCGCGGTGCTTCCGTACGACAGCATTGCCCAGTTGCGTCAGGCGCTGGTCAAGGCAGTGCCGCATCTGAAAAAGGTGGATCAGGTTCCGACGAATGAATGGCATCCGCTCGAGCAGGACGCGCTTGGCAAGGCCGATTTCCGGCTGGCGATTGCGGATTTCTACCTGACCAATCCGATTGCCCGCGCCAGCGAGTTGATGGCGGAACTGAGCGCCAATGCCAAGGCGCGCGGCACGCAACCGATGGCGGCAGAGTGAGGATGATCATGGCCGTCATATCGCCTCTGGCGCTTGGGCTGGCGGGCTGTGCGGACAGCACGGCGCCCGCACCCTTTGCGCCCGAATATCGGGGGATCGAGACGCGGCTTCTGGATGGGGATCTGGTGAATTTCCACGTCAGCATGGGCGGTGCGCGCGATGCTCTCGACGTGGAGCGCTATGCGGAATGTGCCGCCGCACAGTATGCGCTGATCCGGGGGTACGGATTTGCGCGGCACCTGCGCACCAGTGTCTCGGAAGAGGCTGGCATCTGGCAGGGCGATGCGGTTTATACGATCTCGGCGGCGTTGCCCCGGGGGCTAATGACAATCGACGCCGAAGTCGTCGCCGCCAATTGTGCGGAAAACGGAATACCGATGGTGTGAGGACCTGATGGCTGAATTCTTTACAACCCCGCTGGGAACATTCGTGATCATCCTGGCGCAATGCCTCGCGGTGGTGGGCTTTGTCATGGTCTCGCTCTTGTTCCTCGTCTATGGCGACCGCAAGATCTGGGCCGCCGTGCAGATGCGCCGGGGTCCGAACGTGGTGGGCACCTGGGGCCTGTTGCAGACCGTGGCCGACGCGCTGAAATACGTGGTCAAGGAAATCGTCGTACCGGCCGGTGCCGACAAGGCGGTGTTCATGCTGGCCCCAATGACGAGTTTCGTGCTGGCGGTGCTGGCTTGGGCCGTTATTCCGATGAACGAAGGCTGGGTGCTGTCGGATATCAACGTGGCCGTGCTCTTTGTCTTCGCGGTCTCCTCGCTCGAGGTTTATGGCGTGATCATGGGAGGCTGGGCGTCGAACTCGAAATACCCGTTCCTCGGCTCTTTGCGCTCTGCCGCGCAGATGATTTCCTATGAGGTATCGCTGGGGCTGATCATCATCGGTGTGATCATCTCGACCGGGTCGCTCAATTTCAGCGCCATCGTGGGCGCGCAGGACACGGCCTATGGGTTCTTTGGCTGGTACTGGCTGCCGCATTTCCCGATGGTGTTCTTGTTCTTTATCAGCGCCTTGGCTGAGACCAACCGCCCGCCCTTCGACCTGCCTGAGGCCGAGTCGGAGCTGGTGGCGGGCTATCAGGTGGAATATTCCTCGACGCCGTTCCTCTTGTTCATGGCGGGGGAATATATCGCGATTTTCCTGATGTGCGCACTGATGAGCCTCTTGTTCTTTGGCGGTTGGCTCTCGCCCATTCCTGGGCTGCCGGATGGCGTGCTGTGGATGATTGCCAAGATGGCGTTCTTCTTCTTCCTCTTCGCCATGGTCAAGGCGATCACGCCGCGCTACCGCTACGATCAGTTGATGCGGATCGGTTGGAAAGTGTTTTTGCCCATGTCCTTGGGCTGGGTGGTGATCGTGGCGTTTCTTGCGAAATTCGAAGTGCTGGGCGGCTTTTGGGCCCGCTGGGCGATTGGAGGCTGATCCATGACCAAGATAGATTACGGCCGTGCGGCGGGGTATTTCCTGCTCTCCGACTTCTTCAAAGGGTTCCGGCTCGGGCTGAAATACTTTTTCGCCCCCAAGGCCACGGTGAACTATCCGCATGAAAAGGGCCCGCTTTCGGTCCGGTTCCGGGGCGAACATGCGCTGCGCCGCTATGCCAATGGCGAAGAACGCTGCATCGCGTGCAAGCTCTGCGAGGCGATCTGCCCGGCGCAGGCGATCACCATTGATGCCGAACCCCGCGATGACGGCAGCCGCCGCACCACGCGCTACGACATCGACATGACGAAATGCATCTACTGCGGCTTCTGCCAAGAGGCATGTCCGGTCGATGCCATCGTCGAAGGCCCGAATTTCGAGTTCGCC
>NZ_JAGPVV010000057.1 GCF_018066915.1 Roseovarius sp.
TCGCGGCGATCCTCACCGCCATGCCCCTGCCCTTGGTGATCAAGGCCGAGGGGCTGGCGCACAAGACCGAGGCAGGCGGTGTGGTGTTTCTGCGCCTTGCCGCCGACCTCCCCGAGGCCGTGTCCAAGGCGATGGCCATGCCCTGTCAAAACTGGCTCATCGAAGAGATGATCGAGGGCACGATTGCCGAACTGCTGATCGGCGTGCTGCGTGATCCGGCGCATGGCTTTGTGCTGACCCTTGGCGCCGGTGGCACCCTCACCGAGATCCTTCGCGATACTGTCACGCTGCTTTTGCCCGTAACGGAAACCGACATCACGCAGGCACTTGACCGCCTGCGCGCGGCACCGCTCCTGAACGGCTATCGCGGTCAGCCCGCCACGGACAGACCGGCCATCATCCGGGCGGTCATGGCGGTGCAGGCCTATGTTACAGCCCATGCCGACTGCCTCGAAGAGGTGGAAATCAACCCGCTCCTCTGCACCGCATCGGATGCGGTTGCGGTGGACGCGCTCATCACCGAGGGAGAGAGACCATGACCGACACGCCCATTCGCACCGAACGCAACGGTGCCGTGCTCGAGGTGACACTGGACCGCCCCAAGGCCAATGCCATCGACGCCGCCACCAGCCGCATCATGGGCGAGGTCTTCCGCGATTTCCGCGACGATCCCGACCTGCGCGTGGCGATCCTGACCGGCGCGGGCGACAGGTTCTTTTGCCCCGGCTGGGATCTCAAATCCGCCGCCGCAGGCGAGGCGCCCGATAGCGACTATGGCGTCGGCGGCTTTGGCGGATTGCAGGAATTGCGCGGGCTGAACAAGCCGGTGATTGCCGCCATCAACGGCATCGCCTGTGGCGGCGGGCTGGAACTGGCGCTGTCAGCAGACATTATCCTTGCCGCCGAGCATGCCACCTTTGCCTTGCCCGAAATCCGCTCGGGCACCGTGGCCGATGCCGCCAGCGTGAAACTACCCAAGCGCATCCCCTATCACATCGCCATGGAACTCCTGATCACGGGCCGCTGGTTTGATGCAAAAGAGGCCGCGCACTGGGGGCTGGTCAACCATATCCACCCTGCCGACCGGCTGTTGGCCGAGGCCCGCGCGATGGCCCAGACCATCGCCGCCGGACCACCGCTGGTCCATGCCGCGATCAAGGAAATCGTGCGCGAGGCCGAGGCGCTGCGCTTTCAGGATGCGATGAACCGGATCACCCGGCGACAGTTCGAGACGGTGGATATCCTCTACGCCTCCGAGGATCAGAAAGAGGGTGCGCGCGCCTTTGTCGAGAAACGCGATCCGGTCTGGAAAGGGCGTTGAGAGGGGGTGTTTGAGGCGAAGGCAACCCGCCTCAAATCCGCCCGAACACAGCCGCCAGTATCTCGCCAAGCCGTGCCGCATCTTCCTCGGTAAAGGCATCCGGTTGATCGCTGTCGATATCGAACACCGCAATCAACCGCCCCGCCCCGTCCCGCACCGGCAGGACAATCTCGGAGCGCGTGGAACTCGCGCAGGCGATATGCCCCGGAAAGGCATCGACATCCGGCACCAGTTGCACAGCCCCCGTGCGCGCCGCAGCACCGCAAACCCCGCGTGAAAACGGGATGCTCAGGCATCCATGCCCGCCCTGATACGGCCCGATCTTGAGCATTTCAGGCGCTGTGACACGGTAAAACCCGGTCCAGTCGAACCGGTCATCGGCGTGATGCACCTCGCATACCACCGTGGCCATGAGCGCAACTTCGTCGCTCTCCCCGTCGGTGAGCGCGGCGATGGTCCGGGCGATATGGTCATAGTCGATCCGCATGGGCGAGATATGCCACGCCCCGCGCGCCAAGGCCAGAGGCAGCGTGCCGCCTTTGGGTTGCATCCCCTGCACGACCATGGCAAAGACGCGCCCCGAATACGAATCCGACATCGACTATAAGGAAACCGACATATGCCCCGGCTGAGCCTGCACCGCAACCTGACCCGTGATCTGGAACCGCTGGCGCGCCTTTTGACCGACAAGGACGATCTCGCCCTCGTCAATCCGCAGGCCAGCCATCCCTTCGATACGCGCGAATGGGCGCTGAAATGGGTGGGCGATCTCGACGACGAGACCTTTTATCTGATGGATGAGGCCGGGCGCGAAGTGGGCTTTTTCGCGCTGCGTGTGGGCATCGGCCCCGAGGTGCGCCACCTCACTTACGTCTTTGTCGAAGAGAGCATGCGCGGCGGCACCGGCGAGGTGCTCTTGTCCATGGCCGAAGAGGCCGCGCGCCAACTCAACGCGCTGACCATCACGCTCAAGGTCGAACTCGACAACGCGCCAGCCGTCAACCTCTACCGCAAGGCAGGATACGAGGAACTGTCGCGCCGCAAGGGCATGGCCACGATGCGACGCGATCTCGAAGCGGCTTGAACAGGATCAAACCCGCTCGATTGCAATCGCCGTGCCCTCGCCGCCGCCGATGCAGATGGCGGCCACGCCACGTTTGAGCCCGCGTGTTTCCAGCGCATTGAGCAGCGTCACCATGATCCGCGCACCCGACGCCCCAATCGGATGACCCAGCGCACAGGCCCCGCCATTGACGTTGAGCCGCCCTCGCGCCACGCCCATCTCATGCATGAACGCCATGGGCACCACCGCAAAGGCCTCGTTCACCTCCCAGAGATCGACATCCGCCACGCTCCAACCCAAACGGTCCAAGAGCTTGCGCGCCGCAGGAACCGGCGCGGTGGTAAAGAGGCCGGGCGCCTGTGCGTGGCTCGCATGCCCCATGATCCGCGCGCGCACCTGCAAGCCCCGCGCCTCTGCCGCAGCCCCCGACGCCAGCACCAGCGCCGCAGCCCCATCGCTGATCGAACTGGAATTGGCCGCCGTCACCGTGCCACCCGGCCGAAACGCCGGTTTCAGCGTCGGAATTTTCTCGGGCCGCGCCTTGGCCGGTTGCTCATCGGCGGAAATCACCACCTCGCCCTTGCGTCCCCGAACCGTGACCGGCGCGATCTCGCGCGCAAAGGCACCACTGGCCTGCGCATCGAGCGCGCCCTGCAACGAGGCCAACGCATAGGCATCCTGCGCCTCGCGGGTGAATTGAAACGCCTCGGCGCAATCCTCGGCAAAGGTGCCCATCAGGCGGCCCTTGTCATAGGCATCCTCGAGCCCGTCGAGAAACATGTGATCGACCGCCTGCGCGTGCCCCAAGCGCGCGCCGCCGCGCATCTGGGGCAAGAGATAGGGCGCGCCCGACATTGATTCCATGCCGCCCGCGAGCATCACCTCCGCATGGCCCAACGCGATCTGGTCAAACGCCATCATCGCGGCCTTCATGCCCGATCCGCACATCTTGTTGAGCGTGGTGGCTGGCACCTCCTCGCCCAAGCCCCCCAGAAAGCCCGCCTGCCGCGCCGGGGCCTGTCCCTGTCCTGCGGGCAGCACACAGCCCATCAAGACCTCATCAACGGTCTTGGCCCCGGCATCCAGCAGCGCCGCGCGAATCGCAACGCCGCCCAGTTCCGCCGCGGGCACACCATCGAAATCGCCTTGAAATCCGCCCATGGGCGTGCGCGCCGCCCCTGCGATCACCACATCATGCATCTTTGCCTCCTCGCAAATCCTGATCCTGCATACCGAATGGTAAGGAATTGGGTCTAGCGTGCCCTGTATTACTACGTATCGCGCCGGAGGCACCATGGACTTGCACGCCACTCACCATCCCGACCTGACCATCATCACCGTGGCCGAGGCGCGTATCGACGCGGCCGCCGCCATCCGCTTCAAGGACGCCATGCGCGCCGCCACCGCCACCGGGGCGGGGCATGTGGTGCTCGATCTTGGCAATGTGACCTTTGTCGATTCAAGCGGCCTTGGCGCCATCGTTGCCGCCATGAAACAGATGGGCAGCGAGCGGCGGCTCGATCTGGCCTGTCTCACACCCGATGTGGCCAAGGTGTTCCGCCTCACGCGGATGGAATCGGTCTTTACCATCCATGACGATCTGCGCAGGCTGCACTCTCGCGCCACCGGCTGATGTGGCACGATGGACGGCCCCCCACCCCCCGCCAAAGGCAGCGCATGGTGATCCCCGACACCCCGCCCCAGCATCTCGACCTCACAACCGTTGCCTCGGACCTCGCGGTGCGCGATCTGCTGACCCGCACCCGCGACTGGCTGCGCGCCCATGCCCTGCCGGACGAGACCTGCGGCACGGTCGAGCTTGTTCTGGCCGAGGCGCTCAACAATATCGTGGAACATGCCTATCCGCCCGATGCCCCCGGCGCGATCCGGCTCGCGCTGCAACACGGTCCGACGCACCTTGTTTGTATTCTCAGCGATCATGGCACCGCCCTGCCCGGCGGCGTGCTGCCGGATGGCACCCTTCCCGATCATGACGTCGCGCGCGATGCCCTGCCCGAGGGCGGATTTGGCTGGTTCCTGATTCGCGACCTCACCGACCGGCTCGACTATCGCCGCGACGCCGGCTGGAGCCATCTGACCCTCGAATTCCGCCTCCCCGCTCTCTGACACAACCCTGGGAATCGCCCGCCCCAATCTTACCTTATTCCGGGCCAACTCACGCCGCAGAGACCCTGCATAACAGACCCTGTAGCTGCATATGGCTTCCCTCGGCGTCGCGTGTAATTGCCCCCACCCAGCGCGCGGCGTCGAGGCTTATCTTCCCCCCGATTGGCAAAGCCGCAAACACCGCCCAAAGCAATTTCAGAAATTGCCGATGGGCTATTCCGGCTCGAAATTGCGCCAATTCAAATTCTTAAAGCGTTTTGCTGTTTCACCGAAAAGCCGAAAGGCTTTAGTGTCCCCCTATCACGGACACAAGGACACACCATGCGCGACTTTCACAAGCCCGGCCGCTCGGCCACCTTCGCCACCAACGGTATGTGCGCCACCTCGCACCCGCTCGCAGCCAAGACCGCCATCGACATTCTCGAACGCGGCGGCAACGCCATGGACGCGGCCATCGCCGGCGCAGTCCTCTTGGGCCTCTGCGAACCACAGATGACCGGCATCGGCGGCGATTGCTTTGTCCTCTTCACCAAACCGGGCGATCCCACCATCCACGCGCTCAACGGCTCTGGCCGCGCCCCCGCTGGGGCCTCTGCTGCCGCCCTGCGCGCTGCGGGCCATGACACTGTGCCGCTCCAGAGCGCGCATGCCGTCACCGTCCCCGGTGCCGTCGACGCCTTTTGCCGCCTCAGCGCCGATCACGGGCGGCTTGGCCTCGATACCCTGCTCGCCCCCGCCATCCGCTACGCCGAAGAGGGCGTGCCGGTGGCCCCCCGCGTGGCCTTTGACTGGCCCACCGCAGGGGCCGTGCTTCAGGGTCATGGCCTCACCCATTTCATGCCCACGGGCACGCCGCCCAAGGCAGGCCAGATGTTCCGCGCCCCCGGTCAGGCCGAAGTGCTGCGCCGCATCGCGCGTGACGGCCGCGCCGCCTATTACGAAGGCGAAGTGGCCGAGGATATCATCGCCACGCTCAACGCGCTGGGCGGCACCCATACGGCCGCCGATTTCGCGGGCCAGCGCTGTGATTACACCACGCCCGTCAGCGGCGACTACAAAGGCGCCAATCTGGTCGAGCATCCGCCAAACGGCCAAGGTGCCACCGCCATCCTGCTGCTCAACATCCTGAAACATTTCGATATTGCGGGCATGGACCCGTTCGGCGCCGAGCGTGTGCATATCGACGCCGAGGCCACCAAACTGGCCTATGACGCGCGCAACCGCTTCATCGCCGACCCCGATCACATGCGCAAACTGGATTACATGCTCTCAGAGGCGACAGCGGCGAAACTGGCCGCGCTGATTGATCCCAAACGCGCCATGGCCGCCGCCAAACCGCTGACCGAGGCGGTGCACCGTGACACGATCTATATCACCGTGGTCGACCGCGACCGCATGGCGGTGTCGCTGATCTACTCGATCTTCCACGGCTTCGGCTCTGGCATCGCCTCCGAGAAATTCGGCGTGCTGCTGCAAAACCGCGGCGCGGGCTTTACGCTGGAAGAGGGGCATCCCAACGAATTCGGCGGCGGCAAGCGCCCGATGCACACGATCATCCCCGGCATGTTGACCGAGAATGGCCGCGCCACCATGCCCTTTGGCGTGATGGGCGGCTCGTATCAGTCAACGGGGCATGCGCGGCTCGTGTCGAACCTGCGTGATTTCGGGATGGACCCGCAATCCGCCATCGACGCCCCGCGCGCCTTTGCCGATCCTCTGGGTCTCAACCTCGAGCGCGGCTATGGCGACGCTGTGGCGCAGTCTCTCGCCGACATGGGGCATGAAATCCTGCGGCAACCCGGCCCCATCGGCGGCGCGCAGGCGATCTATATCCATGACGATGGCGTTCTCGAAGGCGGCAGCGACCCCCGCAAGGATGGCTGCGCCCTCGGCTATTGATTGGCCTTCAGGGTGGGTGCAAGCCCACCCTGACCGCTCAATTCAGTTGGAAATGCAGCGGGTAATGCCCGTCCTCGAACGGACCGAACAGGTCCGGAATATCGGGATGCCCCACCGGCTCGCCGGAATAATCGGCGACAAGGTTCTGTTCACTCACATAGGCCACGTAATAGCTCTGCTCGTTTTCCGCGAGCAGGTGATAGAACGGCTGTTCCTTGGATGGGCGGCTATCCTCGGGAATCGAGGCATACCATTCCTCGGTGTTCGAGAATTGCGGATCGACGTCAAAGATCACCCCGCGAAACGGGTGCTTCTTGTGACGGACCACTTGGCCCAGATGATATTTCGCACGTGTTTTAATCATATCGCATTTGCCCCTACCGATGGATTGTAAACCTTTCAAGGGTGGTTTGTCCAACAATCGGCTGAAACATGCGGGAAACAGTCTGTGAACGTGCGCGTGACAGCGCCGCACCGCCCAACCCCTGCGAATTCGTGATTTCCCCCGACCAGAGTTTCCGGTAAACTGACGAAAAAAAAGAGAGCGAGAGGCAAATGAGCAGAACTCTTCGCGCGTTGATGGTGTTGTTTGTGCTGGCCTCCTGCGGTGGCGGCGGCACAGGGTATGGCACCCCCCCGCGCAATCTGGACCACGCATGCGCCATTCTGGACGAGCGCCCCGAATACGCCCGCGCCTTCCGCGCGACAGAGCGGAAATGGGGCGTGCCCGCGCATGTGCAAATGGCCACCATCTATCAGGAAAGCAAATTCATCAGCGACGCGCGCACGCCCTTCCGCTGGACGCTTGGGGTGATTCCCACGGGCCGTGTCAGTTCGGCCTATGGCTATAGCCAGGCGCTCGATGGCACATGGGAGGAATATCAGCGCGAAACCGGCCGCTTTGGTGCCAACCGCAGCGATATCGCCGATGCGACCGATTTCATGGGCTGGTATATGTCCAAATCCAACCAGAGCCTCGGCATCCCGCTCACTGACGCGCGCAACCAGTATCTTGCCTATCATGACGGGCGTACCGGCTACGCGCGCGGCAGTTTCAACAGCAAGCCGTGGCTCCTGCGGGTCGCCGACAGTGTCGAAGTGCGGTCACAGACCTACCGTGCCCAGCTTGGCACCTGCGCACTCGGGCGTGGCCTCGTCTGACGATGTGCTGAGCCCCTTGCCGGGGCTCAGCGATCCATCCGCATCCGGTTTTTGCCGGGAATGACGAAATTCTCGTCATTGAGCCGCACATCGCGCTCCATATCGCCCAGAACCACGGTGGTCTGGCTGCCGCTGCCATCATGGATCACCCATTGGCGCAACTCGACGGGGCTGCCGGTAAAGACCAGATCAATGCTGCCATACTCGGGGTTCGCCGGGTCTTGCGCGCGCACCGTGGTCGAGGTGCCGTCGCTCGCATGCCCCACCACCATCCGCTCGCGCGTCAGATCCACATTGCGCGCAAGGATAATCTTGAGCGGCGTGCGGTTGAGCGGATAGCCCACCGGCCCGTCATTCGAACGCGGGTCGATGATTCCGACCGTATCGCCATCGGCCACCACCAACGCCTCTTCCGGCGGGTCATATTCAAACCGCACCCGACCGGGGCGCTTGATCAGAATCCGCCCCGTGCTGATCGTGCCATCCTCGTTGATCTGGGTAAACGCGCCTTGGGCAGTCCGCAAACCGTTCAGATAGTTTGAAATTTCCGGCAAGGACAGCTTTTCCGCCGCCGCCGCCGGGAGGGCCATCGCCGCCCAGAGGACGGGGACCATGAGAAAACGCATCTTGTTCATACCCCTCAGATAAGACACCCCGCGCAGGATTGCACCTGCGCGGGGCGTAAATTTTTTGTGGCTGAGCAACGCGCCGCTGCTTATTACTGCGGCTCCGGCACCAGCACCTCGCGCTTGCCGACATGGTTCGACGAACTGACCACGCCCTCATCCTCCATCTGCTCGACCAGACGCGCGGCCTTGTTATAGCCAATCGCCAGTTTCCGCTGGATGTAGGAGGTCGAGCATTTGCGATCCTTGATCACAATCGCCACCGCCTGATCATAAAGCAGATCATCGCCCTCGGCTCCGCTGCCCGACGACAGACCCAGCACCGCATCAATGCTCTCGGCCTTGTCCTCATCGGGGCCTTGCAGCACCGATCCCACATAGGTCGGCGGGCCATAGGCCTTGAGGTGATTGACCACCTCCTCCACCTCTTCATCGCTCACAAACGGGCCATGGCAGCGCGTGATCTTGCCGCCCCCGGCCATATAGAGCATGTCGCCCATGCCCAGAAGCTGCTCGGCCCCCATCTCACCCAAGATCGTGCGACTGTCGATTTTCGAGGTCACCTGAAACGAAATCCGCGTCGGGAAGTTGGCCTTGATCGTACCGGTGATCACATCAAC
>NZ_JAGPVV010000225.1 GCF_018066915.1 Roseovarius sp.
ATCCTCAAGCCGCTCATGGAGCGCGGCGCGCAGATTGCATGGATCAACGACGCGGTGGGTGATGCCGCCATGCACGCCCATCTGCTCGAATTCGATACGGTGCATGGGCGGTGGGATGCACGTTTCGGGCATGACGACGGCGCGGTGATCATCGACGGCGTGCGTCTGCCGTTCATCGGCGCGCGAGATCTAGGGGAATTGCCGCTCGATGGTGTGGACGTGGTGATCGACTGCACGGGCATTTTCAAGACCGAGGCCAAGATCGCGCCTTACTTTGCGGCGGGCGTCAAGAAGGTCGTGGTCTCTGCCCCGGTCAAGGATGGCGATGCCGCCAATATCGTCTACGGCGTCAATCACGCGGTTTATGAGCCTGCACGGCACCGCATCGTGACGGCGGCAAGCTGCACCACCAACTGTCTCGCGCCCGTCGTCAAGGTGCTGCACGAGAGCATCGGCATCAAGCACGGGTCGATCACCACGATCCATGACGTGACCAACACGCAGACCATCGTGGACCGGCCCGCCAAGGACCTGCGCCGCGCGCGCTCGGCGCTCAATTCGCTGATCCCAACCACCACCGGCAGCGCCACGGCGATCACGCTGATCTATCCGGAGCTGAAAGGTCGCTTGAATGGCCACGCCGTGCGCGTGCCGCTGCTCAATGCGTCGATCACCGATTGTGTGTTTGAAATGGAGCGCGAGACCAGCGTCGAAGAGGTCAATGCGTTGTTTCAGGCGGCGTCCGAGGGGCCGCTTGCGGGTATTCTGGGCTATGAAACCCGCCCGCTTGTCAGCGCCGATTACACCAATGACACCCGGTCGGGCATTGTCGATGCGCCATCGACCATGGTGGTCAATGGCACGCAGGTAAAGGTCTATGTCTGGTATGACAATGAGATGGGCTATGCGCACCGCCTAGTCGATGTGGCTTGCATGGTCGGGGACAGCCTGTGAGCGCACGCCCCGAAGGCCTCGGCGCCTATATTGCCGTCACGGCGGCTTATTGGGCCTTTATGCTCAGCGATGGCGCGCTCAGGATGCTGGTGCTCTTGCATTTTCACACGCTGGGATTCAGCCCGGTGCAATTGGCCTATCTCTTTCTTCTCTATGAGTTTGCGGGGATGGTGACGAACCTCTCGGCGGGCTGGATCGCGGCGCGGTTCGGGTTGACGGCGACGCTCTATGCGGGGCTTGGCCTGCAGGTGGGGGCGCTGATTGCGCTGGCGCAACTGGACCCAGAGTGGAGCCTCGCGCTCTCGGTGGGCTTTGTGATGGCGGTGCAGGGGGCGTCGGGTGTGGCCAAGGATCTGGCCAAGATGTCGTCGAAATCCGCGGTCAAATTGCTGGCCCCGTCTGAGGACGGCGGGCTTTTCCGCTGGGTCGCGGTGCTCACAGGGTCCAAGAACGCGGTCAAGGGGGTTGGGTTTCTGTTGGGCGCAGCACTCTTGGCGGGAATCGGGTTCGTGGGCGCGGTCTGGGCCATGGCGGGGGTGCTGGCGGTGATCCTGATTGTCGTGGTCCTTGCCATGCCGCCGGGGCTGCCACGAGGGCGAAAGGGTGCCAAATTCTCAGAAGTATTCTCGAAATCCGCCAATGTGAACTGGCTGAGCGCGGCGCGGGTGTTTCTCTTTGGCGCGCGCGATGTGTGGTTCGTGGTGGGTATCCCAATCTATTTCTACGGTGTCTTGTCGGACGGGTCCGAGGCCGGGAACCGCGCCGCGTTCTTTCTGATCGGCACGTTCATGGCGGGGTGGATCATCCTCTATGGCGCGGTGCAGGCCTCGGCCCCCAAGATCCTGCGGGCCAAGTCGCGGCCTGAGGCGGCGTTGATCGCGGCCGCGCGGGGATGGGCGCTGGCTCTCTGCGGGGTGCCTGCGGTGCTGACCGTGCTGGCGCTGATAGCCGGGGGGGCGCAACCCTGGCTTACGGTGGCGCTGGTGGTGGGGTTGCTGGTGTTCGGCGTCATCTTTGCCGTCAATTCGGCGCTGCATTCCTATCTGATCCTTGCCTTTACCCGTGCCGAACGGGTGACACTGGATGTAGGGTTCTATTACATGGCCAATGCCGGGGGGCGGCTCTTGGGCACGCTGCTGTCGGGATTGACCTATCAATTGGGGGGGCTTGCGCTCATGCTGGGGGTGGCCACAGGGCTGGTGGCGCTGTCGGCACTGGCGGCGGGGCGGCTGACCTCACAGGAAAAGGCAGAGGCATGAGTGGTTTCGAGCGGTATCTGACCGTCTGGGTCGGGCTGGCGATGGCGGCGGGCGTGATCCTTGGCCTTGTGGCACCGGGCGTCATCGCGGCGATTGCGGCGGCAGAGGTGGCGCGGGTCAATCTGGTGGTGGCGGTGCTGATCTGGGCGATGGTCTATCCGATGATGGTCGGCGTCGATCCATCAAGTCTGAGCCAAGTGGCGCGCCAACCCCGCGGGCTGGCGATTACGCTGGTGGTCAATTGGCTGATCAAGCCGTTCAGTATGGCCGCGCTGGCGGTGCTGTTCTTTGAGGGGGTCTTTGCTGATCTGATCGCCCCTGCCGATGCCCAGCAATATATCGCCGGGCTGATCCTCTTGGGCGCTGCCCCCTGCACGGCGATGGTGTTTGTCTGGTCGCAACTGACCAAGGGCGACGAGAGCTACACGCTCTTGCAGGTGTCGGTCAACGATGTGGTGATGGTCTTTGCCTTTGCCCCGCTTGTGGCGTTCTTGCTGGGGGTCACGGATATCGTTGTGCCGTGGGAGACGCTGGTGCTGTCGGTGCTGCTCTTTGTGGCGCTGCCGCTGGCGGCGGGCTTGCTCACGCGGCGCAGGCTTGGGTCAGAGGCGCGGATTGCGGCGTTTCAGGCGCAGGTCAAGCCGTGGTCGATCCTCGGGCTGATTGCAACGGTGGTGATCCTCTTTGGCCTGCAAGGCCGGGTGATCGTCGAGCGGCCGATGGTGATCGGGCTGATCGCAGTGCCCATCATCCTGCAAAGCTATGGCATCTTTGCGCTGGCCTATGCGGCGGCATGGCTGCTCAAGGTGCCACACCGGATCGCGGCCCCCTGTGCGCTGATCGGCACATCGAATTTCTTTGAACTCGCGGTGGCCGTGGCGATTTCGCTCTTTGGGCTCAATTCCGGGGCGGCATTGGCGACGGTGGTCGGCGTGCTGGTCGAGGTGCCGGTGATGCTGTCGCTGGTGGCATTGGCCAACCGGACGCGGGCGCGGTTCCCCTGAGCCTTTCCATGAAAAAGCCCCGCGCGGCGGCGCGGGGCTTTGTGACTTGCGGCGCAGCTTTGGCTTATTGCGAGAAGGTCGCGAGATAGGCGGCCACGTCTTCAGAACCCTTGGCCAGCTTGAAGGTCATCTTGGAGCGGCTGCCCAGATATTCGCTCGGGTCTTTGACATAGGCTGCAAGCTCTGCCTCGTCCCAAACCAGACCCTCGGCCCCTTTTGCGGCCAGACCGTCAGAATAGCTGAAGCCTTCGACGCTGCCTGCCGCGCGGCCGATCACGCCATAGAGGTTCGGGCCGGTCTTGCCGCCCTTGACGATCGTTTCGCTGTCCGAGGCGATCATGTGGCAGGCTTTGCATTTGTTGAATTCTTTTTCGCCTTTGGCGGCGTCGCCTTCGGCGAAAGCGGGCAGGGAGAGCGCCACAAGCGTGGCGGAAGCGGCGAGAAGGGTCTTCATGAGCTACCTCATTTGGGGTTTGGTTGCATTCCGGTAGTAACCATAGCCCGACTGCCCCGGCTTGCAACCTCCAACTTTGGTGCAGGCGGCGGATTGCCTCAGTCAAATACCTGTGAAAAGCATCGCCGCAGGGCAACATCGAGGTCGTCCATGGTGACGGGCAGGCCAAGATCGACCAAAGAGGTCACGCCGTGTTCGGTGATCCCGCAAGGCACGATGCCGGTGAAATGCTCCAGATCCGGCTCTACATTGATGGAAATGCCGTGAAAGCTGATCCATTTGCGCAGGCGGATGCCGATGGCGGCGATCTTGTCCTCGGCTTGCTGGCCCGTTGCGGTCAGTGGCCTGTCGGGGCGCGTGACCCAGACACCAACGCGGCCTGAGCGGATTTCGCCGGTGACGTTGAATTCGGCCAGCGTGGCGATGACCCATTGCTCCAACTGGCGGACAAAGCAGCGCACATCGCGGCCACGTTTGCCTACATCGAGCATGATGTAGACGACGCGCTGACCGGGGCCATGATAGGTATATTGCCCGCCGCGTTTCGCCTCATAGACGGGAAAGCGGTCAGGATCGGTCAAATCCGCCACTTTGGCCGAGGTGCCGGCGGTGTAGAGCGGCGGGTGTTCCAAGAGCCAGATCGCCTCGGCGGCGGTGCCGTCGGCGATTCGCGCGACACGTTCCTCCATCGCGGCCACGGCCACCGGATAGGGCACAAGATCGGCGGAGTGGTGCCACTCCACACCGGATGGGTCGATGGCAAAGGGGGTTTTCAGCGGCAAGGTTTGACTCTGTTTAGGTGTGAGGGAAAACTTGTGGTAGGTTGATCTATCAAGTTTGCACCTGCTTAGGGGAGATGAGAGATGTTTTCAAAACGAATTCTGATGGTGGCTTTGGCGGCTTCGGTGGCATTGCCTGCGGGCGCGGCCCGAGCGGATTTCAAGGATGGGCTGGTAGGCGGTCTGGTTGGTGGCGCGGTGAGTGGCATCATCGTGAACGAGAGCGCCAAGGCGCGGGAACGCAAGCAGCAGACGACCACCACAACGCGGCGGGTCTATCAGGCCCCGGCGCCTGTGAACTCTGTCGAGCGCCAGCAAGTGCGCGAAGAACAGACAGCGCTCAACTATTTCGGATTTCCGGCCGGGTCGCCCGATGGCGTGCGCGGGCGCAACACGCGGGATGCCGCAGCGCAGTTTCAGGCCCACATGGGCTATCCTGCGACCGGCTATCTGGCGGATTACGAGCGGCAATTTCTGATCAGTTCGTTTTACCGCGCGCAGAGCAGCGGCGCGGCTACGGCGCAGTTGATCGCGCAGCGCGGGCAGGGCACGCGGGGCCTGCTGCACGCCTATCGCGACGAGGCGGTAGGGGTGCCGACCTATGCGGCGGCCCCTGCACCCGCTCCGGCGGCCCCCTCATCGGTGATGGCGTCGATTCCGCAGGCGGCGCAGGTGCCAAGCGCGCCCGCCGCCCCGACTGCGGTTGGGTTTGCCGCGCTGCCGAACCTGATGGCCTCGGGCGGCGAAGGACCGTCGCTGGCGTCGCATTGCAATCAGGTCAGTCTGATCACCAATTCCAACGGCGGTTTTGTCACCGAAGCCTCGATGGGGGATGGTCGTGTGGCGCTGAACGAGCAGTTCTGCCTTTCGCGCACCTATGCGATTGCCGAGGGCGAGACGATGGCGGCCTCTCTCAAGGGGGTGACACAGACGCAACTCGAGGACCAATGCCGGGCGTTTGAACCTGCGATGCGGGATCATGTGGCCGCGCTCTCGCTCAGTCCGCGGGAGGAGGTCGTGCAGAACGTGCGCGGCTTCGTGCTCCAGTCCGGGCAATCTCCGGCGCAATTGGCGGGAACGGCCAAGATCTGTCTCTCGGTTGGCTACCGAATCGACAACATGAACGTGGCGCTTGGGTCGGCGTTGTTGCTCACGGCGCTGGGCGAAGAACCCTATGGCGAGTTGATGGGCCATCACCTGAACGAAGGGTTTGGCACCACCCGGCGGCCTGATCTGGCTCTGGCGTGGTATCAAGGCGCGGTCGAGGCGGTCGAGCGCGGCGCAGAGCCTGTTTTTGCCCCCGGAAACACCGGTCGCACCGGGCTTTTGCGCAAGGCGGCGTTCCAGACACAGGGCGCTCAGGCAGGCAGCGGCGGCAGCGTGCAGCCGGTCGCGACCTTGCCCACGTTCAAGCTCGAATAGGCGGCGGAACGGTCCCGTGAAAAACCGGAGGGGCAATGTGTTTTGCCCCTTCACAAGGCGGATGAGTTTGCATATACGGCCCAAACCTACCTGATCACGTGCGGTCGTGGCGGAATTGGTAGACGCGCAGCGTTGAGGTCGCTGTGGGGTAACTCCCGTGGAGGTTCGAGTCCTCTCGACCGCACCATTTCATCCCTCTGGGGTGAAGGTTGATCAAGACTTTCCCTCATCACAGTCGTGGCGAATGGATGGCGCGTGGCGTGGGCCGGTGTTGTGCCGCGTCATTCCCACCAGCGGTCGATATGGGCGATATCCGCGTCCGACCAGCCGAAGTGGTGCGCCAGTTCATGCACCACCACATGCGTGATCAGATCCGCCAGATCAATATCGCCCCGGTCGCGCCACTCGTCGAGGATCGGTTCGCGGAAGAGCCAGATCGTATCGGGGCCAAGCGGCTGATCGAAATGGGATTTCTCGGTCAGCGGGATGCCTTCGTAGAGGCCTGTCAGTTCAAGTGGATCGTCAATTTCCATCTCGTCGAGCAGATGTTGAGGGGGCCAGTCCACCACCAGAAACACCACCTCTTGCGCCGCCGGGCGAAAGGCCGGGGGCAAGGCCGCGATGGCCGCGCGGGCCATATCTTCAAAGCTGGCAAGATCGGGGGCGGGGCTATCCATGCCCGGCATATGGGGGGCAGGGGCGGAAATGTAAATCCGCCCCCGCGTCGTCCAATCAGAGCATCAACTGATAGCTCGCGGGCACATATTGGAACCCGTCGCCGCGCGTTTCGACATAGCCCACGGCGGGGAAGGGCATGTGATAGCCGATGAAGGGGATCTTGTCGGCGGCCAGCATGTCCAGAACCTTGCGGCGGGTAGCGGCGGCCTGCGCCTTGTCCATGTCGAACTTGACCTCCCAATCAGGATACCCAAGCGACCAGACATAGTGATTGGCGAAGTCGGCGGCGATCACCAGCGATTTGCCACCGCTCTCGATCATATAGGCGGTGTGGCCGGGGGTGTGCCCCGGGGCTGACATGGCGGTGATGCCCGAGGCCACGCTGGCCCCGTCGCCGATCATCTCGGTCTTTTCGGCCAGCGGGCGCATCTTGGCGTCGAACCCTTCGTTACCAGCCGCCGCCCAGTGATCGTATTCGGTGCTGGCGGTCACGTAGCGGGCATTCGGGAAGGTGGCGTCCCCACCCTCTCCCATCAGTCCGCCGATGTGGTCGCCGTGCATATGGGTGATGACCACCACATCGACCTGATCGGGGGTATAGCCCGCAGCGGCAAGGGCGCCGGTGATTGCCTCGGGATTGAGACCGGTGTCAAAGAGCACAAGCTCGGTGCCGGTGTTGATCACGGTGGGCGTAAAGAAGAACTGCGCCTGATCAATGGGAATATTGTTGGCGGCAGAGACCTGCGCAAATTCCTCGGCGCTGACGTTGAGGCCAAAGATCGTCTGCGGTTCAGGGCGCGGCATGGTGGCGGCGAGCAGGGTCGTCACCTCGAAATCCCCGAGTGTCACCCGGTTGAACCGTGTGGTGGCAGCCCCCAGCATCGGGGCTGCGGCACGGGCGGTGCCGGTCATGGCCGCAAGCGGCAGGGCGGCAGCAGAGCCAAGGATGGCGCGACGGGTGAGTGTGGGTCTGGACATGGTTTCCTCCTGTAAATGGTGCTCGCGTCAGGGTAGCGCGGTTCCATGTAGGGCGCATGGCGCTCACGGAAAATTGAGATTGTTTTGGCGCGGGAGGAAACGCGCCATTCCCGGCGTGGATCACGCGGTGTAGCATCGGATTATGTTGACCCTTTTTGCACATCGCGATTACGCCCGTCTTTTTGCCGCGCAGGTTGTGGCCCTGATCGGCACGGGTCTCTTGACCGTGGCGCTTGGCCTTTTGGCCTATGATTTGGCGGGGGCACAGGCGGGGCTGGTTCTGGGCACGGCCTATACGATCAAGATGGTGGCCTATGTGGGCCTGTCGCCGGTGGCGCAGGCGGTGGTGCAACGCCTGCCGCGCAAGGCGGTGCTGATCGGGGCGGATATTCTGCGAGCGGGCGTCGCCCTCTGCCTGCCGTTCGTCACGGACCTCTGGCAGGTCTATGCCCTCATTTTCGTGCTTCAGGCGGCGTCTGCCACTTTTACCCCGGCCTATCAGGCGGTCTTGCCAGATGTGCTGCCCGATGAGCGGGACTATACCCGCGCGCTGTCGCTCTCGCGTTTGGCCTATGATCTGGAAAACCTCGTGAGCCCGGCCTTGGCGGGGCTCTTGCTGGCGGTGATGAGCTATCATTGGCTCTTTCTGGGCACGGTGGCGGGGTTCGTGGCCTCGGCCCTTTTGGTGGCAAGGGCGGTGATTCCCGGCCTGCGCGGTGCGGCGGCAGAGCGCCCCTTTCGCGAGCGTCTGTCACGGGGGTTGCGGATATATCTGGCCACACCGCGCCTGCGCGGCCTCTTGGCGCTGAACATGGCCGCCGCCTCGGTCGGGGCCTTTGTTCTGGTCAATACGGTGGTGCTGGTGCGCGGCGGCTATGGTGGCGACGCGCGGGCGCTGGCCCTTGCGATGGCGGCCTTTGGGGCGGGGTCGATGGCGGCGGCGCTGCTTTTGCCGCGTATTCTGGATCATGTTGCGGACCGGCCGGTGATGATGACGGCGGCGCGGGGGCTGATTGTTGTCGCTCTGACCGCGGGGGCGCTGCTCTGGCGCGGCGGGCTGCCGGGCTGGCCGCTCTTTCTGGTGATATGGGGGGCCATCGGCGCGCTCTATGCCGGTATCCTGACACCGTCGGGGCGGCTCTTGCGGCGCTCGGCCCATGCCGAGGATCGCCCGGCGGTCTTTGCCGCGCAATTCGCGCTCAGCCATGCCTGCTGGCTGGTGAGTTATCCTTTGGCGGGATGGGCGGGGCAGGCCCTTGGCATGGGGCCTGCCTTGGGGGTGATGGCGGGGCTTGCAGCCTTGGGGTTGGGGATGGCGGCGTGGCTCTGGCCGGCTGATCTGATCGATGCGCCCGTGCACGCGCATCCCGACCTGCCCGAGGGGCACCCGCATTTGCGCGCCCATGGCGGGCGGCGGCATGCGCATCCGCTAGTGATCGACGACGAGCATCGCGCCTGGCCCACCCATGGCTAGGGGCCGCAATCTGGACAAACGCGCGCGCCTGTGACAAAGCCCGCGGCAGAGTCAGGAGACGCCCATGATCACCACCCGCTTTGCCCCGTCGCCCACCGGCTATATCCATGTCGGCAATCTGCGCACCGCGCTGATGAACTATCTCATTGCCCGGCGCGCGGGGGGCTCGTTTATCCTGCGGATCGACGACACCGACGCCGAGCGCTCGAAAGAGGCCTATGTCGATGCGCTCAAGCAGGATCTGGAGTGGTTGGGCCTGCACTGGGATCGGATCGAACGGCAATCGCTGCGCTTGGATCGCTATGCCGAAGCGGCGGAGCAGTTGCGCAGCATGGAGCGGTTCTATGAGGCGTTCGAGACGCCGACGGAACTCGACCTCAAGCGCAAGAAACAGCTCAACATGGGCCGCCCGCCGGTTTATGACCGTGCGGCGCTTGCGCTGAGCGACGCGGAGAAGGACAAGCTGCGCGCCGAGCGGGGCAATGGCGTGTGGCGGTTCAAACTGATCCAGGAGCGGATCGAGTGGCGCGACGGTATCCTTGGCGATATTTCGATCGACGCGGCCTCGGTCAGTGATCCGGTGCTCATTCGCGGCGATGGTCAGGTGCTCTATACGCTGGCCTCGGTGGTGGATGATGTCGATATGGGCGTCACGCATATCGTGCGCGGTTCGGACCATGTGACCAATACCGCTACGCAAATCCAGATCATCGAGGCGCTAGGGGCAAAACCGCCGCAGTTCGCGCATCACTCGCTTTTGACGGGTCCGCAGGGCGAGGCGCTGTCGAAACGTCTGGGCGCGCTGTCGTTGCGCGACCTGCGCGCGCAGGGGATCGAGCCGATGGCGCTCTTGAGCCTGATGGCGCGGTTGGGGTCGGCTGATCCGGTGGAGCTGCGCACGGAGATGGCGCAGTTGATCGAGGGCTTTGATATCGAGCGGTTTGGTTCTGCGCCGACCAAGTTCGATGAGAATGATCTCTTTCCGCTGACCGCGCGTCATCTGGCGGCGCTGCCGTTCGAGGCGGTGGCAAGCAAGATCGCGGAGATCGGCGTGCCCGAGGCACTGGCCCCGCAATTCTGGGAGGTCTCGCGCGAGAATATCACCACGCTCAAGGACCTTGAGGGGTGGTGGGTGCTCTTTCGGGATGGCGCGGACCCGGTGATCGAGGACGAGGACCGGGAGTTTGTGGCGCAAGCGATGGCGCTCTTGCCTGAGGGTCCGCATGATGCCGAGACCTGGGGCAAGTGGACGAGTGCCGTCAAAGAGGCCACGGGCCGCAAGGGCAAGGGTCTTTTCATGCCGCTGCGCAAGGCGCTGACAGGCCAAGTGCATGGGCCGGAAATGGCGCAGGTGCTGCCACTCTTGCAGGTGATCAAGGCGAAGGGCTGAGCACCGCCGCGCGCAACCGCGTCTTGTCACGCTCGAGCGCCAAGGCAGCTTCGGCGTATTCGCAGGCATGTTGCGACATTTCCCGCGCCGCCTGAGCCAGATCGGCATCGGGTGCCTTGGCCAGCCGCGCCAGAACCTGTTGCAGGCGCAAGGCCACCTCGATCTGTCCTGCCCCGTCGCGGGCCACCCCGGCAAAGGCCATGTAGATCATCGCGGCGCGCGATGTCTCGGGCACGAACATCCGGGGAAAGAGGGGCCGCTCTTCACCCTTTGAGGCGTGCGTCCAGTCGAGCAAGAGCTTTTCCTGACGGCAAAGCACGGCAATCGCGGTGCCCGGATCGTTGATCCCCGGCGAAAGCGCGCGGGAAGCGGTTTCTGACAGCACAAGCAGCCCATAGCTTGCGTCTTGCTCGAAGCTGCGGGTGGCGGCGATGGTGAGATTCCGGCAGATCGCGCGCCCCTCGTCCTCGCTCAGCCCGCTGGCATGGCCGATGGTCTGGCCCCGGACCAGATAGGCACCGGGCCGGACATAGAGATAAACGCGGGTCTGATCGGTGCCCAGTTTTTCGCTGATGGCGTGCATGTCGATGAGTTGCAGATAACCGGTTGCCGGGGCGGTCAAAGTCCGGACCTCCATCGGCAGGACCGTATCCTCTGTAAGACGCCGCGCACCGAGCGAGGGCAGGCTGCGGTCGCGGATCAGGCTGTTGCGGGCAGCCTCTTCGATGGCGAGGAGTGTGGCATCCATACTGCCCAGATCGCTCAGATGGTGAATCCAGCGCAGGAGCGCCACCACCACCAGCACCACCACCGCCACGGTGAAGACCAGCACCAGAACGCTGGCACCCTCCGGGTAAAACCCGGTCTGAAAGAGAATGATCGCGCTCAGCGCATAAACAAAGGCCCCGATGAACGTGGCCAGAACCGTATGCGTGGTCGTATCCGCCAGCAGGATCGCATGCACGCGCGGTGTTGTCTGGCCTGCGGCGGCATTATGGGCCGTCACCATGACGTTGAGGGAAAAGGTGCTGACCGCGAGCATGCCAGAGGCCAAGATCGTGAGGATCGGCATCACCGCGTCGGGGGTAAAGCGGGCCTTGAGGCTGTCGGGGATCTGGTCGTCGAGCAAGATCGCCGCTGCCGAGGCCAGCACCGCCAAGAGGGCAAAGAGCGTCACGCGCAGCCAGAGCTTGCGGCTGAGGCGCAAGAGCGAGAGCGCCGTGGTCGAGAGAATATGGGTTTTCACACGTGCGCCTTGGTTATCTGTCAGGTCATTCGTCGGGGCATTGATCGGGCCATTGATCGGGGCTGAGGATCGAGACACCAAGCCGGTCAAGATGCTGGTCGGTCTGGTCCCGCTCCTGCGCCGTCAGGGATTGATGGCGAGGATAGCGCGGCGTGCTGCGGTCATCGAGCAGGGGCGCGTCCCAACCATCGGTGGTGTCAAAGAATCGCTGCACGCCCGCTGTGCCGAATTCGCGGAAATAGCCCTGAACTACCACATCAAGATAGCTGAGCAGGATCGGATGCGCGTGGCTGGGGGCCGCATGCAGCCCGTCGGGAATGGTGTAAACGGCGATTTCTGGGCGATGGGGCAGGGGGTGGCGCACCTGATGTGCGGCGGGCGCACGGATATAGGCCGCCTCGCGCGCGTCGAGCGCGGGCCAATCGGCATCGGGCACAGGCGCAATCAGCCCGTCAATCTCTGCCTCGGGGTCCGGCACCACCGTCAGATAGGCCACGGGCCGCAGATCCGTGTGCCGCCAGATCCGCCGCCAGCCGGTCAGTTGCGCGGGAACGGCCCCCGCAAAGGCGTGGCTCGCCCGGTTCACAAGGCTGCCGTAGCCAAAGAAATATGAGTGTTCAATCACGCTTTGCCCCTGTCTTGATCTGGATCATGGTCGCCTCGCCGTTTCACCGCAAGACTTGATCCAGCCATTGAGGGGGGAAATGCCTGTCATGCGGATCACCAAACGCACCAATATTGCCATCCGGCTCTTGATGTTCTGCGCCGCCAACAGCGACCGTCTTGTCACCAAGTCCGAGATTGCCGAGCGCTGCAACACCTCTGAGAGCCATCTGGCGCAGATCATCAACCGCCTGTCGCAACTGGGATTTCTCTATACCAAACGCGGGCGCACCGGCGGGGTGCGTCTGGGGCGTCCGATGTCCCAGATCACCGTGGGCGACGTCTTTCGCCAATTGGAGCAGCATACGCCTGTGGCGGAATGTTTTGCCGATGTCGACAACACCTGTCCTCTGACCAATGCCTGCCGCTTGCGGGTGGCACTGGTTGATGCGGTCGAGGCGTTTTATGCGCATCTCGACGAGGTGACGCTGGATGCGCTGGTCTGCGACAACGAGGCGCTCTTCACGATCTTTTCAGCGGCGCCCTGTCTCAAACAGGCTTGAACTGGCGGGCGCTGTATACTAGCGTCCACCACAGATCGGATAGGGAGAACTGGCGCAAGCCAGTGCCGAAGGAGCAACCGCCCCGGAAACTCTCAGGCGCAAGGACCTGCCCGATCCTCGAAACTCTGGAGAGAGCCCGGACTAGACCGGGACGCCGACGGGATAGCGATCTCAGGCCAAAGGACAGAGGGGGCATCGTGGCGCGGCCTGTGATGGGCATGGCGCATGGGCGGTGCCGGACTGATCGATTGACGATCCGGACCAGAGCAAAGGGAAGGATGCGGATGTCTGATCTGCAAATAACGCCGTTGAATGCGTTGCACCGCGAGTTGGGGGCCAAGATGGTGCCTTTCGCGGGCTATGACATGCCGGTGCAATATCCCATGGGCGTGATGAAGGAACATCTGCATTGTCGCGCCAAGGCTGGCCTCTTTGACGTGAGCCACATGGGACAAGTGATCCTGCGCGCGCCGGGGGGCTATGCCGCCGTGGCCGAGGCGATGGAGGCGCTGGTGCCCGTGGACCTGCTCGGTCTGGGTTTGATGCGGCAACGCTATGGCATGTTCACCAATGACACGGGCGGTCTTCTCGACGATCTGATGCTGGCCAACCGGGGCGATCACATGTTCGTCGTGGTCAATGCCGCCTGCAAGGGGGCCGATCTCGCGCATATGCGCGCTGGATTGCCGGGGGTCACGGTCGAGGAAATCACCGACCGCGCGCTCTTGGCGTTGCAAGGCCCCGCGGCCGAGGCGGTGCTGGAGGCGATGGTGCCGGGCGTGGCCGCGATGCGCTTTATGGATGTGGGCATTTTCGAGAGCGGGTTTGGCGACTTGTGGATTTCGCGTTCGGGTTACACCGGCGAGGATGGATTCGAGATCTCGGTGCCCGAGGCAGAGGTAGAGCCGCTCGCGCGTGCGCTCTTGGCGCATGAGGATGTCGAACCGATTGGACTGGGTGCGCGCGACAGCCTGCGGCTTGAGGCGGGTCTGTGCCTTTACGGCCATGACATCGACACCGGCACGACGCCGGTTGAAGCAAGCCTGAGTTGGGCCATCCAGAAGGTGCGCCGTGCAGGTGGCACGCGTGCGGGCGGATTTCCGGGTGCCGAGCGTGTCCTGAAAGAACTGCATGAGGGCGCATCCCGCGCCCGTGTGGGCCTGCGCCCCGAGGGGCGGGCACCGATGCGCGAAGGCACGCCGCTCTTTGCCGATGCGACGGGCGGCGAGGCTGTGGGCCATGTCACCTCGGGGGCCTTTGGTCCGACCATCGAGGCGCCGATGTCGATGGGCTATGTGTCTCAGGGCTTGGCCTCTGAGGGCACAGAGTTATACGGTGAGGTGCGCGGCAAACGCCTGCCCGTCCGGGTGGCCAAGCTGCCCTTTACCCCTGCAACTTTCAAACGCTGAGCAACAGGAGCCGGAAAGCGATGAAATTCACCGAAGAACATGAATGGCTGCGCGTCGAGGATGACGTCGTGGTCGTGGGCATCACCGAGCACGCCAGCGAGCAATTGGGGGATGTGGTCTTTGTCGATCTGCCAGAGGTGGGCCGGGAGGTGGTCAAGGATGATGGCGTTGTGGTGATCGAAAGCGTCAAGGCGGCCTCGGATATTCTTGCCCCCATTGACGGCGAGATCGTCGAGGTCAACGAGGCCCTGCTTGATGATCCGGGCAAGGTCAATGAAGACCCGATGGGCGATGCCTGGTTCTTCAAGATCAAGCCGGCCGATCCCAGCCAGATGGATGAGTATATGGATGAGGCCGCCTATCAGGCCCATATCGCCTGAACCCGCCCGCCGGAGGTGCGGACGGTCCCAAAGAGTTTCGGGCCTCCGGCGGGAGTATTTTTGCCAAAAAGAAGCAGCAGGTTGGCGTGATGCCGCCTGCGCGATCTGATGAGGACAAACCCATGTCGTTCAAAGCGACCGATTATCTGCCCTATGACTTCGCCAATCGCCGCCATATCGGCCCCTCGCCCGAGGAAATGACCGAGATGTTCAAGGTTCTGGGCGTCGAGTCTCTTGAGGCGCTGATTGACGAGACGGTGCCGAAATCCATCCGTCAGGAAAAACCGCTCGATTTCGGCAAGCCCAAGTCCGAGCATGAATTGCAATTCCACATGTGGCAGACCGCGTCCAAGAACAAGGTTTTGACCTCGCTCATCGGGCAGGGCTATCATGGCACGGTGACGCCGCCCGCGATCCAGCGGAACATCTTTGAAAATCCGGCGTGGTATACCGCCTACACCCCCTATCAGCCGGAAATCAGCCAAGGGCGGCTTGAGGCGCTGTTGAACTTTCAGACCATGGTCAGCGATCTGACCGGGCTGGAAATCGC
>NZ_JAGPVV010000066.1 GCF_018066915.1 Roseovarius sp.
GGGCGGCCAGACGCATGGCAGGGCGGGCGTAATCGGTAAAGCACATGAAGGTGCCGCCATAGGGGCGGATGCCGCCGTGCAGCGCCATGCCGTTCATCGCGGCGGCCATGCCATGCTCGCGGATGCCCCAGTGGATGTAGCGGCCCTTGCGGTTGTCCACGTCAAAGACGGTCATATCGCCCGAGCGGGTATTGTTGGACCCCGAAAGATCAGCAGAGCCGCCAACGGTTTCCTGAAGGATCGGATTGACGACCTCGAGCACCATTTCCGAGGATTGGCGGGTGGCCACTTTGGGGGCCTCGGCGCTGATCTGCTTTTTCAGGGCGCGGATGCGCGCGCCGAGTTTGACCGGCATGTCGCGGTTGAAGATGCGCTCAATCTCGGCCTGACGCGCGGGCGAAGTTTCGGACAGGCGTTTGGCCCATGCGGCATAGGTCGCGGCACCCCGTTTGCCGATGTTCTCCCATGCGGATTTCACATCTGCGGGGATTTCGAACGGGCCATAGGGCCAGCCATAGGCCTCTTTGGCGGCGGTGAGCTGATCGGGATTGGTCAGCGCGCCATGGCCCTTGGAGGTGTCCTGCGCGGCGTGACCAAGGGCGATATGGGTCTTGCAGGCGATCATCGTCGGTTGACGGGTGGTCTTGGCCTCGGTCAGGGCTGCGTCAATTGCCGCCGGATCATGCCCGTCAATCTCGATCACATGCCAGCCGGAGGCCCGGAAGCGCGCCACCTGATCGGTGCGGTCCGCGAGATCGACGGTGCCGTCGATGGTGATGTTGTTGTTGTCCCAGAGCACGATGAGGCGCGACAACTGGTGCCGTCCGGCCAGACCGATGGCCTCTTGGCTCACCCCCTCCATCAAGCAGCCGTCGCCGGCGATGACATAGGTATAGTGATCCATCAGCTTCGCGCCAAAGCGGGCGCGCAGCATTTCTTCGGCCATGGCAAAGCCCACGGCGTTGGAAATACCCTGACCAAGCGGGCCGGTCGTGGTCTCGATGCCGGTGGCGTGGCCATATTCCGGGTGGCCTGCGGTCTTGGCCCCCCATTGGCGGAAATTGCGGATCTGCTCGATCGTCATGTCGGCATAGCCGGTCAGATGCAGCAGGGAATAGAGCAGCATCGAGCCATGCCCGGCCGAGAGGATGAAGCGGTCGCGGTCGGGCCAGTTGGGGTTGGCCGGATCGAACTTGAGGTGTTTTTCATAGAGCACGGTCGCGACATCGGCCATGCCCATCGGCATGCCGGAATGGCCGGAATTGGCGGCGGCGACGGCGTCGAGGGTCAGCGCGCGGATGGCGGTGGCCTTTTTCCAGTGATCGGGGTTGGCGGAGCGGAGGGCGGCGATGTCCACGGGGCGTGCATCCTTTGAATGGCGGTGTCTGACGGGTGTATCTGGGCGTTGCATACCAGCCCGGTCCAGAAGTTCAAGCGCGAGGCGGCTGAAGCGCTGGATTGAGCGGGTTTGGGGGCGCATTTCGCCGATGCTTTCATTAGACTTGATCAAAACCCGCCCGGTGTGCGATTCGTGGGGCATGCGGGCAAAGAAGCGAGGACCCCGAGGATGAGCCAGATAAACGAGTTGCAGGCACGGATCACGGCGGCGCTGGACCGCATCGCGCAGGGGCTGGAGGGGCGGCCCGTGGCGGCGGCCGAAGTGGCGGCCGATCCCGAAGAACTGACCAAGCTGCGCGAGCAGTTGGAGGAAGAGCGGCTGGCCAATGCGCAGTTGCAAGAGCGGATCAAGGCGCTGCACACCAAGCTGGACGCGGCAGAGGGGGCGCAGGCCGAGAGCCTGCGCAAGCTCGATGCGGATCTGCAATCGCTGCGCAAGGCCAATCAGCAGTTGCGCGACAACAATCAGGCGCTGCGCGAGGCGCAGGCCGGGGGTGTGGCCGAGCCGCATCTGATCAACAAGGCCATGATGGCCGAGTTGGAGGGGCTGCGCGCCGCGCGGGGCGCGGACCGGGGCGAGGTCGAGGCGCTGCTGGGGGCCTTGGGGCAGGTGATCGCCGAGGCCGCAAGTGCGCAAGAGCAGACAGAGAAAACGGAGACATCGGATGCCTGAGGTTCAGATCGAGATCGGGGGGCGCAGTTTCGAGGTGGCCTGTCAGGCGGGAGAGGAACATTACCTCTACACCGCCGCCAAGATGCTGGACGAAGAGGCCGCCGTCTTGGCCGCACAGATCGGGCGCATCCCCGAGCCGCGCATGTTGCTGATGGCGGGGCTGATGCTCGCCGACAAGACCGCAGGATTGCAGGACAAGCTGCGCGAGGCCGAGGACCGGCTGGCGGAGAAGGACGCGGAACTGGATCAGTTGCGCAATGCCCCCGCCCCCGAGGCGCAGCGGATCGAGGTGCCGGTGGTGCCCGACGCGGTTGTGGACACGCTGGCCGAGATCGCCGCGCGGGCCGAGGCGCTGGCCGAGACCGTGGACGGGGCGCGGGCCGGGTGAGCGGCGGCGAGGCGCTACGATGAGGCTCTGGCTGGGTTTGGTTCTCGTCGCCATCGTGGCGGGAATGGCCTATGTGCGGCTGGCGCCGAGTGATCCGGCGCGCTGGCATGCGATGCCCGAGAGCCTTGCGCCGGGGGATCTGGCGGGCGGGGCGGTGCGGGTGGTGCCGGGGGATCTGGCGGCGCTTGATGCCATCATCCGCGCTACACCGCGCACGCAAATTTTGGCCGGGGATGTGGCGCAGGGGATGATCACCTATGTCACGCGCTCGCGGGTCTTTGGGTTTCCGGATTACACGACGGTGCGGCAGACGGGCGAGAGGCTTGAGATTTACGGGCGTCTGCGCTTTGGCAAGTCAGATCTGGGCGTCAACGCCGCCCGTATCGACGGCTGGTTGCAGCGACTGGGGCAGGCGGGAGGATAGGCATCCGTCCGTGATCTTGCGCCACATCGGCACGTTGAGCGACATCTGGCATTGCGCCATGAACATATTGCCATCGACCTGAAGGCAGATTGTCTCGCCCATCTCGACGCGCGCGCCGCTCTTGTCGGTGCAGTAACATTCCACGGTCTTGCGCCCGATGGTGGCATCGGCGAGCGCCGGGGTGGCGCAGATCAAGAGGAGGGGCAAAATCGCTTTCATACCGCGATTCTAGCACAGGTGACGCCTCTTGACCAAGTCACAAGGATGGGACAGAGGATCATTCCCATGGTACCCTTGGACAGATTGCAACAGATTGCGGAGCGCTTTGACTTTGTCGAGGCGCAGATGATGCAGGGCGGTGGCGATATTGCCCGCCTTGGGCGCGAGTATTCCGAATTGCGCCCCGTGGTCGAGGAAATCCGCGCCTATCGGCAGGCGCTGGACGATCTGGAGGGGGCGCGCGCGATGCTGGGCGACCCCGAGATGCGCGATCTGGCGCGCGAGGAGGTCTCGGTGCTGGAGGCGCGGTTGCCGGAGATGGAGCAACGGCTGCAACTGGCGCTCTTGCCGCGCGACGAGGCGGATGCGCGACCGGCGATCCTGGAAATCCGGCCCGGCACGGGGGGCGAAGAGGCGGCGCTCTTTGCGGCGGACCTGATGCGCATGTATCAGCGCTACACGGAGGCGCGCGGCTGGACCTTTGAGGTGATCGAGGAACAGCAGAGCGAATTGGGCGGGATCCGCGAATTGGTGGCGCGCATCGGCGGCGAGGGGGTCTTTGCCCGGCTCAAATACGAATCGGGGGTTCACCGGGTGCAGCGCGTGCCCGAGACCGAAAGCGGCGGGCGTATCCATACCTCTGCCGCGACGGTGGCGGTGCTGCCCGAGGCGGAGGATGTGGATATCCAGATCAACAGCAATGATCTGCGGATCGACACGATGCGCTCGTCGGGGGCCGGCGGCCAGCATGTGAACACCACCGATTCGGCGGTGCGGATCACGCATTTGCCCACGGGAATCGTTGTCACGAGTTCCGAGAAGTCGCAGCATCGCAACCGCGAGATTGCCATGCAGGTGCTCAAAACCCGGCTCTATGATCTGGAGCGCAACCGCGTGGACAGCGAACGCAGCGCCAATCGCGCGGCGCAGGTGGGCACGGGCGACCGGTCCGAGCGGATTCGCACCTATAATTTCCCTCAAGGCCGGATGACCGATCACCGGATCAACCTGACGCTCTATAAATTGGAGCAGGTTTTGGGCGGTGATCTCGATGAGGTCATTGACGCGCTGACGGCGGATGCGCAGGCCACCTTGCTGGCCGAAATGTCGTGACCCTGCGCGAGGCCTTGTTGGAGGCTGCGCGGCGTCTGGAGGCGGCGGGCATCGCGGGGGCAGCGGGGGATGCGCGCGCCCTCTTGGCCGAGGCAGTGGGGATCGCGCGCGACCGGCTGACGCTGCATCTGGGCGATGAGCTGGAACCTGGGGCGGCGGTGCGGTTCGCGGCGCTGATCGCGCGGCGGGCGGCGCGCGAGCCAGTGGCCAAGATCCTTGGGCGGCGGGTGTTCTGGGGGCGGAAGTTTGAGGTGACAGCGGATGTTCTCGATCCGCGCCCCGAGACCGAATGTCTGATCGCCGAGGCGTTGGCGGGACCCAAGCCCTTGACTTTGCTCGATCTTGGCACGGGGAGT
>NZ_JAGPVV010000072.1 GCF_018066915.1 Roseovarius sp.
ACCCATTCGGTCGCTCTCTCGATCCTGCCCGACACGGACCCTGACAATGCCGTGCCACCGCTCACGGCCTATGCGGTGATGCGAGTAGGCAAGGTGGCGCTCTTGCCGTTCTTTGTGCCGGGAGATGCCGCGATGGCCGGGGCGATCCGGGGTCTGGCGGGGCGGCGATCCTCGGTCTTGCTGGCGCATCATGGCCCAGTGGTGGCGGGCAAGGATCTGGAGGCGGCGGTGTTCGCGATGGAAGAGTTGGAGGAGACCGCGAAGCTCGCGCTGATTTTGCGCGGCACCGGGGCGCGGGCGTTGGATGCAGGGCAGATTGCGCAGGTGGTGCGCAAGTTCGAGGTGGATTGGGACTGATGCGGTATTCGGCCAATCTGGGCTTCTTGTTCACCGACCGGCCCTTGCCAGATGCAATCCGTGCTGCGGCGCGGGCGGGATTTGCGGCGGTGGAATGTCATTTCCCCTATGAGTTTGCCGCGCAGGAGGTGCGCGCGGCGCTGGAGGAGACCGGCCTGCCGATGCTGGGGTTGAACACATGGCCCGGCGACCGGGCGGCGGGCGATTTCGGCTTGGCTGCCCTGCCGGGGCGCGAGGACGAGGCGCGCGCGGCCATCCGGCAGGCGGTGGACTATGCGCAGACCATTGGCGCAGGCGCGGTGCATGTCATGGCCGGATGCACAGATGGCGGGGCAGAGGCGGAGGCGGTGTTTCGCGCCAATCTGGCCTATGCCTGTGATCTGGCCGCGCCTTTGGGACTCACGATCCTGATCGAGCCGATCAATCAGCGCGATGTGCCGGGGTATCACCTGTCATCCAGCGCCCATGCGGCAGCGGTGATCGCGGCCTTGGGGCGTGACAGCCTGCGGATGATGTTCGACTGCTATCATCTGCAGATCATGGAGGGCGATTTGTTGCGCCGCTTTGCTCGCTATCAGCCCATCATCGGCCATGTGCAATTCGCAGGCGTGCCGGATCGCGGCGCGCCGGACCAAGGCGAGGTGGATTATCGCTGGCTTTTGCCTCAGATCGCCGCGCTTGGCTGGCAGGGGCCGTTCGGGGCAGAATACCGCCCCGGTGGCGCGGGCACCGAGGCGAGTTTGGCGTGGTTGGCGCGGTTTTCCTGAAACTGCGGGCAGGCGCACGCCCTCAGCCCTGATGCTCGGCCCCGATCCCTTGGAACATGGCGCGCAGGTCAACTGTGCTCTCGACCCCGATACGGTCGTAGCTGGAATCGAGCCAGGCCGCTGCCGTCTCGCGGCCAATATCACGCAGGCGGGTGAGAAAGGCCCATTCGACATTCATCTTGGACGAGGCCCCCATCGGATTGAGCGCCGCCTCGTTCTCGATCAGATGGATCTTGACCGGGCGGTAATCGTCGGTCGACAGCTTGCCCTGAGCAATCAGTCGGTCCACGAAATCAATTGCGCGCAATTCCTTGAGCAGGCTTGCGTTAAAGCTGATCTCGTTGAGGCGGTTCTGGATTTCCTGTGCGGTGCGCGGCGCGCCCTTGCGCTCGATCGGGTTGATCTGGATGACCACGATGTCATCTGTGCCCGTCTTGCCATAGAGCGGAAAGAGCGCGGGATTGCCCATATAGCCGCCATCCCAATAGGGCACGCCGTCAATCTCGACGGCCTGATACATCTGCGGCAGACAGGCCGAGGCCATGACCATATCGACGGTCAGGTCTTCGCGGGCAAAGATCTTGACCCGGCCTGTCTCGACATTGGTGGCCGAGACAAAGAGCTCGAACGCGTTGCATTTGCGCACCATTTCAAAGTCAATGCTCTCTTCCACCAGATCGCGCAGCGGGTTGATGTTCATCGGGTTGAGTTGATAGGGCGAGGCGACGCCGGTGAGAGCGTTCATGAAGTGGTAAAACGGGTTGTTCTCCAGCCCCCAATTTCCGGTCAGCCGGTCGAGCGGGGTGCGCTGCATGGGCGAATGCTTGACGCTGCCGCTCATGGATCGCCAGA
Source organism: Roseovarius sp. (assembly GCF_018066915.1). Lineage (GTDB taxonomy): Bacteria > Pseudomonadota > Alphaproteobacteria > Rhodobacterales > Rhodobacteraceae > Roseovarius. Next base: position 1,977 of record NZ_JAGPVV010000072.1, read on the forward strand.
ACTTTTCGAGTGCGGCGCGCGCGCCCTCGGGTCCATCGCGCGTATACCCATCGGCCAAGGCCACCGCGTTCATCGCCCCCGCAGAGGTGCCCGAGACACCGGCGATGCGCAAACGCCCATCTTCGAGCAGGTAATCCAGCACACCCCAGCTAAAGGCCCCATGCGCCCCGCCCCCTTGAAGTGCCAGATTGATCGGTTTGCCGTTCTTGCTCATGGGGGGCCTGTCTCTGTCGTTGTGCCGCGTCTGAGCGGCTCAACCGCACGCTATCAGGGTGGTGCGTTGAGCGCCATGACCCGCGCGGCGGACGGGCATCACTTTCCCGCTCAGACCTGATAATAGGTGCGGTACCAGCGCACAAATTGGGCGATCCCGTCGCGCACGCTGGTTTGCGGGCGGTATCCTGTCAGGTGTTCGAGCAGGCGGGCATCGGCCCAAGTGGCGGGCACATCGCCTTTTTGCATCTCCATCATGTTGCGGATGGCGGGACGGTCCAGCGCCTCTTCGATGGCGGCCACGAAATCCAAGAGCCGCACCTTGTCGGAATTGCCGATATTGACGATCCGGTAGGGAGCAACGGGCGAGAGGCTGTCACCGGGGGCGATGGTTTCGGGGCTTTCTGGTCGCACGGGGGCCGCGTCCATCAACAGGCGGATGCCGCGCACCAGATCGCCCACATAGGTGAAATCGCGATACATCTCGCCGTGATTGTAGATGTCGATGGGGCGGCCTGCCAGAATGGCCTCGACGAATTTGAAATAGGCCATGTCGGGGCGGCCCCAGGGGCCGTAGACGGTAAAGAAGCGAAACATCGTGGTGGGCAGGTTCCACAGATGGGCATGGGCATGGCCCATCGCCTCGGTCGCCTTTTTGGTGGCGGCGTAGATCGTCATCGGGCTGTCGGCCTTCATCGTCTCGGCATAGGGCATCTCGGTATTTGCCCCGTAAACCGAAGAGGTGGAAGCCATCAGCAGGTGGCGCACCGCGTGGCGCTTGGCCGCCTCCATGACATTGAACGTGCCGACGATATTGGCGTCGATATAGGCGCGCGGGTTTTCGAGGCTGTAGCGCACGCCGGCCTGCGCCGCGAGATGCACGATGATGTCGGGCGCGCAGGCGTCGATTGCGGCATCCACCGCCGCCTGATCCTC
>NZ_JAGPVV010000099.1 GCF_018066915.1 Roseovarius sp.
AGGCGTGCAGGGCGAAGCCGTGGCTGTTGACGATCTGCCCGACTGGTTCCGCACCTGGTCTGCCACTGGCCTCTTGGCTGTGGAAGACAAGAACGGCGACGGCAAGATCCAATACTACAACGACAAGTCCGAAGCGATGACTGCACTGGCGGCCGAGCGTGGCTGGCAGGGCAACGAGCTTGTGACGTTCAACCGTGACATCCTCGTGTTGGCCAACCCCGAAATCGCCGGTCTGCCGGGTTGGGTGATCGCGCTCATCGCCGCAGGTGGTATTGCTGCGGCCCTCTCGACGGCGGCGGGTCTGTTGCTGGCCATCTCTTCGGCTGTGAGCCACGACCTGATCAAATCGACGATCAATCCCAACATCTCGGAAAAAGGCGAGCTTTTGGCTGCCCGTATCTCGATGGCGGCGGCGATCTGTGTGGCGACCTATCTGGGTCTCAACCCTCCGGGCTTTGCGGCGCAGGTTGTGGCCTTGGCGTTCGGTCTGGCGGCGGCGTCGCTCTTCCCGACGCTGATGATGGGCATCTTCTCGAAGCGCATGAACTCTGCGGGTGCAACCGCTGGCATGCTGGCCGGTCTGATTTCGACCACGCTCTACCTGTTCCTCTATCTGGGTTGGTTCTTTATCCCGGAAACGAACATGTTGACCGCAGATCAGTACCTGTTCGGTATTCCGCCGACCCACTTTGGCCCGATTGGCGCGCTCTTGAACTTTGGTGTTGCCTATCTCGTGTCGAGCATGACGGCAGAACCGCCGCAGGAGATTCAGGACCTGGTCGAAAGCGTGCGTATTCCGCGCGGTGCCGGCACGGCCGTGAACCACTAAGCAACCAATGGACAGGGGCGGCACGTGCCGCCCCTGTTCCCTCTGCCGCCCGCCGATATTTCCGGGACCTGGGTGCTTTTAGGTGATTTCCCGCCAAATCCGAGGAGAGCCGCGCGCAATGAGCGACGTCAAACCCGATCCCATTGACAGCCTGACACGCCATGCGCCGTTTTCCGGGTTGCCGCATGTGCTGCGCTCTGCGCTGGCACCCAAGCTGGCACGGGTGGTGTTGGAGCAAGGGGCTGTGCTCTTTGAGAAGGGCGCGCCGCTGGCGGGGCTCTATGTGGTCGAGACCGGCGGGCTCGATATCGAGACGGGGCATGCTGATCTGGTGTCGCACCGGGGGCCGGGCGACATCATGGGCGAGCGGGGGCTCTTGCGCGATGGCAATGCGCTATTGACGGCGCGGGCATCGGAAGCCTCTGACCTGATCGTCATTCCGCGCGAGGCGTTTCTGGACCTGATGGAGCAGTCGGACGAGATTGCGCGCTGGTTCGCCCGCGCACGGCCCACAGCGCAGGGTGATGACGGGCCTTATGCGACGGGGCTGACAGCCCTTCAGGTGTCGGACCTGATGACCGCCACGCCGATCACCTGCGGGCCAGAGGCCACGATCAAGGATGTGGCGCGGCTGATGCGGGACAATGTGATTTCGTCCGTCGTGGTGATGGAAGGGGCGCGTCTGGCAGGCATCATCACCGTGCGCGATCTGGCCAACAAGGTATTGGCCGAAGGGCTGAGCGGCGACATCCGCGTGGCGGAGGTGATGACACCGGACCCGGTGACGATCGAGCCGGGGCGGCTTGGCCTTGATGCGCTGATGCTCTTGTCGGAGCTCAAGGTCAATCACCTGCCGGTGGCGCAGGGGGGTCGGGTGCTGGGCATGATTGGCAAGACCGATCTTTTCCGGCAACAGGCCGCCACGGCGAGCCATATGGTCGCCGATATTGCCAGCGCCGATACGCCCGAGGACATGGCGCATGTCATGGAGCGGGTGCCGATGCTGTTGGTGCAACTGGTGCAGGCCGGGGTGCGGCCGCAGTCGATCACGCGGCGGATCACCGATATCACCGATGCCATCACCCGGCGATTGCTCCGGCTGGCCGAGATGCAGCTTGGCCCGGCCCCTGTGCCCTATCTCTGGGCGGCCTGCGGCAGCCAAGGGCGGCGGGAACAGACCGGGGTGAGCGATCAGGACAATTGCCTCATCCTTGATGACAGTTTCGAGCCGGAGCATGACGCCTATTTCGCGGCACTGGCCAAATATGTGAGCGACGGGCTGAACACCTGCGGGTTCTTCTATTGCCCCGGCGACATGATGGCGACCAACCCGCGCTGGCGGCAGCCGCGCCGGGTCTGGCGCAGCTACTTCGCGCGCTGGATCGCGCAGCCGGACACTGAGGCGCAGATGCTGGCCTCGGTCATGTTCGACCTGCGGGCGATTGCGGGGGAGAATGCGCTGTTTGACGATTTGCAGGCCGAAGTGCTGGCACAGGCGCGCAAGAATTCGATCTTTGTCGCGCATATGGTGTCCAATTCGCTCAAGCATACGGTGCCCTTGGGCCTCTTGCGCGGCTTTGCCCTGATCCGGTCGGGCGAGCACAAGAACACGATTGACCTCAAACATTCGGGCGTGGTGCCGGTGGTCGATCTGGGGCGGATTTACGCGCTCTTGGGATCGCTTGAGGTGGCGGGCACGCGCGAGCGGATCACGGGCGCGCGGGCGGGGGCCGTGATTTCCGAGAGCGGCGCGCGCGATTTGCTGGATGCCTACGATCTCATTGCGGAAACGCGGCTGCGGCATCAGGCGTCGCGTATCCGCGCCGGGCGCAGCCCGGACAATTTCATGACCCCTGCCGATCTGTCGGACCTTGAGCGCAACCACTTGCGGGATGCGTTCATGGTGGTCAAGACCATGCAATCGGCCATTGCACAATCCAGAGGAGCACCGGGATAACTTATGTTTTTGGAATTGATCGCCACTTTCGCCGTTGGCATCGGCGCAGCCGGTCTGGCGCTTGTCGCCGGGCATCTGAGCCGGGGGCGTTTGCCACGCTATGCCGCGCCCATCGCGGCGGGTATCGCCATGCTGTGCTATGCCGTCTGGTCGGAATACACTTGGGCTGATCGCACGCTGGGCACCCTGCCCGAGAGCGTCGAAGTGGTGAGCGCGGTCGAAGAGGCCAAGTTCTGGAAACCTTGGACCTATGTCGTGCCGCAGGTCACGCGGATGATGGTGCTGGACCGTGCCGGGGTCCAGACCAACCCGACAGTGCCGGAAATCCTGTTGGCGGATATCTATCTCTTTGGTCGTTGGGCCGTGCCGGTCAAACGCCCGCAACTGGTGGATTGCGCGAAGGCCGCGCGCGCCGATGTGAGCGAGGCGGCGCTGGCCGATCCGTCGCAGGCCGAGTGGCTGGTTGTTGGGGTGGAGGACCCCGTGATCAAGGCGCTCTGCCAGAGCTAAGTCAGTCGTAACCGGGAGAGGAGGCCCGTCATGCCTGAAAAAACCGTTCTGCTGGTTGAAGATGAGGACAATATCGCGCTCGCACTCGAGCATCTGATCGGGCGGGCGGGATACCGGCTGCGCCGGGTGGCCACGGGCAATGCCGCGCTGGCGGCGATGGCCGAGGACCGGCCTGATCTGGTGGTTCTGGATGTGATGCTGCCCGAGCGGTCGGGCTATGAGATATGCCAGATGATCCGCGCCGATGCCGCGCTCAAGGGGATCAAGGTGCTGATGATGACCGCCGGCGGCGGTGAGGTCGAGCGCCGCAAGGGGCTGGCGGTGGGGGCGGATGCCTTTATGACCAAGCCCTTTGCCACCGCTGATCTGACCGCGCAAATCGGCGAGTTGCTGGCCGGGGCGGATCATGATTGAGCGCCTGACGGCGCGTTTGGGACTACGGCTGCGGTTTGCGCTCTTCTTTGCGGCTCTGGCGCTGGGGGGTGCTATGGTGATCGGCGGCGCGCTCTGGTTTGGCTATCGGCGCGCGGGGGGGCCGCTTGATGGCTATGTCATTGGCGGGCTGGTTGCGGCGCTGGGCGTGATGGGATTGGCCGCCTGGATCGGTCTCTTGTTTGACGAGAATGTCGCCAAGCCCATTCTGGCGCTGGCCTCGGACCTGACGACGCGGGCGCGGGCCGATGTGGATTTGCAGATCAACGAGGCGCAGGCCAAGCATCTGAGCACGCTGGCCCCTGCCGCCAATGCGATCAACGCCGCACTGTCCGAGGCGCGCGCCGCGCGCGCCCGCGCGGTCGAGCGGGAAACCGCACGGATTGCCCGCGAAAAGGCGCTCTTCGAGGCGCTCTTTCGGGATCTGGGCGAGGGGGCGGTGGTGGCCACGCCCGACAACCGTGTGATGCTCTACAACCGCATGGCGCAAGAGTTGTTGGGCGATATCGGTCTTGATCGCCCATTGTCGAATGTCCTGCGCCCCGAGCCGATCATGGATGCGCTGTCGCGGATGCAGGAGGGGCGGGTGCGCGGCCATATCGGGGCCGAGACATTTCTCGCGGCCTCTGCGAACGGCAAGCGGTTTCTCTTGGGCCGCGTGAGCCCGATCCTGTCGGATGAAGAACTGTCGGGGCATGTGTTGATTTTCCGTGATGCGACCGAGGACCTGAGCGCGCATGCGCAGCAGGATCATCTCTTCAACACGCTCTTGGAGGGGGTGCGCCGACCGGCGGCCACCATCGGCGCGCTGCTTGATGTGCTGCAATCGGCGGATGATCTGCCGCCCGAGACCCGCGCCAAGTTTCGCAAAGGGATCGAGGACGAGGTGGCGCGACTCTTTGAGTGCCTGCGCGACATGGGGGCGCAGCATGCCGGGGTCAAATCGCGGCGCTGGCCGATGTCGCCGGTTGCGGCGGCGCATGTGTTCGACGGGCTGAGCGTGCAGGCGCGGGTGCCGCTGAGCGTGGCGCGCAGCGAGGCGATGCTGAGTTGCGATGGCTTTGCTGTGACCACGCTCTTGGGCGGGTTGCTGGGGCATCTGACCGAAGAGGGCACCCGCGACGGATTCAGCCTGAGTGCCGAGCAGGACGGGGCCGAGACGCGGCTGATCCTGAGTTGGCAGGGAGAGGCTGTGACGGATGGGCAGTTGACCGGCTGGCTCAAGGCACCGCTCTCGACCGCCTATGGCGATTATTCGGGGCGCGATGCGCTGAGCGCGCATCAGACGGATGTCTGGGCCGAGGCGGGGGCGGGGGCGCACCGGATCGTACTGCCGCTGGCCACCGCAGCCCCGCCGCTGGAACCCGGCGATGCGCGGCCGGAGTTCTATGATTTCAACCTGCCCGAAGTGGCGGGTGGGGAATTGGCCAACCGGCCCCTGTCGGACCTGAGTTTCGTGGTGTTCGACACCGAGACCACCGGCCTCTCACCGCGGGGGGGTGATGAGATCGTGCAGATTGCCGGGCTTCGGATCGTCAACGGGCGTATCCTGCGCGGCGAGAGTTTTGACATGCTGGTCAATCCGGGCCGCCCGATCCCGCCTGCCTCGACGCGGGTGCATCATATCAGCGATGAGATGGTGCAAGGCGCGCCGGATATCATCGAGGCCGGGCGGCGGTTTCACGATTTCTGTCAGGGCGCGGTGCTGGTGGCGCATAACGCGCCGTTTGATCTCGCGTTTCTGCGGCTCAAGGAAAAGGTGATAGGGCGGCGGTTCGACAACCCGGTGCTGTGCACCGTGTTGATGTCGGCGGGGCTCTTTGATCACAGCGGGCAGCACACGCTTGATGCGCTCTGCGACCGGTTCGGGATCATCATCCCGCCCGAGGCGCGGCATACCGCGATGGGTGATACCGTGGCCACGGCAGAGGTGTTTGTTCGCATGCTGGGCCTCTTGCAGGCCAAGGGTGTAACCACGCTGGGCGGGGCGATTGCCGAAGAGGGGCGGATGACCAAGATCCGCAAGGCGCAGAATTACTGAACGCCGCGCGATTTCGAAGCATTTGGGCGCTGAGCCCTTGGCAATCCCGCCCCCCTGACCGATATGGGGAGTATGGGACACAAGATTGCGACCTGTTCATATTGCGGCACGCGGGCGGTTCTGGTTCTGGACCGGGCGCGGCACGAGCTGGCCTGTGCCAGTTGTGGTGCGCCGCTGCACGAGATGAAGGCGATGCCCACGCGCGAGACTGGGGCTGCGCGGCCCAAGGCGCGGCCCATGACGCTGCCCCGGCAGGAGTATGGACCTGTGGGGCAAGCCCCTGAGCGCGCGCGAAAATCCAAGCCGCGCAAAGGGTTTGGGCGGCGGATGCTCGAGGAGATATGGGACACGGTCGAGGACATATTCGACTGAATTTTAGCGTGTGACGGGCGATCAAGCGCAGTCACAGGTATATTACAATCCCTTTATATCCTGAGAATCGGACCTACATCTGTCCCAGAGGCGTCGATCCGGAACATTGATGCCTTCTATCACTGTCCCTCGTTCCGCGACTGGCGCCCAAGTTTAACTTGGGCGCTTTTTTCTTGGGCCGGATCGTGATTTGGTGGCGGTATGAGTGAAGACTATAGCGATTCCCACCTGCGCGAGATCCTGACCCGCACCCGGCGTGTGGCGGTGGTTGGCGTGTCGATGAACCCCGTGCGCCCGAGTTACTATGTGGCACGCTACCTCAGCCTCAAGAAATACGAGGTGGTGCCGGTCAATCCGGGCCATGCCGGTGAGCGGCTCTTTGGTCAGCGGGTGGTGGCGGGGCTGCGCGACATCGAGGGCGCGGTCGATATGATCGACATTTTCCGCCGGTCCGAGCATGTCGGCCCCATCGTGGAAGAGGCGCTCGAGGTTTTGCCGGGACTGCGCACGGTCTGGATGCAGATCGGGGTCGAGAATCCGGAGGCTGCGGAAATGGCGCGGGCGCGGGGCGTCGATGTGGTGATGAACCGCTGCCCCAAGATCGAGTATCAGCGGCTCTTTGGCGAGTTGCGCATGGGCGGGTTCAACACCGGGATCATTTCATCCAAGCTGTAAGCGGGATCAATTGCCGCCCAAGAGGCGCAGCGGCATCAGCCGGTCTTGCACCAGACGCAGCACGAGCGGCACGACCAAGAGGACCGCAAGCACCGTTCCGGCGATACGCAGCGCGCGGCGGCGGCGTTCATGCCGCAGGCGCACCACGGGGATGGTCACGACCGGCGTAATCTCGAGCTCTTTTTCCAGTTGCGCGGCGCTGCGGATGGCCGGGTTGAGGAGTTCGAGCGTGATGACGAGAGCGAGCCCCAAGACAAGGCTGGCCAGTGCCCCGGCAATCGCCAGTTTCTTGCGGCTGGCGGACACCGGAAATTCCGGCGGAATGGCGGTTTCCAGAATCTCGAACCGTTCCTGTTGCTGGCGCGATTCAAGGACGCTGGCCATTTCCGCCTCGACCCGGTTGGTGGTGATGGTGCTGAGCTGATCCTGAAGCTGGGTGAGGTCGCGGGTAAGCGCGCCCAACTCCCGCTCGACGCGGGGGGCTGCGGCCAAGGCGGCCTCATTCTCGGCGATGCGGGCCGAGACCAGCGCGCGCTGGTCGGTCAACTGGCCGATCTGGCGGGCAAACACCTCTTGCCGCTGGCGGGTGGATTCGGTTTCCAGCGCGATGATCTGCTGGTCGAGATCGAGCAGGGTTTCATTGAGGGTGCGCAATTCCTCGCGCACAGGCGTGATGCTGGAGGGGAGCGACGCGCCGTTGGCGCGTTTGAAATCGGCAATCACGCCTTCGACTTCGGCGATCTGGGCGCTGACACGCGCCTCTTCGGCGCTGAAGAAATCGAGTGTTTCGCGCACGAGGTCCATGCGACGCTCGCGGTTCTGGGTGATCACGGTTTCCACGAAATCATTGGCCACCTCGGCGGCCTTGACCGGATCGTTGAGGTTCACCGTCACGCTGAGCCCAGAGGGGGCGGTGGCCGGACCCATGCCGGGAATCCCCACGGTGATGGGTGTGATCCGGGCGGACACGCGCAGTTGATGGACCTTTTCGGCCAGCGGCATGTTGGGGACATTGGCAAAGAGGCCGTGCCGTTCGATCACCTTGACCAGATTGTCGCGCGCCATCAGGCGCTGTTCGATCAGTTGCAGCCGGTGATTGGCATCGGTGGCAATCGTCTGCCCGGTCAGGTCGCGGCCGACCTGTGGCGTTTCGATCTGAATCACGGCGGTGGCCTGAAACACCTTGGGCTGGTTGAGGGCAATAAGGACCGAGAGCAGCGCGCCGACCACGCCGACAAGCGCGATGAGCCACAGTCTGCGGCGCAGGAGCCGCATCAGATCGGGCATGGATTGGATCGCGCTCATGATGTGCCTATCGGTGTCGTTTCAAGGTGGTCAACGCAGACGCTGAAAACGAAAAACCGCTCGGGATATTTCCTGCTGACGGACGGTCCCGCAAACGCGGGGTGCCATCCTGTCAGCCGAATGCCCCCAAACGGCCCTGACAGATTTAAGTCTCAACTTGGCCACAATCTAGCAATCATGCCACAATTTCGCCACAGGTTATTTGTCGCGCTCTGGAAACACTGTGTTCAGAGGCGGGGCAGCGTGACGAGGGCTGCTAGGATATCGCCGGTTTGCAGGCTGTGTCCGGCAAAGCATGTGGCGGGGGGAAAGGGGGGGCAATCGGTCAGGAGTTCGGCGGAAAAGCCGCCAGACGCGTCGAATGTGACCTCGAGATCGTGGAAGGAAAGCAGCCTGCGGCTCTGGGCATATTGCGCCTTGTAGGTGGCTTCCTTGGCGCAAAAGAGGCGGCGGGAGAGGAGGCCGCTTGGGTCTTGGGTCACGGTCTCACGCTCGGCGGGGGTGCAGATTGTGGCAACGGTGTCCTCGGGGAGGGGCAAGGCCGGCTCGAGATCAAGGCCAAGCCCGGCCCAATCCTCGGAGCGTCCAAGAAGCGCCAGACATATCCCGGCACCGTGGCTGATGGTGCCGGTCACACCCTCGGGCCAGAGCGGCGCGCGGTCGGGGGCCATCGGAATGGCGGCGGGGGCGTGGCCAAGCGTGGCCAAGGCGCTGCGCGCCGCGCGGCGGCCTGCCGCGAATTCGCGGCGGCGGTTGGGCACTGCGCGGGCCATGGCTGTGGCCTCCTCGGGCCAGAGGCCGGTCGCCTCGGCGCGTGGATCGCTTGCGGCCAAGGCCAGCCTCTCGGGCAGAAGGGCGCGCAGCGCGGCGATCAGCGCGGCGCTCACCCTTGGCGCGCCGCCCGCATGGCGCGGCGGCGGGCCATGGCATCGGTGCGCGCATCGGCACGACCGGGGCTGGGGGCCGGGGCGGGGGTATTGGCGGGCGTGGGGGGGGCGTCGCCGCGCAATTCCGCCACACGCGCCGCCAGAGTGGCGAGTTTCGGGCAGCGGAAGATGTCGGTGATGCTGAGCCGGTCGACCGCCAGCGTGCTGCGGATTTCACGATGCGCCTGCACCGCCAAGAGGGAATGACCGCCCAGATCAAAGAAACTGTCCTGTGCGCCAATCTCGGCCACGCCGAGGATTCGCGCCCAGATCGCCGCGATGTCGCGCTCGATCGTATTGGCGGGCGTGACCGGTTTGGGGGCGGCTGCGGGGCGCGGGGCTTTGACTTGGGTCTCTGGCGCAGGCAGCGCCTTGCGGTCCACCTTGCGGTTGGGGGTGAGGGGGAAGTGATCCAGCACGACGACATGCGACGGGATCATGTGGGCGGGCAGCTGCGCGGCCAGATGCGCGCGCGCGGCCTCGGGTGTGATGGTGCCGCGCAGATAGGCGACAAGGCGCATGTCGCCGGGGGTATCCTCGCGCGCCAGCACCACCGCTTGTGCGACGCCGGTGCAGCCCTCAAGTGCGGCCTCGATCTCGCCCAGTTCGATGCGGTAGCCGCGCAGTTTCACCTGTGCATCGGCGCGCCCGACGAAATCGAGCCGCCCATCGGCGCGCCAGCGCACCAGATCGCCGGTGCCATAGATGCGCCCGCCCGCACGGAACGGATCGGGGCGGAAGCGGTCTGCTGTCAGGTCGTCGCGCCCGAGATAGCCGCGTGTGACCCCATCGCCACCAAGCCAGAGTTCGCCTGCCATGCCGACGGGCAGCGGTTGCATTTTGGGGTCCAGAACATACGCCTGCGTATTGGCGATGGGCGTGCCGATGGCGGCGGGGCCGGGGGTTTCTTCGGCGGGGCCGGTGGTGGACCAGATGGTCGTTTCCGTGGGGCCATACATATTGGTCATCCGTGCGCGCGTGACCTGTCGCAACTCCTGCACCAGAGCGCCCGGCAGCGCCTCGCCGCCCAGCATCAGATGCCGCAGCCGCCCGAGGGCTTGGCGGGATTCGTCGTTCATGGCGATCATGCGGGCCATTGAGGGGGTGCATTGCAGATGCGTCACGCCGTGCCGCAGGATTTGCGCGGCGATGGAAAAGTCATCCTCGGGGATAGCGCCCACACGGTTCGAGCGCTCCAGCACGCGTGCGAGTGGGCGCAGACCGTCAAGCACCTGTCGCGCGGGAATGCCGTAGTCGATGAGGCAGGCCACCTCATCCACGCCGATGCGCTTCAATCCCTCGACGCGGGCGACGCAATCCTCGACGGTGCCGAAGAGGCCGGAATCCTCGAAATAGCGCTCGAAGGCGAAATCGAGGATGCCGTCGAGTTCCTCTGCGTTGAGCGATCCGAGGTCCAATTCAAACGGGGTGCTCACACCTTGCGGGCGTTTGAAGGCGGGGAAGGCCCAAGCGTATTGCTTGATGAGGGCGGCGGCGGAACGCAGATAGTCCTTCATCGGCTCGCGCGCCACGCGCCGCGCCTCGTCGCGGGTTTCGGCGACATAGGTATGCAGCATGAGCGTGACGGTGAAGGCGTCCGGATCATGCCCCGCCTCGCGCAGGGCGCTGCGGTAGAGGGTGATCTTGCCCGCCACCTCGTCGATGGATTGGCCCAAGAGATGCGTGAGCACATTGGCGCCATGCGCCCCCGCCTCGCGCCATGTCTCGGGGTTGCCGGCGGTTGTGACCCAGACGGGCAGCACCTTGGACACCGGGCGCGGTTGGGTCACGACGGCGTGCATCGTGCCATCGGCGCGGGGAAATTCCACCGCCTCGCCGCGCCAGAGGCGGCGCAGATCGCGGATCGCCTCGAACATCGCGGGTTTGTTGCGGGGCGGCGTGTTTTCCGGGCGCAGGATGAAATCATCAGGGTGCCAGCCAGAGGCAATCGCCAGACCGGCGCGTCCGTTGGTGAGGTTGTCGATGACCGCCCATTCCTCGGCGATGCGCGCGGGGTGGTGGAGGGGGGCAACGCAGCTTCCGGCGCGCACGGCGATGTTTTGCGTGACCGCCGCAACGGCGGCCCCCGTCACCGAGGGGTTGGGATAGGGGCCGCCAAAGGCGTGGAAATGCCGCTCGGGCGTCCAGACCGCGCAAAAGCCGTGGGTGTCGGCGAAT
>NZ_JAGPVV010000117.1 GCF_018066915.1 Roseovarius sp.
CCTCATTACCACATTGTTGTCCCGCCAAGATGGGTTGGTCGAATTGGCGCGCGTCGGCAAAAAGGCCAAGGGAAAAGTGATCTTTGGTGACGCGTTGCTGCACTCGTTTGAAACCGGGGAACTTATTCGATGACCTACCCACCAGGAACGTTCAACAGTGTGACCTGCCCCCATTTTCAGAACCACCCATAAGTCGAGGCTGCTCTCATGCAGTCGACCTGCTTCTGCATGCATCTTCGTCTATGTGTACTACCGAGTTCCTTGAAGTCTGTGACTATCCGACTGCTCAAGGAAATCAACAAAGTGTTGGGTCGGGAGGCGCAGGTTTTCGGATGCCCAGACGGCCTCCGTGACCATCACGTCGTCAATGTCAGAGATCGGCAAGGGCACCAAACCGCCAGTGGCGAAGTCGTAGATGCTTTCGGTCAGGATGGTGATGCCCATTCCGCAGGACACAAGACCAAGAATTCCAACGGAGTTGAATGCCTCCTGCACGATGCGCGGCTGAAATCCAGCCTTGCGGCAATGCGGAAAGAGATAGTCGTAGAAATGCGCCCAGGCTTCGGTCGGCCCATGCACGAAATCCTCATCCGCCAGATCGGCCAGCGCAACAGAGGCACGCGATGCCAAGTGATGGCCTTCAGGCACGATGCAGATCGGACGGTCGGTCTGCACGACGCGGCTGCGGAATCCCGATTGTCGCACCGGCCCGGTAACAAATCCAATATCGAGCTTGTCATCCCTCAACTGCTGAAGTTGTGCAGCAGTAACCCCGTGATGCGGGCGCACGGTGATGCCGGGGTGCCTTTGATGAAACTGCTTGAGCAATTCGGGCAGACAATCGGCGATCGCAAAATCAGTATAGCCCACCCGCAGCGCACCGGCCTCGCCGATGCTGATCCGGCGCGTCAGATCGATGGTGGCCTCCACTCCGTTTAGCACGCGCTGACCACCCTCGCGAAAGGCACGGCCCGCATCGGTCAGGCGCACGAAGTTCTGTGACCGGTCGAACAGTGTAACCTGCAACTCCGCTTCAAGGTGCTGGATCGTGCGGGTGAGGGCAGGTTGCGATATGTGAAGATGTTCCGAGGCGCGTCGGAAATTCAAGTCCTCAGCAAGGACCAGAAAATAGCGGATATGGCGCAGACCGATTTTCATGATACCTTTTATGCATCAGAAACTAATCAATTGATATTATACTTGCAGGTCTAGCCCGGCTACCCTGATTGGATAACAAAAACAAAAAATCCACATGCAACCGGGAGCGATCATGTCACATTCACCCTTTCAGATCTTCGCCGGGCCACTTGCGGCCCTGACCCTCGTCGCGGGCACGGCCTCGGCGCAAGACGTCACCATCAATCTCGGCTACGCGGCCTCCGAGACCAGCACCTATGCTGTGCTCGCCGACAAGTTCGAGGAGCTGGTCGAGGAATATACCGAAGGCAGCGTTGACGTGAAGGTGCGCTGCTGTGGTCAGCTCATGGGCGAGGACGAAGCATTCAAGGCGATGCAGCTTGGAACCGTGGATATGTTCGTTATTACGGGTAACAACATCTCGCCGCATTTTCCGCTGATGGATGCGTTCGTTCTGCCGTACATCTTTCAAAACAAGGAGCATGCTTACCGCGTGCTCGAAGGTGAGGTCGGGCGCGATTTCGCCGCGCAGCTTCAGGCCGCGACAAACGTGCATCTGCTGACCTACGGTTTTGTCGGGGATCGCGATTTCTACAATTCCAGAAGCCCGATCACTTCGATTGCGGACATGGAAGGGCTCAAGGTGCGTGTCCCTAAGAACCAGGTGATGATCGACACCTACGAAGAATTCGGCGCGGCACCCATTCCGCTGCCTTGGGCCGATACGCCAACTGCGCTTCAGACCGGCACGGTGGAAGGGGCAGATAACGGCACCTCATTCATCAAATCACAGAAATTCTACGAGATCATGCCCTATTTCACGGTTCTGGAGCATTTCACCTATTTCTCACCGCTCTTTGCCAGCGACCGCGTGATGAACAAGCTCGATGAGGCGCAGCGTGCCGCGGTGATGCGGGCGGCCGCCGAGGCGGGTGTTTATCACCGCAAGGAAATGGCAGAGCAGACCGACGAAATCCGCGCCTTCCTGACGGGCGAGGGCGGCATGGAAACAACCAACGTCGACCGCTCTGGCTTTATCGAGGCGGGACTTCGGGTGCAGGATCGCTATGCCGCAGACAAGGGGGATGCCTTCATTGCCCTTGTGCAAGCGATCCGCGCTGAAGCCGAGTAACTTCTTCTGATCCACCGCACGGGGGGCAGCGCCACCCCGTGCCGTTTTACACCTTCAGGGCGGAGGCGGGACCATGCTGTCCAAGATAGACAGGTATTTCGAAGAGGTGATTTGCGCGATCTGCCTGACGGTGGTGGTAGGGTCTGTCCTGCTTCAAGTCATCTTGCGCTACTTCTTTTCGACCGCCGCCGCTTGGGCCGAGGAAACCGCGGTCTACGGTATGATCTTCGCGGTCTATCTCGGGGCCACGATGGCGGTCCGCGAACGCGCGCATATCCGCATCACCCTGTTGGTGAGCCGCCTGCCGCGCGCCTTGCAGGTAGGGGCCGTGGTGCTGGCCGATACGCTCTGGGCCGGCTTCGTGATTTTCATGATCGTGCAGACCACGATCTACACGCAGCTTTTGTTCAACGTCACCTATATGACACCAGGCCTCGGGATCGAGCAACGATGGGTGCAGATGATCATCCCGATGGCGTTCGGCCTGATGCTCTTTCGTATCCTGCAAGTTTATTGGCGGTGGGGGCGTGACGGCTGGAAGGATCTGCCGCTATGAATGGCCCCCTTGTCATGGCTGCGGCCTTTGTCTTTGCGATGGCGATCGGCGTGCCCATTCCCTTCGCCGCCGGGCTGGCCACGGTCGCGGGCCTGCTGATCGCGGACATTCCCCTCACCCTGATGGCGCAGGCGGCCTGGACAGCGTTCGAGCCGTTTCCGCTGGTGACTATCCCTCTCTTCATCCTTGCGGGACAGTTGATGGAACAGGGCGGCATGTCGGAAAAGCTGGTCACCATCGCAAAGCGCCTTGTGGGTGCCTACAAGGGCGGCATGGGGCTGGTGACGGTGGTGGCCTGCATGTTCTTCGCTGCGCTCTCAGGGTCGGGCCCCGCGACCACCGCCGCTATCGGCTCGATCACAATCCCCGCCATGCAGAAAGAGGGTTACCGCTCGCGCTTTGCCGGGGCCATCGCCGCCTCGGCAGGGGCGCTCGGAAGCATGATCCCGCCCTCCAACCTCCTGATCATCTTCGCGCTGGTCACAGATGTTTCTATTCCGCGGCTCTTTCTGGCGGGAATCCTGCCGGGTCTTATCCTGGGGCTGATGCTGATGGTCGTGGTATTCGTCATCTCGTGGAAGAATGGCTATGGCGGCACCGAAGAGCGGTTTCGCTGGGGCCCGCTGCTCTGGGCGTTATGGGATGGCAAATGGGCGGTTTTCGCACCGATCCTGATCCTTGGTGGCATCTATGCCGGCATCTTCACCCCGTCCGAGGCGGCGGCTGTGGCAGTCGCCTATGGTCTCTTCGTCGGGCTTTTCGTCTACAAGGGCCTGACATGGGTCAAGCTCCTACATGCGTTCAAGTTCACCGCCATCGTCATAGGCACGGTGCTGTTTATCCTCGGCTCCACCAAGGCGTTCGGCCAGTTGGTGACGATCTTCGACATTCCCAGCGATATCCTCGCGCTGTTTCAGGGGCTGATCGCCTATCCGTGGCTGATCATGCTGTTCATCGGGATCTTCTACATCCTCGTCGGCATGTGGCTGGAAAGCATTCCGCAGATCATCATCTTCACCGCCGTGTTCTTTCCACTTGTAACCAGCCTCGGGATCGACCCGGTCGTGTTCGGCATCTTCACCGTGATGACCTGCGAGATCGGCTTTCTAACGCCGCCCATTGGCGTCAATCTCTTCGTCGCAGCTCGGATCAGCAGAATCACGATCGAGGATATATCAGTCGGGGTGCTGCCGCTGCTTATCCCATACATACTGATGATCCTGATACTCGTCTTTTTCTCGGATTGGGTGACTTGGCTTCCCGATCTCGTCTACGGCCCGCAACTGAGGTAAGCGCATGAATGAAGTCCCCCTAACCGGCTATACCGACCGTCTCTCGGCGCGGCCGGGCGAAGAGATCGCCTTCAAGGTCTCGTCGACCAGTGGTGGCCGGTATCGCGCACGACTGGCCCGGTCGATCTGCGCCGATCCGAACCCAGCGGGCATGGGCATAACCGAAGAGGATGCCAGCGCATGGTTCGCACCGCGCGACCTGCCGGCCCGGCATCAGCCGTTCTTTCCCGGCTCCTACGGCCTAAGCGACGCGGCAATCACGCTGCCCGCGCAGGGCAACGTCACTCTGTCCGCCACGATCCAACCCACGCACCTCAATGGAGGCGATCAGGCGGTTCTGTCCTGCGGTCCACTGACAATGGGGCTCGATGCAGAGGGCTGCCTCTTCGTAACGGCGGGTGCGACGCGGGTCACGGCACTGGTGCCGCTGCCGCTGCATCGCTGGTCGCAGATCGAGGCATGGCTGACTGAGGGGCGCGCCACACTTGTCCAGACGGTTCTGGGACATCACAGCCGCGAGACGCATGAGGCAAGCGGTGCGCTGTCGCGCGCCGCGATCACGGCCCCTGTCGTCGTTGCCGCAGGTTTGGCTGATACCCGGGCGACGGCTTTTTTCAACGGCAAGATCGAGGCCCCGACCATCAAAGGCCCAGACGGGCTGATCGCGGTCTGGGACTTGGCCACAGCGATTCCGTCTGACCGCGTGCCCGCGCTGACCGGACCGGCCCTGTCGCTTGTCAACTTTCCCACCCGTGCGATGACCGGCTCGCAATGGGACGCCTCCGAGATGTGCTGGCGGCACAAGCCCGAACATTACGGTGCGATCCATTTCCACGAGGACGATATCTATGATTTCGGCTGGCAGACCGATTTCACCCTGACCGTCCCCGATGATATGCCGTCGGGCGTCTATGTCATGCATATCGAGGGCGATCATGGCAGCGACGCCTTACCGTTCTATGTCTGCCCACCGAAGGGCGTGCGGCGCGCCGATCTCTGCGTGTTGATCCCGACTTTCACCTATGTGGTCTACGGCAACCATGCCCGGCCCGATTACGACCCGGCATGGCAGAGCCGCATGCGTGACTGGGGCGCCTATCCGCATAATCCGGCGGAATATCGCGAGTATGGCCTGTCGACCTACAACACCCATTCCGACGGGTCGGGCATCTGCCACGCCTCGCACCGGCGGCCGCTCTTCAATCTGCGGCCCGGATTTCTGACCTTCGGCGCGACGGGCTGCTCTGGACTGCGGCATTTCCCGGCCGACAGCCACCTGATCAGCTGGCTGCATGCCAAGGACATGGACTACGATATCGTTACAGATCACGAGTTGCATGCCGAAGGGGCTGAGGTTCTGTCGGGGTACAAGGCCGTTACCACCACCACCCACCCCGAATACCACACTGCCGAGACGCTGGACGCGCTGCGTGATTACCGGGATTCGGGCGGCAATCTGCTCTATCTGGGGGGCAATGGATTCTACTGGCGCATCGCGCGGCATGCAGAGAATGACAGCCTGCTCGAAATCCGCCGGGCCGAGGACGGTATCCGCGCATGGGCAGCGGAACCGGGCGAGTATTACAACGCCTTCGATGGCACCTATGGCGGTCTTTGGCGGCGCAGTGGGCGGGCACCGCAGGCCCTCGTCGGCATCGGCTTTGCCGCGCAAGGCGAGTTTCACGGTGCGCCATATCAGCGGATGTGCTTCGATCCAAGGTTCGACTGGCTCTTCGAGGGGGTGAGCGAGGACCTCTTTGGCGATTACGGGTTCAGTGGCAATGGCGCGGCGGGGTTTGAGCTTGACCATGTCGATCATCGCATCGGCTCGCCGCAGGACCACGTTTTGCTGGCACGTTCCGCAGGCGACAATCAGGCCTTCATGCTGGTCCCCGAAGAGCAGCTTACCCACCTGACGAACCTGACCGGCGGGTCCGAGGAAGACGCCAAACACGCAGATCTGATCTATTTCGACCTGCCAAAAGGTGGATCGGTCTTTTCGGTCGGGTCGATTACCTTTTGCGGCAGCTTGCCGTGGAACGGGTTCGACAATGATGTCTCGCGCCTGTTGGAGAACTTCCTGCGCTGTAAATTGGAGCAGCAGTAAACCCGAGTTATCCGAATTCAAGAAGGCTCGGGAAGAGAACCACTATTCGCCGCGCGACGCATAATCGCCAAGTAAGCCCTTCCCACCCTCTTAGCATTGGTGCCAAAGGCGGCAGACATCAGGAAAACCGGCAGGGTTAGGGCCGGCACCTGTCGCTCGCTGCACAGGACGCAAACGGCCGGTTCGGTGCTCAAAGCCGTTCGAGTGTCGACTAACTCTGGATGCAGCAGCCCCGCCACTGGCCTACTTTTACGCCGCCGCGTCGCCGGTTTTCTCTCCGCCGTTGACACGGGGATGCTCTCCGATCCGTCCGGCACGCTCTTGCCCGGCCTGACCCGCGCCATCGTCCAATTCGCCGGGTGACAGGCTTGTCCCCCATGTCCCCTCTCCATTGATATATTTTCGCAGGGTGTTTGACACAAACCTTATACGTTGGCGTGTCACATCCTTGGCCATCTTTGATGCAGTCGGGGGAATCGACATGACCGCTTGGTGGCGCAGCTTTGTTTTTGGCACTCAGACATCCAATGTGCTGACCGGAACGGACAAGAAGGATATCCTGTTCGGTTTTGGCGGCGATGACATCCTGTCCGGCGGTGGCGGGAATGACCTGCTCTTTGCCGGTTCAGGCAATGATAGCCTCACGGGTGGGGCCGGGCGCGATAATCTCTATGGCGACCGGGGCGACGATATGCTTGCCGGGGGCGAAGGCGATGATTTTCTGAGCGGCGGGCGCGGCTTCGACACGGCGATCTATGAGGGCGGGTTTGACGATTACGCCATCTCTGTGCGCGGCGGCTGGTTCGGGCGCACGGCGACAGTTTCAAGCGTCACCGCCACGGTCGCCGATGCGGGCCGCGACCGGCTGACCGGTGTCGAGGCGCTCTATTTCGCGGCCGACGACCTGACGATCTTTATCGACGGGCGCAACAATGCGGTGATTGCGGGCGATGACACCGCCACCGCGCGCGAAGATGGCTCCACCGAGATCGTCGTGGCGGATCTTGTGGCCAATGACCGGGATTTCGATGGCGACAGGGTTGCCATCACGGCGGTTTCGACCATTTCCGCCGCCGGGGCCTTGGTGCGTCTCGAAGGTGATCAGGTGATCTATGAGCCCGGCACGGTCTTTGATCATCTCGACGATGGCGAGACCGCGACCGACAGCTTTACCTATACCGTGGGTGACGGGCGTGGCGGACTAAGCGCGGCGACAGTGACCGTGACCATCACGGGTGCGAACGATGCCCCGGTCCTGTCGGCGCTTGCAACGGTCACGATTGACGAGAACACCCTCGCCATTCCGGCGGACATCCTTGCCAGTGACGTCGAGGACGACGCGCTTAGCTTTGCGATAACCGGCGGGGCCGATGCCGCGCTCTTTGCGATTGATGCGGAAACCGGCGCGCTCAGCTTCATCGCGGCCCCCGATTTCGAGACCCCGGCGGACGTGGGGGGCGACAATGTCTATGATGTCCAGATTGGCGTGAGCGACGGGGATGTGACCACAACCGCAGATATCGTCGTGACCATCGCCGATGTCCAAGAGATCGCCCCGCGGATCAACGAATTTCATTACGACAACGCAGGTGCCGATGTGGGCGAATTCATCGAGGTTCGCGTCGCGGCGGGCAGCGATGTCAGCGCGACGACGCTGGCGCTCTATAATGGCAATGGCGGGGGGCTCTATGCGACGCTCACCTTGCCTGCGACCCCGGCCTCGTCGGATGGCGTGTTCGACTATTACGTCGTGAACGCACCCGGCCTGCAAAACGGTTCCCCGGATGGACTCGCTCTGGTCAATGGCGGTGCCGTGGTCGAGTTCCTCAGCTATGAGGGGGCGATGACGGCCGCGGACGGGCCTGCGGCAGGTCTGACCTCGACCGATGTCGGGGGGACAGAGCCGGGCACCACGCCTGTTGGCTTCTCACTCCAGCGCAATGAGGATGGCACATGGCGCAGCCCCGAGGCCGAGACCCGAGGCGCGGCGAATGACGGGGTGGCACCACCGCCCGATGTGGCGATCAACGAATTCCGGGTTTCCAGCGGCGGCGCGAGCGACAATACGTCCAATTTCGTGGAACTCGTCGCCACACCCGGCCAGAGCTTTGACGGGCTAACGCTCCTTGCCGTGTCCGGCGAGTTTTCTCCCGGTCAGGTCGATTTCGCCATTTCTCTCAATGGGGCCGTGGCGGATGAAAACGGGTTTCTGTTGATTGCAGAGCAGAGCAATCCGGCACTGGAGAGCGGCGATGTCGGCGTGGCGGGGCTCGATTTCTTCGGCTCGCCGCAAAGTTTCCTCGTGGTCGATGGCTTTACCGGCAACGTGGGCGACGATCTCGATCCCGACAACGACGGCGCGCTTGACGCCGATGTCGGTGCGATCCTCGCCTCGCTGTCACTGGTCGATGGCGATGCAACGCCGGATGTCAATTACAGCCGCGATGTCTTTGGCCCCGATGGCACATTCACCCCGGCGGGCGGTGCGCGCAACCCGGACGGCAGCGGCGCTTTCACCCAGCTTGCGTTTGGCGACACCTCTGCCGACACGCCCGGTGCCACCAACGCCGTAGGCCCTGCGACCCCGGTTCTCATCTCCGAAGTGCAAGGTGCAGGCGCGGTCGCGGCACGTTTGGGTGAGGTTGTGACCGTCAACGCGGTTGTGACCTACCTCGTCGCAGATGGTTTTTTCCTGCAAGAAGAGGACACCGACGCGGATGGTAACGCCGCCACATCCGAAGGCATCTTCGTCTTCATGGGTGCAGGCACGACGCTGCCGAACCTTGGCGATCAGGTCTCTGTCACCGGCACGGTGACGGAATTTTTCGAGGAAACCCAAATCGGCAATGTCACCAATGTGACCGTGCAATCCTCGGGCAACCCGATGCCGACCTTGGCCGAAATCCTGTTGTCGCAGAGCGCCTCTGACTTCGAGGCGGTCGAGGGGATGCGCTTCCGCCTCTCCAGCGGCATCGCGGGCGAAGAGATCACCGTGATCGAGAACTTCAACCTCGACCGCTTTGGCGAAATCACCGTGAGCGCGGGCACCCAGACCCAGGCAACCCAGCTGTTCGACGCCCAAACCGAGGCGGCGCAGGTGGCGCAGGTGATCGAGGGCAATCTGAACAATCGCCTGATCATCGACGATGGCCAATCAGGTCAGAACCCCGACGCCTTCGCCTTCGTCCCCAACCTGACGCCGGGCGACAACGGCAACGGCATTCTTGATGCAGGCGACACCTTTGCCGCCGAGGGGGCGACGCTACGGCTTGGAGCCGAGATCACGGGCGTGACCGGCGATGCGGGACAGGACGCCATCACCGGCGTGATGCGGTTCAGCTTTGGCGAATACCGGATGTTGATCGACGGCCAGTTGGTCATCGACCCGACCACCAACGAGGGTGCGCGCCCCGCGACACCCGAAGATGTGGGCGGTGATATCCAAGTGGCCGCGTTCAACGTGCTCAACTACTTCACCTCGCTCAGCGACGCGACCGCGACCAATCCGGCAGGGCAGGCGCGCGGGGCGGCCTCAGCCAGCGATCTGGAGCGGCAAACCACCAAGCTGGTCGAGGCGTTTCTTGAGACCGGGGCAGAGGTTTTCGCCATTCAGGAGATCGAGAACAACGGCTTTGACGCAGGTTCCGCGATTGCGGCCTTTGTTGACGCGCTGAATGCCGAGGCTCTGCTGCGCGGCTCATCAGCGGTCTACGCCTTTGTCGATCCGACCTTGGACGGCGGCCCCATCGGGACCGATGCAATCACCACGGGCCTTATCTATGATGCCTCTGCCGTTAGCCTCGTCAGTTCCGATGTCCACGTCTTTACCGAGGGATCGGCTGCGGATACCCTCGCCCTTGCCGAGGTGCTGAACCCGTTCGTCAGCTCTGGTGATCAGCTGGGCGATTTCCAACGCAACCGGCCCGTGGTGGCGGCGGAGTTCGAGGACAAGGTGTCTGGCGTGACCTTCACCGTCGCTTCCAACCACTTCAAATCCAAAGGCGACAGCGGCCTTGTGGCTCTTGCAGACGCGGCGCAGGCTGTGCTGAGCGGAGGTGGCACCGGGTTCACCCAGGCCGACATTGACGCGCTGCGGGCCGACCCGAATTTCGACCAAGGTGATGGTCAGGGTTTCTGGAACGCGGTGCGTGCGGATGCAGCGGGCGAACTGATCGCTTGGCTTGAGACCGGGTATAATGACACCGGCACCGATCATGTCCTGATGCTGGGGGATTTCAATGCCTATGCCAAGGAAGACCCGGTGCAGACCATTTCGGAAACGGCAGGCTATGTCGATTTGATCGACAATTTCATCGGTCAAGAGGACGCGTTCAGCTTTATCTTCGACGGCCAGCAGGGCACGCTGGATCAGGCGCTCGCATCTGTCGACATCGCGAGCCTCGTTACAGGGGTGACGGAATGGCATATCAACGCGCAGGAACCCGATCTGCTCAGCTATAACAGCCTCTTCAACAATCCCGGCTTCTTTAGCGAAGATGTGTTCGCCTCGTCTGACCACGATCCGCTGATCCTTGGGCTCGACACGCAGCCCGACCTATTCGTCGGGTGATCTCGTGCCCTGGGGCATCGGCGGCCTCTTACCGCCGTGAACCTGAAAAGAGACACATAAGCCTAAAACTCCCTCCGGTTTAAACCGGGGGGATGACCCTCGCCCGCCTCAAATCTGCGGCGCGGCGCATCCCGCCTGACTTGGCCCGCCATTTGTAAAACGACCCGTCGCTCATGCCATGCTCGCGGCACAGCTCTGCAACCGGCATCCCGCCTTCGGCTTGCCGCAGGATCGCGAGGATCTACGCTCAGTGTATCTGCTTGCCTTCATTCGAAATCTCCTCGTTCACCTTGCCGAGAAAATTCTACTCTTGCAGCCTCTTAACTTCGGGGGGATTACCATCCGTTCCAGCACAATCACGCGGAGGTGCGCCAGAGTCCAAAGCACCGAATTTTGGCGTCATGTCGGGATGCCAAAGAATGGACGAGGGTTGACAAGTCAAAGCCCCTGGGTAGCGCTGAGGTATGAAAAACACATCTGCCAGCACAGCGCGCGTGCGTACCCGCGATCCGGAACGAACCAAGGGCCAAATCCTTGAGGCTGCATTAAGCGAGTTTGCCGCCAACGGCTATGATGGTGCGAGGGTCCACCAGATTGCAAAGAACGCTGGCTGCAACGCGCGGCTGATCTACCATTATTTCGACAACAAAGAGCGCCTCTACGCGGCGGCTCTTCGCAAGATATACTCCGACATTCGTGAGCGTGAGGCCAAACTGAACCTCGATTCGCTGCCCCCCGAACAGGCCGTGATGCGGCTTACCGAGACGACGTTCGATTTCTTTGAAAACAACACGGCCTTCCTGTCGATCACCCGCAGCGAGAACTTGCTAGGAGGGCGATTCATCTCGCAGATGCCGGAAATTCAAAAGATGTCTGCCCCCTTGCTCGACAAGATAACGGATGTACTGAAGCGAGGTCGTGCCGAAGGCGTGTTCCGCTCCGGCATTGATGCCTTGCAGCTTTACATCAGCATCGTTGCGCTGAGTGCCCATCATATCAACGCAAGCCATACCCTGTCCGCGACGTTTGGCCGTGACATCTCAAGCGTGACGTGGCGACAAGAGCGTAGGGCGCATGTGGTCGAGATGATTCAGAACGCGGTTACACTGGGCGAATCAAGGGACTGATCTCCCTCAACGAGGCGACCTTGCATACCTCCGCATATGTACAATTCTTGCTCAGCGCCGCAGAATCTTGCCCGCAAAACAGGCAGTCACAAAATAATTCAATTTTGATTTACTTGAGGGCTTTCTGAAATCGCGGATGCGGCTGCATGTCCAGTCTCATGAACATGTCAGCCACCATACCCGCTCTCGCCGCGCAGCAGGCAAAACCTGCAGGCGTACACCTCCGACCGGCGTTGGAACTGCAAGACGCGTCTGTTGTCTTCGGTAACGGAGACACGGCAGTCACGGCTCTTTCGCCCACAAACCTCAGGATGGAACGCGGCGATTTTCTTGCGCTTGTCGGCCCATCAGGCTGCGGCAAGTCCACCATCCTGAAGCTGGTCAGCAACCTGATCCAGCCCAGCTCCGGCCTTGTGCTGGTGGGCGGAAAAGAGGCGAAAGCCAAGGAATTGCGCATCGGCATGGCGTTCCAGAACCCGACCATGCTGCCATGGCTGACGATCGAGCAGAACATTCTGATGCCTCTCAAGATCGTGGCACCGTTCAAGCACACCTATCGTCAGGACAAGAAAGGCGCGTTTCGGGACCGGGTGCATGCGCTCCTCGCACAGGTGGGGCTCAAGGACTTTGCGAACCATTACCCGTGGCAATTGTCTGGCGGCATGCTGCAAAGGTCCAACCTGTGCCGGGCATTGGTGCATGACCCCGACTTGCTGTTGCTGGATGAACCTTTTGGGGCGCTGGACCAGTTCACCCGCGAAGAACTTTGGCAGATCATGCAGACGCTGTATCTGGACAGAAAGCCAACGGTCCTGCTGGTCACGCATGACCTGCGCGAAGCGGGGTATCTTGCCAACCGCATCTGCGTGATGAGCGCGAGGCCCGGTCGGATCATCTCGGACGAGCCGGTGAATATCCCGCAGCCGAGGGACATCGGCATGATCTACAGCCCTGAATTTGTTGAAATGACCCAAGGCCTGCGCGAGCTGATCGCGCAAGTCCGCAAGGCATGAGGACTTAACAATGACCGAACCTCAACGCATCCGTGTCCTGTCGTCCTCGCTGATCGTCGGCTTCTTCCTCACGTGGGAAGTGTTGTGCATCGCTCTGAATGTTTCAGACCTGATCCTGCCTCGCCCGTCCGAGATCCTTGTCACCATGTGGACGCGGTTCCCGGTGCTCTGGCCGCATATCCTGCAAACGCTTTACTCCACCTTGTTCGGATTTGCCTTGGGCGTGAGCATTGGGGTTGCCTTGGGTGTGATCGTCGGCACGTCCAAGATTGCCTATGCGGTGGCCTACCCGCTGCTTGTTGGCTTTTCATCGATCCCGAAGGTGGCCGTGGTGCCGATCTTCGTGCTGTGGTTCGGGTCGGGCACCACGCCTGCTGTCCTGACCGCGATGGTGATCTGTGTGTTCCCCATCGTGGTCAACATCGCCACGGGCCTCGCCACAACAGAGCCGGAACTCGAAGATGTCCTCAAGACACTGGGCGCGTCCAAGTCGGAAATTCTCTGGAATGTCGGTCTGCCGCGCACGATGCCGTACTTCTTTGCCTCTCTCAAGGTGGCCATCACCTTGTCCTTTGTCGGTGCTGTGCTGTCGGAAACCGTGGCGTCCAACATGGGCATCGGGAACGTGATGATGACAGCCTCATCCAATTTCCAGGTGTCGCTCGTCTTTGCCGGCTTGATCATTCTCGCTTTGATGGGTGTGGCGCTTTACGCGGCATTCTCGTTCCTCGAACGCCGGGTCACCGGCTGGGCCACACGTGGCAACGACATTGCTGTCACCTGATCCAACTCTTCCCTCCCTCTCCAATCGAAAAGGACGACTTCATGAAACATTCCCTGTTCGGTGCCGCCCTCGCCCTGATAGCCGGAGCTGCCCCTGCCTTTGCCGAATTGACCGACATCCGCTTTACACTGGGCTGGAAGACCCAAGGGTCCGACGCGCCTTTCCTCTTGGCCTTGCACAAAGGTTATTTCGAGGAAGAAGGTCTGAACGTCACCATCGACCAGGGTGAAGGCTCCGCTGCAACCGTGACGCGCATCATGGGCGGCGCGTATGACGCGGGCTTTGGCGACATCAACGCGATCATCCAGAATGCCGCCACACGTCCCGGCGAAGCGCCGGTCATGGTATACCAGCTTTGGAACAGACCGCCGTTCGCAATTGTGACGCCCAAATCCGCCGGAATTGAATCACCTGCCGACTTCGAAGGCAAGACGCTCGGTGGCGCGCAAGGGACGCCGACGACCCGCCTCTTCCCGGTCTTTGCCGAGTTGAACGGCATCAATCTCGATGCGGTCAAGCAAGAGAGCATGGCGCCTAACCTCCAAGAGCCGATGATGATCCGTGGCGATATCGACGGTGCCTTTGTATTCACCTCCACAAGCTGGTTCAATCTGATCGCCAACCGTCAAGATCCTGCAAACGACTACAACTGGTTCAACTTCGAAGATTACGGCATGGACCTGTATTCCAACGGATTGATGGTCTCGCGCGCATTGCTGACCGAGAATCCTGATGCCGTGGCCGGTCTGGTGCGCGCCGTCAACAAGGCAACGATGGAAGTTGCGGCCAGCCAGGACAGTTCGGTCGAAGCAATCATGGCGTTCGACAACCTTGGCGATCCCGAATTGGAACGCGCCCGTCTTGAATTCGCGCTGACCAACCTGATGAACGCTCCCGAAGTGACCGAGATCGGCATGGGTGATCTGGTGGACGAGCGCCTGACCCGCTCCATCGAGATCGTCGCCAAAGGATATGGTCTCGACCGTCTGCCGGAAGCCTCCGAGATTTTCGATCGGTCCTTCCTGCCGCCGATCGAGGCCCGCGCCTTCGAGGTGACACTGAACTGAGCCACGCAACAGACATGCGCCAAGGCCCTGCTTTGGCGCATGTTTTATGGGGATCACGGAGACATGAGCAGAACCCTGATCCATGGCGCACAGGTGCTGGTCGGGACTGGCGACTTCGCAGAGGTGTCGCTTTTGATTGACGGCGACAGGATCGCGGCGATCCTGCCAAAAGGTGAAACCGTTGAGGACGCCAAGGATCTCGACGCGCGTGATCGGCTGATCATCCCCGGTCTCGTCAACGGGCATACCCATTCCCACGGCGCGCTTGCGCGCGGCGGTGTGCCGGATGACGCCATCCTTGAAACCTTCCTTGCGGGCTCGGCCTGGCTCAACATTGGGCGCAGCCATGACGATCTGGCGCTATGCGCACAGCTCTCGGCAGTCGAACTGATCCGCAAGGGCTGTACCGCCTGTTTCGATTTGTTCATCGAATTGCCCGGCCCGACCGTAGCAGGCACCCATGCCGTGGCACAGGCCTATCACGAGGTCGGCCTGCGTGCCGTGGTCGCGCCGATGATAGCGGACCAAACCATCTATCAGGCCTTGCCGGGTCTCTTGGAGGCCTTCGATGGCCCGCTGAAAGACGCGGTGGCATCCCTGAGCCTGCCCGATTGGAATAGCACGATGGCCGTCTGCGCAGAGGCGCTGCGCCATTGGCCAGTTCCGACCGACCGCGTTCGTCCGGGTGTCGGTCCGACCATTCCGCTGCATTGCTCGGAGTCATTCCTGCAGGCCTGCGCGCGCCTGTCCGAGGAAATGGATGTACCGCTTCAGACCCATCTGGCGGAAACGCGGATGCAGCAGGTCATGGCGCAGCGGAAATATGGAACCTCACTGGTGGAACATCTGTCGACCCTCGGTCTTCTGTCCGCCCGGTTCAGTGGGGCCCACGGTGTCTGGCTGTCAGACCCCGAGATGGCGCTGCTGGCCAACGCGCAGGCGGGTATCTCGCACAATCCGATGAGCAACCTTCGGATCGGATCGGGGATCGCTCCGGTGCGCCGCATGGCCGATGCGGGCGTTGCGATGGGCATTGGCACCGATGCCAGCAACACCTCGGACGGACAGAACATGTTCGAGGCCACCCGCTTTGCGGCAACGCTCAGCCGAGCGCAGACCATCGACAGCGCCGAATGGGTCCGCGCGCGCGAGGCGTTCAACATGGCGACCATCGGCAGCGCGCGGCTGCTTGGTTTCGACAAGCTGGGTCAGATCGCCCAAGGATGGGCGGCTGACCTTGTCTTTCTTGACGCAGGCTATTGCCACTACACGCCGCAGCGAAACACGCTGGACCAGATCGTGTTTGCCGAAACAGGCGCCGCCGTGCGCGAGGTGATGATCGCGGGGCAAATGGTTTTCGCCGGGGATCGCATGCTGACGCTGGATGAAACTGCCCTGCGCGCCCGCGCCATCGCCGCCGCCGAACGGATTACCCATGCCAACGCTGACGCCCGCGTGATGAACGCGGCTGCAGCCGAAGTCGTCAAAGGCTTCTGTCTGCGCAACTGCGCCGCCCACTAACCCTGTAACGGAGGACCACATGGACCAGAAAACCGATCCGGCCACCGCCGCCAAGGCCATTGTCGAAGCCTATCTCGAACGCTCGATGGTGCCCGACCCCCAAGGCGCACGCGCCTATGTATCGGACGATTTTGACATCACCTTCACCGGCGGGCGCAAGTTCACCGGTCCCGATCAGACCGCTGCCTTCAACGCTAAACGCTACAAATGGGTAAAGAAGAAATTCCTCCGCACCGATGCCGCCTATGATCCATCGACCGAGGATGTCCATGTTTACAACACGGGCTATCTTTTTGGCGAATGGCATGACGGCACACGTTTCGAGACCAATCGCTATATGGACAGCTTCGTGGTCCGCAACGGTCAGATCGTCAGCACTCATGTCTGGAACGACAGTGCAGAAATCCTGCTGGAGAAGGCAGGTTTGGCAGAGGCCCCCCTATGATCCAACTTGCGACCCACGACCGATATACCTACAGCGCCATCACAGATCGCCCGGATTTCACATGGCCGAACGGCAAACGACTGGCGGTCTACATCGGCCTGAACCTCGAACACTTTGCCTTTGGCGAGGGTTTGGGTGCAGAACTCGCACCCGGTGGCCCGCAGCCGGATGTTCTCAACTACGCCTGGCGTGACTATGGCAACCGCGTCGGCGCATGGCGGATGCTGGCGATGTTCAATGCGCTCGATCTGCCGGCAAGCGTTCTGGCAAATTCGGTGATGTACGACTATGCGCCCGAACTGATGGCCGCCTTCCGCGCGCGCGGCGACGAGATCGTTGGCCACGGGCGCACCAATTCCGAACGCCAAAGTGCGCTCTCTCCCGCTGAAGAAGACGCTTTGATCATCGAAGCGACCGAGGTGCTGACCAAGGCCGAGGGCAAAGCACCGAAGGGTTGGTTATCGCCATGGATCGCAGAAAGCAGGGTCACGCCAGACCTGCTGAAGAAAGCGGGCTATACCTATACGCTCAACTGGTGCATGGACGATCAACCTGTCTGGATGCGGACCGAACATGGGCCTCTGTTGTCCATCCCCTATCCACAAGAGGCGAACGACATCCCGTCCATCGTTGCCCGCAAAGACGGAGCCGGCGCTTTTGCAGATATAGTCATCGACAATTTCGATGAGATGCTGGAGCAGTCCAAGTCGCAATCTCTGGTCATGGGCATCGCGCTGCATCCCTACCTGGTCGGCCAACCCTACAGGCTGCGCCACTTGCGCCGCGCCTTGTCTCATATCTGTGACCACCGAGATCAAATCTGGATCACCCAAGCGGGCGCAATTTATGACGCGTTTTCCAGCTCGATTGCCGAATAGGCCTGTCGGTTGTTAGACTTTATTGGCGTTCTCTCTCCGAGACGTAGAGCAGGTCGCGCCGAATTCGAACAGGTCCGTCAGGTTGGCCTCGTCGCCCCCTGCAAAGGGATTGCGCAGGACGGCCAGCGCGCCACTCGGGTGAGCGGGGCGCGGGGGGTGCCCATCTCGTCGGTTTCGGTTCGGTCCCGGATCAGCACCGTCTTTCGGATCAGCATCAGGCGGCCTCCTTTATGGGGGCGGCGGTTGGCCTCGTCTTGAGCATCCGGAACAGAACGGCGACAGGGAAAACAATCGCAAAGAGCGCCGCCCCGAAGAGGATCGCGCTATGAGGCGCCCCGGTCCGGTCCAATAGCCAGCCGGCCATCGGAGGGCTGGCTGTCATGATGGCATAATAGACCGTGAAAAACATGCCCATGCCAAAGGCGCGTCGTTCGGGTGCCACGGCCTGACCTGCCAGCGCCATGATCACACCCGCAGGGGCCATGCCGATCAGGCCGAAGAGAAGGCTTGCCGCCAGCCCCGCTCCGGGCAGGCTCAGCAGCATCAGGGCCAGAACCGCGCCCGCCATGCAGACGGCGATGAGTGTCTCGCGCCGCCCGAACCGGTCTGCGATCTGGCCGCAGACGGTCCCCGACAGGATCATCAGCCAGCTCCCGACGCTGATCACAGAGGCCGCCGCAAGCGTGCCCATTCCCTGCGCTGCGAGCATGCTTGGGCCGAAACTGAGGTAGACGACATAGCCCGCGTTGAACACGCCCCAGGCGATACCCGCCAAGACGATCAGCCCCCATTCTCGTGGCAAAAGTCCCTTGATCTTGCTTGTGATGCGGGAGGGAAGATGATGCGGCGGACGGTAGAGGATCAAAACTGCGACCGCCGCCATCGCGCACCAGGCGGATGCGACCGCAAAGGGCGCGCGCCAGCCATAAGCCTCGGCCAGCCAAGTGTGCCCGATCTGGCCCATGGCGATGCCAAAGGGCCAACTCATCACCAGAACGCTCATCGCCGTGGCGATCTCGCGCCCCTCGAACCAGTCTGCCACCATCTTGGTGAAGTAGAGCGTGACGAACAGGAACCCGCCCCCGCAGATGATACGTCCAAATCCTATGCCAGCGGGATCGGACGCCATCGCCGACAGCGCACCGCCGAGCGCCAGCGCCCCAAGGCCAAGCCCGGCCAGAACGCGGTCCGAGGCGAACCGGCCGGAAAACCCGGCCGGCAGGGCGAGAAACAGGCCAGGCGCCATGAAGAGACCGATCATGAGACCGATCTGTGCATTGTCGAGGCCGAACGCATCCGTCAGGTTTCCACCAACCGCGCCCATGGTCTGGAACTGAATCCCCAGGCCGACGCGCGCAGCGAAGAGCAGCGCCAGAATGCGCCAGCGCATCACATCCAGCCCAGTCGACGCAGCGCCTGCACGTCATTCCAGATCTTGGTCATATGCGCCATGCGACCTCCGTCGAACTCTATGACATAGGCGGCAGCCCCCTCGGATCGTCAGCCTCCCTTGCCGCCAGAAATCCACGGTAGCGCACCAGCAGAGCCTTTGTCACGGGGGCCAGCAACGCGACATCGAAGTGGAACTTGCCGTCCGAAACGAACTCGCGTGCGACTGACACCGGGAGCAACCAACGCGGCAGACGGACGGGGCCGATGTGTCCCGCTGTGACGGGGTAATGGAGTGCGCCGTCCCGAACCTCCAGGCCGATGGAAAAGCTGAAGGGGCCAAACCTCTCGCGGAGGCCGGTTGTGTCCACGGAGAGATGGGAGCGGAACGCGTTCCGACCGAACTTTCGCAGCCATGTTTCGCCTCGGGGCGTGACCGTCTTGATCACCTCGACTGCGACATCAGGTGTGTCTTGCGGAAACCGAAAGATCGCGCAGAGCAGTCGCGGCCAGAGACCTACGCCCCGACGAACCTCGCATCGCCCCTCCCATCGTGAGACATCGAGCGTCAGATGGATCGCTTGGATCTCTTCAGGCAGGGCGTTGAAATCTGGTCCCAGCGCGCGTGTAAAGATCGGGGATATCGGGGACACGACACGCTCGGTGACCACACGAAGGTCGCCCATCGCGGCCTCCGCCTCGGCCAAGGTAATCGCCTCGACCGCGGGACCTGCGCCGATCGGCAGTTCGGGGCGACGCAGCAGGGCGCGGGCTGCCACCGCCGGAATGAACGGTCCGTCGCCATCTTCGGCCAGAAGGCGCCAGCTGCGGATTTCATGGCGGGTTGTGATCGAAACGGACATGCCGCCCCTGCCGGTGCCGAACGGTGCCAGCAGATCGGCCAGCGCCTTGAACAGGCGAACGACAGACGGCGTCACCGGAACCGGCACCATGCGGCGCAGGGCCGCGAACAGGGCAAGCCCGTAGCGCATGACGGCCAGCTCAAGCCCCGCCCGAAATCGGACCGTTTCCGCGCCGAAATGGGCGGGAAACAGCCGCTGGTCCGGCACCTCGATCTGCCAGCCCTGCCGCACCAGCCCGTCCGGAAGCGTGTAATCCGCCGGCGCCGACCAGCCGTATGCCCGCTCCCATCTCTTGCCGCGCCAGACCGGCATGGGACGCCCCGCCTGAGACAGGATTGACTGCATGACGGACAGTCCGCGAGGCGCGCGGTTTCCGGGGAGGATCGCGGTATCGATGACGGCGGGAACGTCATCACCCGCGAGGGCGCGCACAGCGGCAGAAGACAGGGCAGGAACCGAGGAGAGCCCGGACAGCACGCAAAGTCCCGCGCCCCGCGCCTCGGCGTCCAATGCCGAAATTCCGGCGCAGAAATCAGCATTGTCCGAGAGGTCGAGGTAATGAACCCCGGCCGCGATCGCCGCGCGGGCAAGCCGGTAAGGGTCATCTCCGTAGGCGTGGAACGGACCCGCTGCGTCGACGACGACATCGTATCCTTCCAAGACATCGAGGCTGCCAGATCGGTCAAGCCTGATTGCCCGGCAACCCAATTCTTGAGCGTAGGTGCGGGCCTTTTCATGGTTCCGTCCGGCGATGCAGACGTCATGCCCGTCCGCCACGAGCAGCCGCGCGAGCCGAGCCCCAAAAACACCGTATCCGCCCAGCAGCAGGATATTCAACGGAGCAGGCGCTTTTGGAAATCGGGGTCCGGCAGCGCGCACATGTCACCTCGCCCGAATATGGCATATCTGTTCCGTGCAAGGCGCCGATAGAGCCAGTCACGCAGCGGCTTTGGCAGGATCAGCAGGACAATGGCCAGTTGCCCCCATCCACCAAACTGGCGGGCGGCGTATACGACCGCATCAAAATCCTGATGTGCGATGCCTTTGTCAATGAACAGCCACGAGGATGGGTCTGTGGGCTCGAGCCCGTAATGGCGCAAGAGGGCCGTTCCAAGCGGGGTCTGGATCGGGCAGATGCGCACGGACTGGCTCCGATCAAGGCGATGGATCATGCGCGCGCCCCAGCTACAGATCGCACATTCCGCATCCATCACGGCCAGAGGGGAGCTGTCGTCGAAATGGGGAACGTGCGGGTCTTCTCGAAAGGAGAACGGTATCGCCATGCTTTGATCTGGTTGTGCTCCCATTTCCAACCTCCAGGTTCCGGAAATCTACACTCATCAGAGACATGGAGGAAATCGTGGTCACTTGCAACGAGGGCCGAAGAGATCGCCTGTGTTGAGGCGATTCACCCCACGCCTGCGCGACTGAAAA
The DNA here is from genome assembly GCF_018066915.1 of Roseovarius sp. Classification (GTDB taxonomy): domain Bacteria; phylum Pseudomonadota; class Alphaproteobacteria; order Rhodobacterales; family Rhodobacteraceae; genus Roseovarius. The sequence continues at coordinate 21,316 of NZ_JAGPVV010000117.1, forward strand.
GGAAAAGGGCACAGCCGCATCGCCCCCCTATAGACGCAGCGGGCATGACAACCGGAGAGGGGTAAATCTTGGCGGCGAGGCCGTGTCAGATGTCGGCTCCACTTACCGGTTCGACCTTGTGCTGTTTGCCTCGCATCACAAACCTCAGAAATTCTGAAGTTTAGTCAATTTTAATTCGATTGATCTTATCTCTCGTTCTCCGCATTCTCGAGATCTGTTCAAGAGGAGAGGCGGTTGACAAAGACACTGGATCTGGATGCGATCGAGGCTTTGGCCTGTGACGCGCTCCGGCGCGCCGGGGCCACTCTTGCGCAGGCTGGGCCGGTGGCGCGTGCCACGCGCCTGGCTGAACGTGATGGCATTCGCAGCCATGGGCTTATGTATGTCCCCGTTTATGCCGAGCATCTGCGCTGCGGCAAGGTTCTGGGCGCGGCTCAGCCGCAGGTCACGCAGCCCCGCCCCAGCGCGGTGCGCGTCGATGCAGGTCTCGGCTTTGCCCATAGTGCGATTGACGCGGGCTGGCCCGTCTTGACGGCGGCCGCTCGCGACCAGGGACTTGCTGCGATGGCCGTCCACCGCTCGTATAATTGTGGCGTGCTGGGCCACCATGCCGAGCGGTTGGCTGAGGATGGGCTGGTGGGTCTGTGTTTCACCAACGCGCCCGCCTCGATCGCCCCCATCGGAGGACATCGCCCGGTGATCGGCACCAACCCTTTCGCGCTCGCGGTGCCCGATGGTGCGGGCGGCGCGCGGCTGGTCATCGACCAGTCCGCCAGCGTCATCGCCAAATCCGAAATCGCGCTGCGGGCGCGCCACGGCGAGAAGATCGCGCTGGGCTGGGCGCTTGACGCGAGCGGCAACCCGACTGAAGACGCCGAGGCTGCGCTCGCGGGGTCCATGTGCCCGGCGGGCGGGCAAAAGGGCTTTGGCGCCGGGCTGATGGTCGAGATTTTCGCGGCCGCTCTTGCCGGTGCCAATCTCGGTCTTGATGCCAGCCCCTTCTCGGGTCCCAAGGGTGGCCCGCCTGGCACCGGGCAATTCTTCATTGCGGTGGACCCCGGCGCGTTCTCTGGCGAGGCCTTCGACCGCGCTATAACGCGGCTGGCCTCTGCCATCAGCGACCAAGCTGGGGCCCGCCTGCCCGGTGCCCGTCGGGCCGCAAATCGCGCGCGGATCGAGGCCGAGGGCGTCGCGGTGCCACAAGACCTCCTCGACCGGATCGCGGCGGCATGATCCATGCGACAAACTTAAGGATGAAAATGACCCGAGAAACCCGCAATTTCATCGCAGGCCAATGGCAAACCGGGGCCGCGACCGTGGCAAACCGTAACCCGTCTGATCTGTCGGATGTGATTGGCCACTACGCTCAGGCCAACGCGGCGCAGCTTGACGCAGCCCTTGCCGCCGCGCGCGCGGCACAACCCGCATGGGCCGCGACCGGCCCGCAGAAACGCCATGACGTGCTGATGGCGATTGGCACCGAACTCATGGCCCGCGCCGAGGAGATCGGCCAATTGATCGCCCGCGAAGAGGGCAAGCCGCTGGCCGAGGGCAAGGGCGAGACCTATCGCGCCGGGCAATTCTTCACCTATTACGCCGCCGAGGCGCTGCGCCAACTGGGCGAGACCGCCGACAGCGTGCGCGAGGGGATCGAGATCGACGTGCGGCGCGAGCCTGTGGGCGTCGTGGCGATCATCAGCCCGTGGAATTTCCCCGTGGCCACGCCCGCGTGGAAGATCGCGCCGGCACTGGCCTTCGGCAATGCCGTAATTTGGAAACCCGCCAACCAGACCCCGGCAAGCGCCGTGGCGCTGACTGAAATCATCGCGCGGCAGGACCTGCCCAAGGGGCTCTTCAACCTCGTGATGGGACCGGGGCGCGCAGTAGGGCAACGTCTGGTCGAGAGTGCGTGGGTGGACGCCATCAGCTTTACCGGGTCGGTTCCGGTGGGGCGAGGGATCGCGGCGGCGGCGATGGTCAACATGACCAAGATTCAGATGGAAATGGGGTCCAAGAACCCGATGGTAATTTGCGACGATTGCGATCTTGATCTGGCCGTGGCCCATGCAGCGAATGCGGCCTTTGGCGGGACCGGGCAGAAATGCACCGCCGCTTCGCGCCTGATCGTGCAGGAGGGCATCCATGACGCCTTCGTGGACAAGCTGGTCGCCGCCACGCAGGCGCTCAAGGTCGGTCACGCGCTGGAAGCCGGCACGCAGATCGGCCCCGTGGTCAGCGAGGGGCAGTTGAGCGGCAACCTCGATTACGTCAAGCTGGGCCAATCCGAAGGCGCGGAATTGCTCTGCGGCGGCACGCGGCTGGAGCGGGCAACCGAAGGGTATTACATGGCCCCCGCCGTGTTCGCGGGCACTGATAATGCCATGCGCATCAACCGCGAGGAAATGTTCGCGCCGATCACCTGCGTCCTCAAGGCGGGCAGCTACGACGAGGCGCTGCACATGGCCAACGATACCGAGTTCGGACTGACGGCGGGGATCATGACCCGCTCGCTCGCGCGCGCCACACATTTTCGCCGCAACGCGCGGGCGGGGTGCGTGATGGTCAACCTGCCCACAGCGGGCACCGATTACCACGTCCCCTTCGGCGGGCGCGGCGCGTCGAGCTATGGCCCCCGCGAACAGGGCCGCTATGCCGAAGAGTTCTATACCACCGTCAAGACCTCTTACATCCATTCGGGGGTGCCCGTATGACGCCTCCGCGCATTGACGCCCTGCAATATGCCAACTGGTCAGAGAGTATTTTCCGCCAGATGCGCGCGGGCCATGTCGATGGGGTGCATGTGACGATCACCTATCACGAGAACTTCCGCGAGACGGTGCTGAACATAGAGGCGTGGAACCGCTGGTTCGAGAAATACCCAGAGCTGATCTTTCAGGGATTCACAGCGGATGACATCGCATTGGCGCAAGCGACCGGGCGGACGGCGATCTTTTTCGGGTCGCAGAACCCATCCTGCATCGAGGATGATATCGGTCTGGTCGAGGTGCTGCACCGGCTGGGCCTGCGCTTCATGCAACTGAGCTACAACAACCAGTCCCTGCTGGCGACGGGCTGTTACGAGGCCGAGGACACGGGCCTCACCCGCATGGGCCGCGAGGTGGTGGCCGAGATGAACCGGGTAGGGATGGTGGTGGACATGAGCCATTCCGGCGACCGCTCGACTCTCGAGGCGATCGAGCATTCCACGCGCCCCATCGCGATCACCCATGCCAACCCGTCAAGCTGGCACCCCGCCCGGCGCAACAAGTCCGACCGGGTGTTGCAGGCGCTGGCGGAAAGCGGTGGGATGCTGGGCGTTTCGCTCTATCCGCATCACCTGCGTGGCGGTGGGGCCTGCGCGCTGGCCGAATTCTGCGAAATGGTCGCGCGCACCGCAGAACGAATGGGCGTTGAGCGGCTCGGCATCGGGTCGGACCTGTGCCAAGATCAACCCGACAGCGTGGTCGATTGGATGCGCGCGGGCCGTTGGACCAAACGCCGCGATTACGGCGAGGGCAGCGCTGATGCGCCCGGTTTTCCGCCCATGCCCGGCTGGTTCCGCGACAATCGTGATTTCGGGCAAATTGCCGACGGTTTGCGCGCCACCGGCATGACCGAGACCGAGGTGGCGGGGATCATGGGCGGCAATTGGTCGCGGTTCTTTGGCGAAAGCTTCGGCAGCCTCGCGCTGCGCTACAAGGAGGCCGCGCAATGAGTTGCGAGAGCCGCAATCCCATGCCAGAGGCGGCGGCGTTCCGGCGTCTGCCGTCAGAGGTCATGCGCCTTGACCGGATGGGATGTAGCCATCCGACGCGGCTGTCGTTCCTGCGCCAGCTTTTGCGCCGGATCGAGGCCGAGGCTTGGGTTTTTGACCGTCCGGTCTGGGACATGGACGCGCGCGGCGTAGGGCGGGCGGTCTACCGGATGCAGTTTGATGGCGGCAGCCTGAGCCTTGTGGCCTTTGCCCATGATCTGCCCGCTGATCAACGCTCGGACCGGGTGATCGCGACGGCGTGGGACGCAACCTTTGCGCTGTTCGATGGCACGCCGGATGCAGAGGATCTGGCGCGTTTGGAGGCCAACGTGCCCCTGCAAGAGGCCGGGCGCATCAGCCCCCGCGAGTTGTCGCTCAGCCGCGCGAACCGGTCGGTTCGGCTCTTCGATCACGTGATCGCGCGACTGGCCGCGGGGCAGCAACCCGACGCGCAGATGCTGCGCGAAACAGGCTACCTGATGCGCACCACAGCCGTTTACGGCTCGGGCAAGTTTGGCGCGGCGGATCGCGCGATGATCGCCGGTCGGCCTGTGTTGAGTGCCCCGTTTCAGGCCGAGATGCTGTCGGTCTGGCTGATCCGCGCCTTTACGGTCGATCTGGTCGAACATCTGGCGCGCGCCCGTGGCGGCGCGGCGGCGGTGCCCTTGCGCGAGGATTTGCGCCGTGGTCTTGGTGTGGGCAATTCCACCGGCCTTGGCATGGCGCCGTTTCTGGTGCGGCACCCCGTTCTGCTGAACAACTGGATGATGGCGCGTGAAGAGGCGCTCGCGCGGGTGCGGGCGCAGGCGCGCGCCGATGATGCGACGCTGGCGGGGTTTCGCGCGACGCTGGCGGCGGCGGCGCAGAACGCGACCGACTGGCAGAGCGCACACCCGATCCAACAGGCCAAGCTGGCCAACTTGCGCAACGGTCTGGAGCTGCTGGAGCGGTTCGTGGCAGAGCGCTGGGATGTGAACGCGCCGCAGCCCTGGGACCTGCTCTGGCACTGGGGCGAGGCCAGTCTGGCGCTCGAGGCGCAAGAGGCGTTGCTTGCCGCGATGCTGGAGCCGCATGGCGACCTGATCGACGGATTGGGCCACTGTATGCAGGCTGATGAAGAGGCGCATTTCGGCATTGACGGGGCGATGCGCGTGGCCGAGTTGCGTGCCATCCTGCACGCGCAGTATGACCGGGCCATCCACACTGATTACACCGACCCGGCCCATTGCGCGCGGTTCTGGTATATATCCGAGGAAAAGCTTGAGCCGCGCCTTGGCGAGCGGTTTGAGGAGGCGGGCGCAAGCCGAGAGTTGCCGCTCGATACCGGGCGGCGGGCTGCGGCGCTGTGGCAGGCTTTGCAGAATGAACCCGCCGACACCCCGCTGGCCCGGTTCCTGCTGGTGCATCCCGAGCACCGCCTGATGGTGCGCCGCGTGCAGACTACGGCGCGGCATCCCTTCGCGGAAATCCGCGACAACCTGATTGATGCAGACATGCTGCCCATCGACCTGCTTCGCTGCAAACTGGCCTTCTTCGGGGCCACGCGGTTCGATCCGCGCTCGGACCGGTGGGTGCGGATCAGTCTCTTTCAGGGCGCGCCCTATCCGGATGACCTCAAACCGGGGGATGCGCTGTGATGATGTCGCCCAATGATCCGACCCGCTCTGCCTCTGCCCCTGTCGCACAGGACGGCGCGCCCCTCTGCCTGTCGCTGTCCGAGATCAACGCGCTCTGCTTCAAGGCCGCGCGCGGCGCTGGCTTGACCTGGGGCGAAGCAGAAGAGGCGGGATGGGCCGCGGCGTGGCTCACGCGCGCAGGGCTGGCCGGGCCCGTCATCCTGCTGCACTGGCTGAGGGATTGCGCCACCTTGGCGCGTCCCGTGCCCGAAGTGGGGTGCTGGCGGGCGCAGTCCGGGCCGCTTTGCCCGCTGCGCGCAGGGCTTGCGCTTGCAGATCACGCCGGGCTGCCAGAGGGGCCGGGCACCACGACCTTGACGATCACGTCCGTTGCGCACCCTCTTATCCTGCTGCCCTTCGTGGCGCGTGCGGCCAAACGGCTGGATCAGCCCCTGCAGATCGGTTGGGGCGGTGTGGAAATCACGCTGGATGGTTTGCAGAACGGACCGATCCGCGTGTTGCCGGAGGAGCAGGACACGGGGCCTGCCGATCTGCGGATCACGGCCGTTGCATCCCCGCAAGATACCGAGACACAGGCCAACAGCGCGGCACCTGCTCAAGGCTTGGCGCTGTCCGACTGGCAGGCGCTCGATGCTCTGGCATTGCGCGTCACTGTCCCGCCTTCGGCCGCCTCGCGCGCCGGGGCGGGCGCTGCGGGGGATGACAACGATTGACCCGCGAACAGACGACCAACCATGAAAAAAACCACTCAACTGGGAGAAAGACCATGAAGAAACTGACACTTGCACTGGCCTTCGGCGCTCTGACCGCGCCCGCGATGGCGCAGGCCGAATGTGGCGAAGTCTCTGTCGCCGAAATGAACTGGGCCTCGGGTTCGATCATCTCCAAGATCACCGAATTCCTGATGGAGCAGGGCTATGGCTGCGACGTGACGCTCGTGCCCTCGGCCACCACCACCGCGATCACCTCGCTGGCCGAGAACAATGAGCCCGATGTCGTGCCCGAACTCTGGGTGAATTCGGCCCCCGCCTATTTCAAGCTGGAAGCAGAAGGCAAGCTGGTCAAGGCCGCCGATGTCTTCGCCGAAGGCGGCAGCGAAAACTGGTGGGTGCCCGACTATCTTGTCGAAGCGCACCCGGAACTCGCCACCATCGAGGGTGTGCTGGCCAATCCCGAACTTGTCGGCGGGCGCTTCCACAACTGCCCCGACGGCTGGGGCTGCCGGATCGCCAATGACAACCTCGTCAAGGCGTTCGATTTCGCGGGCCACAACATCGAGGTGTTCAACCACGGCTCGGGCGACACGCTGCCCGCCTCCATGGCCTCGGCTTATGAAAACAAGGAACCCTGGTTCGGCTACTACTGGGGGCCGACCGCTGTCCTTGGGCGCTACAACATGGTTGCCGTCGACATGGGGCCGCATATCGCCGACATCCACGCCTGTAACCAGACGCAGGATTGCGCGACCCCCGGCAAATCCGCCTATCCGGCGGCCCCGGTCCTGACCGTCGTCACGTCGGATTTCGCAGAGCGGAACCCCGAAGTGTTCGAATTGGTCAGCAACATCTCGTTCGGTACGCAGGAATTGAGCAATCTTCTGGCATGGCAGGCCGACAACAGCGCCTCCGCCGAAGAGGCCGCGGTCTACTTCCTGACCCAGAATCCCGACACCTGGAAGTCTTGGGTGAATGACGCCGCCGCCGAAAAGCTGAGCGCGATCATCAAGTAAGGATTGCCCTCGGGCAGGGCCGTGCCATGCGCGCGGCCCTGCCTGCCCAAGACCACGACAAGGCCCGCCCAAGGGCCTGCGCAGGGAGAGCCGGCACATGGCGACATATGATTTCATCTTCAACGGGCTCGGCCTGCGGGAGTGGTGCGACAAGGATGCGACCCCCGGCCCGATGAGCATGGCCGATCTCCTCGCTCAAGGCTCGGGTGGTGGTCAGGGTGGGTCTGTCTGGGATCTTCCTTTTCCCTCTCTCGATGCGCTCAATCAGGCCTGTCCGGCCATCGCCCGCACCCGTGACCTGACCAAGGGGGTTGAAACCAGCTTTCTCGGCATCAAGGACGCGCTCAAGGTGGTGCTCGATCCTGTTACCCAACCGCTGAGCTGGTTTCTCGAAGGCGCGCTCTACGCGTTCCAGAACACGCCGTGGTTCATCATGATCCCGATCCTGTTGGGCGTGGTCTGGTTCGCCTCGAAATCCATGAAACTGGTGGGCTTCGTCGCCTTCTCGATTTTCTTTCTCGCCTTCATCGACCATTACAATTTCGCAATGCAGACGCTGGCGATCATCTTCGTCTGTGCGTTTCTATGCGTCTTGTTGGGGGTTCCCATCGGCATTGCCATGTCGCGTAGCGATACGATGCAACGCCTGACGATCCCGGTGCTGGACATGCTTCAGACGCTGCCGCCCTTCGTCTATCTCATTCCGCTCATCTTCCTCTTCTCGGTAACCGAGCCCAAGCTCTATGGCATTGCCATCATCCTCTACGCCATCGTGCCGGTGATCCGCCTGACCGATCTCGGTATCCGGTTGGTGGACAAAGAGGTGATCGAGGCCGCCGAGGCGTTCGGTATGACCGAGCGGCAAAAGCTCTACGGAGTGCAGATCCCGCTGGCGCTTCCCAATATCATGGCGGGGGTCAACCAGACCATCATGATGAGCCTCGCCATGGTGGTGATTGCCTCGCTCGTCTCGGCACCCGGTCTTGGCGTGCTGGTCCTGCGCGGCATCCGCAACCTTGAACTGGGCGTCGGCCTGATCTCCGGTCTCGGCATCGTGCTTTTGGCGGTGATCCTCGACCGGGTCACCAAAGCGGCACTGGCCCGCGTCAATGCCGCAAGTGCCGTGCCGAGAAATTCGTGAGCGGGGCCGCAGCAATGGAAAAAGACGTCAAGATATCGATCCGCAATCTCTACAAGATCTTTGGGTCGGACCCCAAGCGCGCGCTGCAATATGTGCGCGCCGGCATGGGCAAACCGGACCTTATGGAAAAGCACGGCCATGTGCTGGGCCTTCAGGACATCAATGTCGACATGCGCGGCGGCGATATCACCGTCATCATGGGCCTCTCGGGTTCGGGCAAATCGACGCTCATCCGCCACCTCAACCGGCTGATCGAGCCGACGGCGGGGCAGATTCTGGTGAATGGCGAGGATGTGCTGGCCTACCGCGAGCGGGATCTGCGCCGCCTGCGCCGCGAGCAGATGTCGATGGTGTTCCAGCATTTCGCGCTGTTGCCGCATCGCACCGTTCTGGAAAACACCGGCATGGCCCGCGCTGTCCGCGGTGAAACAAAGGCGGATTTTCAGGACGATGCGCTCAGGTGGCTGGATCGCGTGGGCCTGAAAGGGCAGGGCGGGCAATATCCACATCAGCTCTCTGGCGGGATGCAGCAGCGGGTGGGGATCGCCCGCGCGCTGGCATCGAATGCGCCCATCATGCTGATGGACGAGGCGTTCTCGGCACTCGATCCTCTGATCCGCACCGACATGCAGGATCTCTTGCTGGAGTTGCAGGAAGAGTTGCAGAAAACCGTGGTCTTCATCAGCCATGATCTCGACGAGGCCTTGAAGCTGGCCGATCATCTGGTCATTCTCAAGGATGGTCAGGTTGTGCAGCAGGGCGAACCACAGGAGATATTGCTGCATCCCAATGATCCCTACATCGTTGACTTCATTAGCGACATCAACCGCGCGCGGGTGCTTCGGGTGCGGTCGGTGATGGAGCAGAGCACAGGCGAGCCTCTCGATTTCGCGGGTGAGGTGGGCGCTGAGGATACGCTCGAGTCGGTCATCGCTGTCTCAGGTGGCGATACCTCGCTGCGATACCGCGTTACCCGCGACGGTCAGACCGTGGGGGTGTTGCACATGCAGGCACTTGTGCGCGCTCTTGTCCCGACACGTGCGGCAGATGGCGGCGTGCGGGCGCGTGCCGTCTGACGCGCCCTGCCTATGGCCGCGCTCGGGTTTGGACGGGGCCTCGGGATAAAACTCCGTCAGCATCCGACCAAGGCGATCAGGCCGTTAGAATTTGACTTGAATATAGGTCAGATCACGTGAAATGCTTTTCCGATGATCAGCACAAACCCCCTGCGCGTCTTTGTCCATGTGGCCGAATGTGGCAATATACGCGATGCCGCAGAGCGGCTTCATCGGACGCCCTCGGCGGTCTCGATGACCTTGAAACAGCTTGAGCAGGACCTCGGCGCACCTCTCTTCGAGACAGACCGCAAAAGCCTCTTGACCCGCTTTGGTCGTGACGTCCTCGGGGTCGCAGCCGAGATGCTGCGCGAACATGACCGCGCGTTGGAGCATATCGACGACCTTGCCAGTGGGCGGCAGGGGCGATTGCACTTGGCGTCCGTGCCCTCGGTCGCAACAGAACTCTTTCCCAAGCTTCTCGCCGATTTTCTCGAGGCCCGTCCAGGCCTGATGATCGAGCTTATAGATGCCGACAGTCGCGGTGTGCAGGCCTTGGTGGCTGATGGCACCGTCGATTTCGGCGTCGCTGGACCGCCTGCGCCATCCTCCGGACTGAGATTCGAGGCGCTGTTCAAAGACCCGTTTCGCCTTGTCTGCCGGTCCGATCATCCTCTTGCACAGCGCAAGACGCCCCTTGAATGGAGCGACTTGGCCGACACCCGCATCATCGGAAATGATGCCGCGAGCATGATTGCCGCCCAAGAGTATCACGTCCTTGTCGCAGCCTCGATGCTCAAGGCACGGAGCGTCATTTCGCTGCGCGCCCTTGTGCTAGCCGGGGCAGGCGTGACCTTGTTGCCCAAGCTGGCGACACTGTCGCTGGAACGCGACCTCGTGGCGCTGCCGCTTGCGGACCCCGAGGCTGTGCGCACGGTCGGGGTCATCTTGCGCGAAGGACGCAGCACAAGCCCCGTCTGCAAAGCCTTTCTGAAAGTGCTCGCAGACGCCTGTCACATCCGTTGAAAAGGCGCTGATCCTCGAATGGCCCCGGATGCGCTCAGGACGCCGCGGGGGTTTCCTGTTCTGGGTCCCTGCGGGTGTTGGGCATCCGCTTTCACTTTCAATCCATGCTCGGCCCATACAAGTCCCCGACGGCTTTGGTGTCATTCAGGGGGCCGAGGCGCTCGCGATGTTCAGCGACCTTGCCGAAATCAACCCAGCCTTCGTGTAGTGTACGCGGCCATTCGCTGCCCCAGACCAGCCGCTCGGCTCCGAGGGTCCGCGTCAAAAACGCCGCGTGGGCGCTCAGATCAAACCCAGTCCGCTAGGGCGCAGAAAGCTTGACGTAAAGGCGGGAAATGGCAGCGAGCCGCGTGATCCGCGACAACAACGGGTCTCTGCATCCGCAGGGCGGGTGGCTCGCGGTCAGAACGCGCGA
>NZ_JAGPVV010000122.1 GCF_018066915.1 Roseovarius sp.
GAGGAGAAGTTCCCTCCAAACTTCAGGGACATCTTCTTCACTGATGGGATGGCCTTGCGTGTCGGGCATTTCAGAAACCCGCAAACAGGTGAGATTATCGAGCACAACGGCGTGTTGTGTCATCCCGTTTTGGCCGATTTCGTGCTTGCAAGGATGGCTCGCGAGGCTTCGATTATTGATGGCATTCCTAGCATAACATTTGGTGGCCTCAACTATGTTAACCACCTTTTCGATGGCGACCAGGCGCATCGCGGTGATCGGTACAGGCTGCTACAGAGCACCATGGATTTGTTCGTTCCCAACAATGTGGGAAACAGCAACATTCATGAATTCTTCTCAATCCGACAAGAATATGAGGGGCTTCGCCGACTAATCTGGCGATATTTGGATGATATTTCTAAAGAGACGAATTTAGACTTGGAAGTTAAGGATCGTAACCGCGCCATTGGGACCGCCTGCCTGACCTTGGCGTCCTGCTCTAAGACACGTGTTTAGCGACGTCGCTTGCGACGTGTCTTATGGGGGATCAGCGATGCGGGGCGAAATTCTGGGGATTGAGCGGCGGCGACTTTGGCGTGATGAGGACAAGCTCGAGATGGTCCTGTCGGTTGGGGTTGGCGGGGCGACAGTGACGCAGGTGGCGCAACGCCACGAGGTGACCCGGCAGCAGATTTACAAATGGCGGCATGAGCTGAAGAAGAAGGGTCTGTGGTCGCCTGATGCCGGGGCGCTTTTCTTTCCGTTGGACATGCCAGTGACGGCTGCTGAGGCGCCTCCCGCGATTGCGGTTGAATTGCGCCTGCGGGGTGGGCGTAGTTTGCACTTTGACAGCACTGTGGACCCGGCAGCGCTGATCTCCCTGATCCGTGCGGTGGACGCCGCATGATCGGGCCTGGGACTGGCGTGCGCGTGTATCTCGCCTGCGGTGTCACGGACATGCGCAAGGGGATCGCGGGGCTGGCGGCATTGGCGCAAGACGTCCTGCATCAGCAGCCCGCCAGTGGCGCGGTGTTTGCATTCCGTGGGCGCCGGGGGGATCGGATCAAGTTGCTCTATTGGGATGGCCAGGGGTTTTGCCTTTATTACAAAGTGCTTGAGCGCGGACGCTTTCCTTGGCCGAGTGCTGCGAATGGGTCGATACGGCTGACCTCTGCGCAGCTTGCGATGCTGTGGGAAGGGATCGATTGGCGGCGTCCCGATTGGGGCGCTCCGCCTGCGCGTGTCGGATGATTTTGCGCGCCTATTAGCGTTATTTATATGGTGCTTTGGCCTGACTTTTGGTAGTCAGTTGCATGTCAATTATTGTCGAAAATCTGCCTGATGATCCCGCCGAATTGAGGGCCATGATCGCAGTTTTGCAGGCGGAAAATGCCCGGATCGAGGCTGAGAATGCCAAGATGTCGGCCACGTTGCGGGTGCATGACCAACTGGTTCAGGCACTGCGTTTGCGGATCGCCAAACTCCAGAAACTGGCCTTCGGCAAGTCCTCGGAAAAGGTTGAGCGCGAGATCGAGCAGTTGGAACTGGCGCTCGAAGACCTGCTGGTAGCGGTGGCTGAGGAAGATGATGCGCCCATCGACGAAGGGCGGGATGAACCGTCACCGGAAGCTGCTGATGCACCCGCTTTGCGCCGCCGCCCACGTGTCTCGGATATGACCCCGCGCGAGCGGCGTGAACTGGACCCCGGCACATGCTGCCCTGACTGCGGCGGCGACCTGCGCGTGGTAGGCGAGGATGTCAGCGAATTGCTGGACATGATCGCCGCCCAAATGAAGGTGATCCAGATTGCCCGGATCAAGAAATCCTGCCGCCGCTGCGAGCGGATGGTGCAGGAGTCGGCCCCCAGTCGTCCGATCCCGGGTAGCATGGCGGGGCCGAACCTGCTTGCGCATGTGCTGGTCTCCAAATTTGACGATCACCTGCCTTTGTATCGCCAGCACGAGATCTTCGCGCGTATGGGGGCAGACATCCCCGAAAGCACGCTGGTTGGTTGGTGTGGCCGCGCCATGAAGACCCTGTCGCCGCTGATCGAACGGATCGAGGCTGACATCATGGCCAGCGACCTGTTGCACGCAGATGACACGCCGATCCGGGTGCTGGACCGGTCATTGCGCGACAAGGGGCTTGGCAAAGGTGTTAGGCAAGGCCGGATCTGGGCCTATGTGCGCGATCAACGCCCTTGGGCGGGGGCATCGCCACCGGGTGCTGTCTATCGCTTTGCGCCAGACTGGAAGGAAGAGCATGTTCTCGGCCATCTGGCCAACGCCCGCGGCATCCTCCAGGCCGATGGCTACAAGGGCTATGCCAAGCTCTACGCGCCTGAACCCGATGGCACAGCCCGTTTGAGTGAGGCGGCCTGTTGGGCCCACCTACGACGCGACTTCCATGACTTCTGGACCTCCACGAAGTCCGAGATCGCCCGCGAGGCGCTCGACCGGATCGGCAAGTTCTACGACATCGAGCGCGACATCAACGGTCAGCCCGCTGACGTCCGCCATGCGGCGCGGCAAAAGCTGAGCCGACCAAAGGTCGAAGCCTTCTTTGCCTGGTCCGAACAGCAACTCCTGCGCATTCCAGGCAAAAGCGATCTGGCCAAAGCCTTCCGCTATGGCATCAGTCGGCAGGAGGCCTTCAGCTTGTTCCTGACCGACGGTCGCGTGGCCATTGACAACAACCCCGCTGAGCGCGCCCTGCGCCCGATTGGAATAGGACGGAAGAATTGGTTATTCGCAGGGGCCGACACCGGTGCGGAAACCCTGTCCCGCGCAATGACCATCATCGAGACCGCTAAACTTAACGGCCTCGACCCGCTGGCATATCTCGCTGACATTCTCGACCGCATCCATGATCACAAGATCAACCGGCTGGATGAACTGCTGCCCTGGCATTGGGCACCACTGGTATCTGTGACGGACAGTCAAGCCGCATAACCTGCGGTATCAACGGGGCGCTTAC
>NZ_JAGPVV010000128.1 GCF_018066915.1 Roseovarius sp.
CGACGACACCGATGCCGCAGGCTCGATTCCCTATTTGCCCAAAGGCTAAAGGTTGTTACCCCGGCAAACTCTCGTCGCGCGGGGCCGCCGCACGACGCAAGCGGTCATTGATGGCGCGCCCCAAACCCACCTCGGGAATCGGTGAGACCGCAATCGCCGCGCCTCGGGCATCAAGCGCGTGAAGATGCCCAAAAAGATTGGCCGCCGCCTCGACCAGATCGCCCGAGGGCGAGAGGTTCAGATCGGCCTCGACCGCCCCGAATCCCAAGAGCAGCTCGCCCGCCTGCCGCTCTTGGGCATTCAGGCGCACCGGAGCGCCCGGCGCATAATGCGATTGCATCTGCCCCGGTGCCACCAGCGGGTCGCCCGCCGCGTGCTGCGCCAGCGCGCGCCCCAAGGCCGCCTCGAGCGCCTCAATGGGCACACCTCCGGGTCGCAAGAGACTGGGCTGGCCCGCTAGACCGACGATGGTGGATTCCACCCCCACCGCGCAGGCGCCACCGTCGATCACCGCCTCGATCCGCCCCGAAAGCCCCGCCAACACATGCGCCGCCGTGGTCGGGCTGATCCGCCCCGAAGGATTGGCCGAAGGGGCCGCCACCGGTCCGCCGAACGCCGCCAGCAAGCCCTGCGCCACGGGATGCGCAGGCACGCGGATGGCCAGCGTCGGCAACTCCGCCGTCACGAGGGGCGAGAGACCGGCATCAGCGCGCAGCGGCAGCACCAGGGTCAGAGGACCGGGCCAAAAGGCCGAGGCGAGGATTTCCGCTGCATCCGACCATGCGACATAGCGCCGGGCCGCGTCCGCGGTTTCGACATGCACGATCAGCGGATTGAACCGGGGCCGCCCCTTGGCTTCGAATATCCGGGCCACCGCCCGATCGTTGCGGGCATCTGCCCCAAGGCCGTAAACCGTCTCGGTCGGAAAGGCGACAAGACCGCCAGCAGACCATATCGCAGAGGCTGCCGCAAATCCGGCGGCGTCCGCTTGCAATATTTCGGTTGCATTTGGCATATACGTCCCCTGACCTGACGCCGCGTTTTGGTTGCCGCGGCTGTGCCTTTGGCTAGTTTGATCGTCAGGACCGGATCACTACAGGCCTTCCAGACGGATGCCAAGCGACGCCGACGAGTTGAAAAGGAAAACGGAACATGCCCTATCGCGCCCCTGTAGATGAGTATCGCTTTCTGTTCGATCATATTGTCGGCCTGTCCCACGTGGTTGACACCGACCGGTTTGCCGAGGCCACGCCAGACATGACCGCCGCGATTCTCGCCGAAGCCGCGCGCCTGTGCGAAGAGGTGCTCTATCCTCTGCAACGCAGTGGCGATTTGCATCCCGCCAAGCTGGAGAATGGCGTCGTGCGCACATCGCCCGGCTATGCTGAGGGGTACCGCGCGATTGCCGACGGGGGCTGGGTGTCGATCAGCGCGCATCCCGATCATGGTGGCATGGGTCTTCCGATGACGGTGACGACCGCCGTCAACGAGATGATGTCCTCGGCCTGCCTCTCGCTGCAACTCAATCCGCTGATGACCCAAGGCCAGATCGAAGCGCTGGAACATCACGCCTCGGACGACCTCAAGGCCATCTACCTGCCCAAGCTGGTCAGCGGCGAATGGTCGGGCACCATGAACCTGACCGAACCTCAGGCCGGGTCCGATGTGGGCGCGCTGCGCTCCAAGGCGGACCCCAATGGCGACGGCACCTATGCCGTGACCGGGCAAAAAATCTATATCTCTTGGGGCGACAACGATTTTACCGGCAATGTCTGTCATCTCGTGCTGGCCCGCCTGCCGGATGGCGTGCCGGGCACCAAGGGCATCAGCCTTTTTCTCGTGCCCAAGTTCCTGCCTGATGACACCGGCAATCCGGGCAAGCGCAACAGCCTCAAGGTCGTGAGCCTCGAGCACAAGATGGGCCTGCACGGCAGCCCCACGGCCGTCATGCAATACGACGGGGCCACCGGCTGGCTGGTGGGCGAGCCTCACGATGGTATGCGCGCCATGTTCACCATGATGAACAACGCCCGCCTTGGTGTGGGCGGTCAGGGCATCGGCGTGGCCGAGGGCGCCTATCAACACGCACTGGCCTATGCGATGGACCGCAAACAGGGCCGCACCCCGGTCGAGGGTGGAGCGGGCAGCATCATCGAGCATGCCGATGTGCGCCGGATGCTGGCCACGATGAAGGCCGATATCTTTGCCGCCCGCGCCATAGCGCTTGCCTGCGCGCAGGCCATCGACATGCAGACCGCGACCGGCAAACCCCATTGGGCCGCGCGCGCGGCGTTCCTCACACCGATTGCCAAGGCCTTTGGCACCGACACCGGCATCGCTGTGGCCGAAATGGGTGTGCAAGTGCATGGCGGCATGGGGTTCATCGAGGAAACGGGCGCCGCGCAATATTCCCGCGACGTGCGCGTCACCGCAATCTACGAGGGCACCAACGGCATTCAGGCCATGGACCTTGCCGCACGCAAGCTGATGGATGGTGGCGAGGCGGCCTATGCCCTGCTCGACGAGATCGAGGCACAGGCCGAGACCGCCCGCGCCAGCCTGCCCGCATTGGCCGAACCCGTCTGGCAGGCCACCGAGAGCTTGCGCGAAGCGGTCGAGTGGATGCTGGGGCAAAAGGACCTCAACCAGCGGTTCGCCGGGGCGGCCCCCTTCCTGCGCGGCTTTGCGCGGGTTCTGGGCGGGCATTTCCACCTCAGGGCGGCCTTGGCCGAGGGCGGCAGCGGGCCGCGCACGCGGCTTGCGCGCTTCTACATCACACGCCTCTTGCCGGAACACGCGGGTCTCTTGGCCCATGCCACCCAAGGGGCTAGCGATCTCTATGCCCTCACGCCCGAGGATTTCGCGGCCTGATGGATGGGTGCCCGATCATAGCCACCCCGTGGGACACGCCGCCCCCATCCGGGGCCGCGACCGAGGTGGCCCCCGGAATCCTCTGGCTGCGCCTGCCGCTGCCCATGGTGCTCGACCACGTCAACATCTACGCGCTGGACGAGGGCGATAGCTGGACCATCGTCGATACGGGCATTCATTCCAAGCGCAGCGTCGCCCTATGGGAGGACATTCTCGCTGGCCCCTTGCAGGGTCGCCCGGTGCGCCGCGTGGTCCTGACACATCATCATCCCGACCATATCGGCATGGCGGGCTGGTTGATGGCGCGGTTCGGCGCAGAGCTTTGGGCCTCGCGCACAAGCTGGCTCATGGCGCGGATGCTGATCCTCGATGTCGAGGATAGCCCGACGCCACAGGCCCTCGCCTTTTCGCGGGCGGGCGGGATGGACCCCGAGATATACGAGGCCCGCAAGACCGAGCGCCCCTATAATTTCTCGGACATCTGCGCCCCCATCCCGGTGGGCTATACCCGCATCCAAGAGGGCGACGTGATCCGCGCGGGCGGCTATGACTGGGATGTGCGCATGGGCGGCGGGCACGCGCCCGAACATGTCACGCTCTGGTCACGCGATGCAAACCTGGTGATCGCAGGCGATCAGATCCTGCCCGGCATCAGCCCCAATATCGGCGTCTACCCGACCGAACCAGAGGCCGACCCTTTGGCCGATTGGCTGGCCGCCTGCGACCGGCTGGCCGCCCATGCCCGCGACACGCATCTCGTGCTGCCGGGGCACAAGCTGCCCTTCACCGGCCTGCCCTTTCGCGTGCAGCAGTTGCGCGACAATCACCACGGCGCGCTCGACCGGCTGCGCACCTTCCTTGCGACACCGCACACCGCTGCCGAGTGTTTCCCCCTGCTCTTCAAGCGCCAGATCGACCGGGGCACTTACGGCTTGGCGCTGGTCGAGGCCATTGCGCATCTCAACCACTTGCTGCACGCTGGCGAGGTGACACGCTGGCGGCGCGCCGACGAGGCTTGGCTCTGGCAGATCAAGGATCGCTGACAAGGGGGGCAGGCGCATGGACCCGACCATCCACACCACCGCCGAAGCCGCAGAGGCCGACGCCATGCCGCGCGCCCATGAGGTGCATTCAGACCCCAACCAGCCCTGTATCGAAACAGCCGCAAAATCCCTGACCAATGGCGCAGGCCAAACCAAGAGCCCGGCGCAATGGGCCTATGAACGGCTGATTCTCTATATCCAGAACTTCGAGAAAACTCTGGACGAGGCGCATGAGGTGGCCATGGGCTTTGCCGGGAGCGACAGTGGGGTGATCCGCATCGAAGGCATGGGCTATTTCGAGCCCGACATTCTGACCTTTTACGGACAGGATCAGATGGGCATGCGCACGCAGCTCATCCAGCATGTCGGACAACTCAGCGTGATGCTGCGCGCCCTGCCGAAACAGGTCGAGACAGAAGAGCCGAAACGAATCGGATTTCAACTGGCCCAAGACCTCAACAAAGCCTGAAACCGCGACAGCTTGGGTGGTGACAGCCCCGGTCAAATGGGCTATCCAACGGCGGAATTTGAACTGCATACAGCAAGGGACACACGCGACATGGCCGAGCACAAGCATGGTGAAATGAATATCGACGTTCAGGAAAAGACCTTTGACGGGTTCATCAAGTGGGTGACCTATGTCGCTGTCGCCTGCATCGCGCTGTTGCTCTTTATCGCGGCGGTCAACGGCTGATCTGCGCACCCGCCGAGGATAGATAATGCGGTCATTGGTTCTGGCGCTTGCCGCCTCTCTCACGCTGGCGGGATGTGCGGCGGAATCGGTCTGGGCACCCGATGAAGAGGTGGCGCGTGCCGCCTATCGTCATGACGGCCCCCCGCGCCTGACCGTATTTACCATGATCAACAACGGCAACGGCTCTGGCGCGCATACCTCGCTGATGGTGAATGGCTCGCAGCGGGTGATTTTCGACCCCGCCGGATCGTTCAACAAGGCCGGGCACCTGCCCGAGCGCAATGATGTGCTCTTCGGGATCAATCCTCAGGTCGAGGATGTCTATACCCGCTACCACGCGCGCGAGACGTTCCGCGTGCAGATCCAGCAACTCGACGTCTCGCCGGAACTGGCGGAACGTGCCTTGCAACTGGTCAAGGCGAATGGCCCGGTGCCGCAGGCGCAATGCTCCTTTGCAACCTCCCGAATTCTGGCAGAGCTGTTTCCGGGCCAGATCGGCACCTCCTGGTATCCGCGCAAGACCGCAGAGGCCTTTGGCAAGATCCCCGGCGTCACCGAACAGACGCTTTACGAATATGACAGCGACGACAATTCCAAGGTGCTGGAGGCATGGAGCCCGGCACGTGCGGCAGCGGTGAAGGCGTCGCAGTAGCGCAAGCGCGGCTTGGAGTGCGAAAGCGTGCGCCGTTCAATGCCCGCGCTCAGTCCTGCTCTCTGTCGTCTGGCCACAGCGACAAGACGGATGCCTCACAGAGGCTAAGCGCGCGCGTCTCAATCCAACGGTATGATTTCAAAATCCACAAGGTCGTTCCATCGCGAGACCCATACATCGAAAAGGTCGGGCTGGCGCGTCTCCATCAGCTGATAGCAGATGTTGCGATCTCGATTGGTCCAGGAATTCAGATAGCTCAAACCCTCGGGCAGCAGTCGTCCTGAGGTTTCAAATCTCTGATAGACCGCATCACAGCAGCCTTCCTTGAACCTTTCGATGACCATGTATTTTCTCATCGCAAGAACCCCGCCAAAGACTGCTCCAAACAGGCAAAGATCACACTATTCCATGACCGCCCCACACAAAACCCCGCCCGCACAAGGCGGACGGGGTTGCGATTACGTGGCATTGAGCCAAGGGTTTACTCCGGCTGGCCCCCGGCCATGACCGAGAGACCGCGCAGGATATCAATGGCATAGGCCAGTTGATAATCATCTTCGCGCAGCTTGGCCGCCTGTTCGGCGCGGGCCCGGTCCTCTTCGATCTGCTTGATCTCGTCTTCGGTCAGGCTGTCGTTGTTCAGACGTCCCCGCAGATCAGCCTCGGACCGGTCGGGCCGGTTGGTGGTCTCTTCCTCCTCGGTCTGCGGTGCGCGCGGGGGCTGCTCGACCAGAATATCAGGGCTCACACCTAGCGCCTGAATCGAGCGGCCAGAGGGCGTGTAATACCGCGAGGTGGTCAGGCGCATCGCGCCATTGCCCCGGAGCGGCATGACCGTCTGCACCGAACCTTTGCCAAAGCTCTTGGTGCCCACGACGATGGCGCGGTGATGATCCTGCAACGCCCCGGCCACGATCTCTGAGGCGCTGGCAGAGCCACCGTTGATCAACACAACGATGGGCTTGCCATTCGCCAGATCACCCGGCGTGGCATTGAAACGCTCACCATCCTGAGGATTGCGGCCTCTTGTGCTCACGATCTCGCCCTTGTCGAGGAACGCGTCAGAAACCTTGATCGCCTGCGTCAGCAGACCACCGGGATTGTTGCGCAGATCGAGGATGATGCCGCTCACCTTGTCTTCGCCGCCCAATTCCTCGATCTTTTCCGCCAGACCGCTTTCAAGGTTGGCATAGGTCTGATCGTTGAACGTGGTCACGCGCAGCACGACCGCATCCTGTTCGGCGCGTGCGCGCACCGCCGTCAGCTTGATCGTGTCCCGGATGATCGAGACGTCAAAGGGCTCTGCCGTGCCTTCCCGCACCACGGTGATGATGATCTCGCTGCCCACCGGGCCGCGCATCAGGTCCACCGCCTCGTCGAGCGTGAGGCCCAAAACGCTGGCCCCGTCCACATGGGTGATGAAATCGCCCGCTTCGATCCCGGCCTGATCTGCCGGCGTGCCATCCATCGGGGAGACCACCTTGACGAACCCGTCCTCTTGCGTGACCTCGATGCCAAGCCCACCGAATTCGCCGCGCGTCTGCACCTGCATGTTCTCGGCGTCATCAGGCGAGAGATAGCTGGAATGGGGGTCAAGCGAGGTCAACATGCCGTTGATCGCGGCCTCGATCAGCTCTTTGGTTTCGACCTCTTCAACATATTGCGCCCGAATCCGCTCGAAAATATCTCCAAAGAGATCAAGCTGTTCGTAGACGTTGTTGGTCGTCTCGGCCTCCTGCGCCAACAGCGGGGCGGCCACCTGTGTCGTCACCACAGCGCCAGTCAGAATGCCGGCAGAGGCGGCCATCAGGAATTTTTTCATGTCTCAACCATCCTTATCGGTCTTGAACCACGTGAGCGGGTCCACTGGAGAATTGTCTTGCCGCACCTCTATATAGAGCGTCTGTGTGCGTCTGGCACCCGTATCCTGTGCATCGGCGGCAAGCAGCAGATCGCCTTCGGTCCCTGCCCCTCCCATCAGCCCCACCGGGCTGCCGCCCGGCAGAACCTGCCCTGCCTGACCATAAACAACATCGAGACCCGCAAACACCAGCAAAATCCCCGCCTGCGGTTCCAGAATGATCACATTTCCGTAGTCGAGCAAGGGCCCGCGATAGCGCACTGTTGCCGCA
Organism: Roseovarius sp.; assembly: GCF_018066915.1. Taxonomy (GTDB): domain Bacteria; phylum Pseudomonadota; class Alphaproteobacteria; order Rhodobacterales; family Rhodobacteraceae; genus Roseovarius. Next base: position 7,393 of record NZ_JAGPVV010000128.1, read on the forward strand.
CTGGGCGCGGTGACAAGGGCGCGCGGGCGCGTGGCCAAGAGAATACCGGGGCGCGCGACCCCGGCGGCATCCGCTTCACCCGCACGGCGCAGGATCACCCCCTCCGCAGGCAGCGGCAATGCGCCTTTGCGCGCCGTGATGTCGGGCAGGCTGCCCGGTGCCTCATCCACCGCGATTTCGCTCAGACCGCTGGCGAATCCCTCCAGCGTCTCGGTCGAGGCGATGAGCAGCGCGGTCCTGACCGGGTCTTCGGTAAAACGGCGCGGCAGGTCGGTGCGCTCGGCCATGGCGGTGCTGAGGGCGGTGCGCGCCTCTTGCACGCCCTCCAGCCCCTCTTGCAGCTTGTCCGCCGCACTTTGCTGGAGCACGCGCAGCACGCTCAACTCCTGCACCTTGTCGCGCAATTCAAGCGCGCGGGCATCCAGTGCGGGGGCGACCTCGGACAGGATCATCCCGGCCCGCGCCGTGCCGACCGGCCCCGACGGATGCATGAGCAGCACCGGCACCGGGGCATTGCCCATGGTCGAAAGCACACCCAGCAACTGCGCAATCTCGGCCTCGCGGGCCTGCAACTCAGCGCCAAGCGCCTGTTCGCGCAGCGACGCCCGGCGCAGCCCGTCGCGCATCGCCTCTAGCCCATCCTCATAGGCCGCGATCACCTGCGTCAGCGCCTTGACCCGGTTTTGTGCGCCCTCTGCCTCGGCCAGGGCCTCGGCCGCAAGGCTCAGTTGCTCGCCCGCCTCGCGCGCCGCGGTCGCGGGGTCCTGTGCCACGGCGGGCGACAGCCCTCCACAGAGCATCAAGATCGCGCAGGTGACGGGCAAGACCCTCATGTCAACAGGGTCTCCCCGGTCATTTCCGCAGGGATTGACAGCCCCATCAACTGCAACACCGTGGGTGCCAGATCTGCCAACCGCCCGCCCGCGCGCAGGCCCGTCCCCTCTGGCCCACCCAGAAGGATAACCGGCACGGGATTGAGCGTGTGGGCGGTATGCGGCCCGCCGGTTTCGGGATCGACCATCACCTCGCAATTGCCATGATCCGCCGTGACGATCATCGTGCCGCCGACCTCTTCGAGCGCGGCAATCACCCGCGCCAGCCCCCGATCCACCGCCTCGCAGGCCGCAATCGCCGCCTTGAGATCGCCGGTATGGCCGACCATGTCGGGATTGGCATAATTGACCACGATCAGATCATACCGCCCCCGGATCGCCGCGACGAGCCGGGTCGTAACCTCTTCGGCGGACATCTCGGGCTTGAGATCATAGGTGGCGACATTGGGCGAGGGCGCCATATAGCGATCCTCGCCCACCTCGGGCTGTTCCTTGCCGCCGTTGAGGAAAAAGGTCACATGCGGATATTTCTCGGTCTCGGCGAGGTGAAACTGGCTCAGACCATGCTGCGCCACCCATTCCGCCAGCGTGTTGACGATGGCGCGCGAGGGAAACACCGTGTCGAACCAGGCATTATGCGCCTCGGAATATTCCACCATCCCAAGCAGGGCCGCCCAATGCGGGCACGCCCCCCGCTCGAACGCGGCAAAGGCCGGATCGGCAACCGCTTGCAGGATTTCGCGGGCACGGTCGGCGCGAAAGTTGAGACAAAAGAGACCGTCGCCATCCCGCGCACCCATATAGTCGCCAATCACCGTCGCGGTGATGAATTCGTCGGTCTCGGAGCGGGCATAGCCATTGGTGATCGCCATGCGCGGATCAGGGCAGCGCAGGCCGCGTCCTGCGACAATCGCCTCATAAGCCTCTTGCACGCGCGACCAGCGGTTGTCGCGGTCCATCGCGAAATAGCGCCCCGTGACGGTCGCGATCCGCACCTCGGGCGGCATGATCTCGCGCAGTTTCTCCAATTGCACCCGCGCCGACTTCGGGGCCACGTCGCGCCCATCGGTCAACGCATGGAGCAACACCGGAACGCCCGACTCGGTCAGCGCTCGCGCCGCCGCCGCGATGTGATTGAGATGCCCATGCACCCCGCCATCCGACATAAGCCCCAAGAGATGCGCCCGCCCGCCGCTGGCCTTCATCTTGGCGATAAATCCCTGCAAACCGCTGTTTGCAAAGAAAGACCCGTCTTCGATGGCAAGGTCGATCTGGCCCAAGTCCATCGCCACCACGCGCCCCGCGCCGATATTGGTGTGGCCCACCTCGGAATTGCCCATCTGCCCGCGCGGCAGGCCCACATCGGGGCCGTGGGTGATCAACGTGGCATGGGGACAGGTGGCCATCAGCCGGTCGAAAACGGGCGTCTGCGCCAGATGGGGCGCATTGGCATGGGGGCTGTCACTCAGCCCCCAACCATCGAGGATGCACAGGACGACGGGTTTCGGCATGCTCTCTCCTGACCTTCGTGTTGCCGCCTTCTAGCCTGTCGGGACCGCAGGGTGAAGCTGCTTTGCGGTCGCGCCGCAATCCGGCGGAATCCTGTCGTGCCTCGCACTGTCCCAGCCCTGCCTTCGCCCTATCACACCGCTATGGCGATGCGTCAGCAAACAGACCCGTCAGGGCGCTTGCGAACAGAGCGGAATTCCGCTTGAACGGGCTTGCGGACAAGGAAAGGCACAAGATGACAACTTGGATCACCATTTGCGACACCTGCAAGCGCGAGGATTGGGACGCCGCCACGCACACGCGCCCGCATGGCGAGGATCTCGCCGCGCTTGTCGAGCGCGCCGCAGAGGGATGCCAGGCGGTCCGCACACGGCGGGTGGCCTGTCTCATGGGCTGTGGGAAGGGGTGTAACGTGGCCATTCAGGGCGCGGGCAAGCTGGCCTATACCTTGGGCGATTTCACCCCCGAGAAAGAAGCCGCCGAGGCGATTGTCGCCTATGCCACGCTCCATGCCGAGAGCGCGACAGGTCAGGTGCCCTACAAACAATGGCCGCAGGGGGTAAAGGGGCATTTCGTGACCCGCCATCCCCCCTTGCCCTCTGACACCGAGGCGTGACGCACATGCACCGGGACCATGGCGGCGGGATCGACGCGGCGCGCGCTGCACATGGCGGAGAGCGGACCGATTGGATTGACCTCTCAACGGGGATCAACCCCCTGCCCTATCCGGTGGGCGAAATCACAACCGAGGCCTGGACCGCCCTGCCCGACCGCGCCGCACAAGAGGCGCTGATCCGCGCCGCGCGGCATTTCTGGCAGGTGCCGGACGGGGCCTCGGTGCTGGCTGCTCCCGGTGCCTCGGCGCTGATCGCACGGCTGCCCGGCCTGCGTGCGCCCGGAGCGGTGCATATCCCCGGCCCCACCTACAATGAACACGCCGCCAGCTTTCGCACCCATGGCTGGCAGATGATCGACGCCCGCACAACCGATGCGCCCGTTGACGCGCGGGTGATCGTGCATCCCAACAACCCCACGGGACAGTTTTACGGCGCGCAAGACCTGACCGCTCCCCTGACCGTGATCGACGAGAGTTTCTGCGACGTGGCCCCGGATCGCTCACTGGTGCGCCACGCGACGACACCGGGCACAATCGTGCTGAAAAGTTTTGGCAAGTTCTGGGGGCTGGCAGGGCTGCGGCTTGGCTTTGCCATCGGCGCGCGCGCCGAGGTGGAGCGGTTGGCCGAGATGCTGGGGCCTTGGCCGGTCTCTGGCCCGGCGCTGGAAATCGGGGCGCGGGCGCTTAGCGATCCGGATTGGGCGCGCGAGACGCGGGTGCGCCTCAATGAAGAGGCGGCGCGTCTTGATGCGCTGATGTGGCGCGCGGGGGCCGAGGCGGTGGGAGGCTGTGCCCTCTTCCGGCTTTACCGGGTCAAATCCGCCGAGGCGTGGCAGGCGCGTCTGGCCGAACACCGGATTCTCATCCGGGTGTTTCCCTATGCAGATGATCTGATCCGCCTCGGCCTGCCGGGACCAGAGGGCTGGGCGCGGCTCGAGGCGGCGCTGTGACCCTCGTTCTGGCGATGCTGCTTGATGCCGCCTTGGGCGAGCCGCGCTGGCTCTGGGACCGGTTGCCGCATCCGGCGGTCCTGATGGGGCGCGCGGTGGGCTGGTGCGACCGGGTGCTCAATCGTGGCGCGGCACGGCGCGCGCGGGGCATCGCGGCGATGACTGGCCTCGGGCTTTTGGCCCTTGGGCTGGGCTGGACGCTCTCGCAACTTGGGCCTATGGTCGAGGTCATCGTCGCCGCAATCCTGCTCGCGCAACGCTCGCTGGTCGATCACGTGGCGGCGGTCGCGCGTGACCTGCGGATATCCTTGGGCGACGGGCGGCGCGCGGTGGCACAGATCGTGGGGCGCGATACCGCCGCGATGCAGCCCTCGGATGTGGCGCGCGGCGCCATCGAATCAGCCGCCGAAAACCTTAGCGACGGGGTGATCGCCCCCGCCTTCTGGTTTCTCATCGGCGGGTTGCCGGGGCTGATGCTCTACAAGATCACCAACACTGCCGACAGCATGATCGGCTATCGCACGCCCCGCCACGAGGCCTTCGGCTGGGCTGCCGCACGATTCGACGACCTGCTCAATCTCGCCCCCGCGCGGGCGACGGCGGGGCTCATTCTCGCAACCCATGCGCTCTGGTGGCAATGGGATGCGGTCGCGCGGGAGGCGCGGCAACACCGCTCGCCCAATGCTGGCTGGCCCGAAGCCGCGATGGCGCGCGCCTTGGGCGTGGCGCTCTCTGGCCCACGATCCTATCACGGCACGCGGCAAGAGTTTCCTTATGTGAATGCGTCGGGGCGGCGCGACATCGGCGCAACAGAGGTCGAGGCCGCCTGCCGCGCGCTCTGGCGTGCCTGGGGCGCGGCACTGGTCCTCGTGGCGGCCCTAGGGGCGGGGCTTGCACTCCTGCACTGACCTCTCAGCCGATCAGCATCTTCAGCCCTTGGGTCACATCAGAGCGGACCGCCAGACGCAGGCTGGGTTCATCCCCTGCCTTCAGCGCAGCGATGATGAGGCGATGATAATGCGGCGGATCCTTGCGCCGCAGTCGGCCATAGAGCGCGCGCATCGTGGGCCCAAGCTGGAGCCAGACAGTCTCGGCCATGGCCAGCATCGCAGGGGCCTGCGCGCGCAGATAGAGCGTGCGGTGGAATTCGAGATTGCGGCGGATATAGCCCACCGCGTCCTGACGGGCGATATCCTCGGCCACGCGGGCATTGATGCTCTGGAGCCGGTCAATCAAGGCGATATGCGCGCGCGGCAGGGCACGGCTGGCCAGTTCCACCTCGATGAGCGCGCGCAGCGCGGCCAGTTCTTCGATCCGCTCGCTGTTGAGTTCCGGCGTGGACACGCGGCCAGAGCTGGACATGGTCAACGCCCCCTCGGCCGACAGGCGGCGCACGGCCTCTCGCGCAGGCGTCATGGACACGCCGAATTCGGCACCGATGCCGCGCAGGGTCAGCGCCTGACCGGGGGCAATCTCGCCGTGCATGATGCGCGACCGCAGGCCGCGATAGACGCGGTCATGCGCAGAGGGGGACGGATCGGGGCGCGGCGGCAAAAGCATGGCCCCATGTGATCACAAATCCCGCGCCGGTCAATCACCGAAAACGATAGCGGTGCAGCGCGCTGCCTTCGCGGCGCAACCAGGCGCGCGGGGTTTCATAGTCGGGCATGAGGCGCGCCACCTCGGCCCAGAAGGCGGGCGAATGGTTCATCTGCGCCAGATGCGCCACTTCATGCGCCGCCACATAATCCAGCACTATGGGCGGCGCGAGGATCAGACGCCACGAATAGCTGAGCGCGCCCGTGGCCGAACAGGACCCCCACCGCGACCGCGTGTCACGCAAGGTCAGCCGGGTGTAGCGCCGCCCCAAGAGGCCGGCATAGTGATCCGACGCCGCCGCTAGCCGATCGCGCGCCCGCGCCTTTAGCCAGCCTTCAAGCCGTGCAGCAACGCTCTCTGCCGCCCCCGGCACACAGAGCTGCGCCGCCTCACGCACGATCCGCCGCCCGCTACCGGGCACGATTCGCAAGGTCTCGCCCTCGACCGGCAGATCACAGCCGATCCCCACAAGCCTCTGATCTGGCCGCCCCGCCAGATGCCCCCGCAACCAATCGGCGCGCGAACGGGCAAAGGCCAGGGCCTCGGCCTCGCTCACACCGCGCGGAATCGTCAGCGTCACCCGCCCATCCAGCCCCGACACACGCAGCGAAATCCGCCGCGCGCGGGCACTGTGACGCAGACTGAGTGCAACGGGGGGGTTGCCCGCCAGCATGTGATGGCCCATATGCGCTCCTGCTCGGGGTCCGGGTTCACCGTCAAAGGCTTTGACAGCTCTGCAATGTTATGGCAGGGGACGCGGATCGTCGACAAGACCAGAGATTCAAAGGGGATCACCCATGCCCAAGGAAGAATGGGGCGTCAAGCGTATCTGCCCGACCACCGGCAAACGCTTTTACGACCTGAACAAGAACCCGATCGTCAGCCCATACACGGGCGAGGTGGTGGAACTGTCGTCGCATAAAACGCGCTCGATGGCACCGGACGCCGAAGATGCGGAAACGAAGAAACTGAAGGCAGGGAGCATCCTCGATGATGATGCCGATCTGCTGGATGATGAGGACGTTGATGTCGAGCTGGATGATGATCTGCTCGAGGATGACGAGGACGAGGATGTGTCGCTTGACGACATCGCCGACGTGGCCTCGGACGACAACGATCTTTAATGATCGGAGGGCGGGATTTTCCACTTGATCCCGCCCGCCGCTTTGCCTAGATAGCGGCGCACGGCCCAAAGCGGCCATGGAATTGGGGCCTTAGCTCAGCTGGGAGAGCGCTTGCATGGCATGCAAGAGGTCAGGGGTTCGATCCCCCTAGGCTCCACCAATTCCGCCAATAATCACGCAGTTAGACGCTCGCCGCAACCGACGGTGTCCCCTTGCGTCTGCCCTGCCTGCTTCTTTATGGCCAAAATACTCTCGCCGAAGGCGTTGATGGCCGCCATGATGGCACGCGCGGGGCTGGCGCGGGATTGCGGCAAATTCAGCCCGAGAATCCCTTGACGCGCCTGTGCTTTGGGCCTAAAGACGCCGAATGGAATTCGGGGCGCTGCCTGTGGTGGTGCCCGTTTGTGTTAAGAAGGGCCAGCACGCGCCCTCAGCAAGAACGAGGATGATCTCATGTCGCGCCGCTGTGAACTGACCGGAAAAGGCCCGATGGTTGGCAACAACTCCAGCCACGCCAACAACAAGACACGTCGTCGGTATCTGCCGAACCTGAACGACGTGACCCTGCAATCAGAAACCCTGAACCGTGGCATCAAGCTGCGGATTTCGGCCCATGCCCTGCGCAGCGTCGATCATCGTGGTGGTCTGGATGCGTTCCTGGCCAAAGCCAAGGATGAAGAACTGTCGGCCTCTGCCCTGAAGGTCAAGAAAGAGATTGCCAAGGCTCAGGCCGCAACCGCCTGATCCTTCGCGCCCAATCGCCTTGCATCCAGCCCTGCCCAACCGGCGGGGCTGTTTGCTTTTGCCGCTTGCCCAAGCTGGGGGCGCGGGCCTATATCTCGGGCTGATGAGACCCCTGCACCCGATCCTGGCCTTGGGCCTTTGCCTTGTTCTGGCCCTCACCAGCCAGAGCCTTGCCGTGGCGCGCGGGGCGGCGCAGCCGGTGGGCCAGATCGTGCTCTGCACCGGCACAGGGCCGGTCACAGTCACAGTCGACGCCGAGGGACAGCCTGTGGCCGCCCCTTATCTCTGCCCCGATTGCCTGCCCGGTTTCGCTGTCGTGCTCGTGCCCTCCCCCGGCCTTGGCCTCTGGCTCGCCTCGGAGCGACGGATCAAGGCATTCGTTGTGGTGCCCCATGCGGTCATGCGCGCTCTGCCCCCGAGTGTGGCCCGCGCGCCGCCTGTGCCTGTCTGAGCATCCTTCCCAGACCGTGACACAAACATTCAAGGAGCGACCCATGTCCTTCAAATCCACCCTTCTGGCGGCCTTTGCCGCAACCGCCCTTGCCGCGCCCGCGCTGGCACAGGAAATCCACGTGCTCGATACCTACGCCC
>NZ_JAGPVV010000133.1 GCF_018066915.1 Roseovarius sp.
TGCTCTTTCCGTTCGAATTGCCGATGTTCGCCAAGACCTTTGCCATCCTCAATCAGACCGGATTGCCGCAGGCGGTGGGCTTTGGCGAGTTACCGGTGATGCTTGCCCCGCATGAGGAAATGCAGCTTGCGACGCTCTGGCATTCGATCATGGCCTTTGTGCTGACTGCGATCATTCTGGCGCACATCTATATTGGCTCGGTCGGTATGGAGGGCGCCTTTGATGCCATGGGGTCGGGCGAAGTGGAAGAGCAATGGGCGCGCGAGCATCATGGTCTGTGGCTCAAGGAGTTGCAGGAGAAAGGCCACGCGCCTGATCATGGCAAGGCCGCGCATCCTGCGGAGTAACCATGGGGGCGCGCGCCTTTGGTCTCTGGCTCTGGGCGCTGGTGGGGGCAAGCCCGCTGGCGGCGCAAGAGTTTACGACGCTCAAGGGGCATGGTGGGCCGGTCATGGGGCTGAGCGTGCTGCCGACGAGTGGCGAGGTGGTTTCAGCCAGTTTCGACAATTCCGTGGGGCTCTGGCAGGGGCGCACGCCGCGCTGGTTCGAGGGGCACGCGGCGGCGGTGATCGCTGTTGTGGCGCTGGACGAGGGGCGGCTGGTGTCGGGCGGCGATGATTTCGCGCTGATCGTCTGGGACCGCGCGACCGGGCAGGGCACACGGCGTGAGGGGCACAAGGGCAAGATCGCGGCGCTCGATGTCTCGCCGGATGGGCAATGGATCGCCTCGGCCAGTTGGGATGGCTCGATCGGCCTCTGGCCTGCGTCCGGAGGGGAGGCGCGGTTTCTGACCGGGCATGATGCAGCGGTCAGCGATGTGGCGTTCAGCAGCGATGGGGCGCATTTGTATTCCTCCTCTGCCGATGGCTCTTTGCGGGAATGGCGCTGGCAAGAGGTGGGCGCGCCGCCGCGGGAACTGCTCAATCAGGGGTTTGGCATCAACCGGATCGTGCTGGGGCCCGAGGATGCGTGGCTTGCCTATGGCGCGGTTGATGGGGCGACGCGCGTGATTGATCCCGCGAGCGGTCAGCAGGTCGCTGATTTCACGCTGGAACGCCGCCCGGTGCTGTCGCTGGTTCATCACGCGGAAACCGCGCAATTGGCGGCGGGGGATGGGCAGGGCTATATCATGGTGATCGACACCGACGAATGGCGGATCACCCGCGATTTTCAGGCCATGGCGCGCGGCCCGGTCTGGGCGTTGGATTTCTCGCCCGATGGGCGTATGATCTATGCGGGTGGCCTGAGCGAGGTGGTCTATGGCTGGCCGGTCGAGATGCTGGGCGCGTATGACCCGGCGGGCGAGACAGAGCATAGTTTCCTGCGCCCGCCCGAAGAGATGGAGAATGGCGAGCGGCAATTCATGCGCAAATGCTCGATCTGCCATGCGCTGACACCACCGCCCTCGCGCAAGGCGGGGCCAACGCTCTATGGGCTCTTTGGGCGTCAGGCGGGAACGGTGCCCGGCTACCCCTATTCCGATATCCTCGATGGATCGGGGATCGTCTGGAATGACTCAACGATTGACGCGCTATTCGACCTTGGGCCGGATCACTATATCCCCGGCTCCAAGATGCCAATGCAACGGATCACGGCGGCAGCAGACCGGCAGGACATGATCAACTATCTGCGCCGTGCCACCGCAACAGAAGGGAACTGAGAAAATGAAAGCCATGTTTGCAGCCTTTGTCGCCTGTGCGGTGATTGCCGCCGCCGCCCCCACCGTGCTGCACGAGTTGGGCTATACGTCAGAGGCCAAGCGCGCGGGTGATGCTGTTCGGCTAGGTGACGCGGCCGAATGACGCCGCACCCCGCGCCCGAAGAGACAGCAGAGGACTATGGCCAGAACCTCGCGCATGCGTCGGTGCTCATCATCGACGATGAACCGGGGATGCGCAATTTTCTGGTCAAGACGCTGGGGCCGCGGTGCCGTCACGTAGAGCAGGCGCGCACCTGCGAAGAGGGGGCGATGATCCTCGATCAGGTGCATTTCGATCTGGTCATTCTGGACAATATCATGCCGGGCAAGACCGGTCTGGATTGGCTCGAGGAACAGCGACGCGTCGGGCTCTTTGCCGATACGATCCTGATCACCGCCTATGCCGATCTTGATACGGCGATCAAGGCGCTGCGGGCGGGGGTCACGGATTTCGTGCTCAAGCCGTTTCGCGCCAATCAGATCCTCAATGCGGTGGCGCGCGCGCTCGACCGCAAGTTTCTGGCGCGTGAGAATTACCTCTTGCGGCACGAATTGTCGGCGGGGGGGCAGGCGGCGCGGGGGCGGCTCTTGGGACATTCCCCCGCCATCCAGAGCGTGCGCGCGATGCTGGGCAAGCTGGCGGCAGCGCCCACCTCTGTTCTCTTCACAGGGGCGAGCGGGACCGGCAAGGAGATTGCCGCGCGCACGCTGCACGGGTTGTCGAACCGGTCCCAAAAGCCGTTTGTCGCCGTCAACTGCGCTGCGATTTCGGCGGATCGCATCGCCGAGGAATTGTTTGGCGTGGTCGAGGATGGGCGCGCGCGCAAGGATGGGCTATTGCTTCATGCCGATGGTGGCACGCTCTTGCTCGACGAGGTGGCGCAACTGCCCGAACATGTGCAAGCGGCGCTTTTGAGGGTGCTGGAGGACAAGCGTATCCGCCCCATCGGGTCCGAACGGGAAATCCCGCTCAATCTGCGGTTTCTCTTTGCCACCAATGCCAATCTGCTTGAGGCGGTGCGCGCGGGGCGGTTCCGGGCCGATCTCTATCACCGGATCAACATCGTCAACGTGGAAATGCCCAATCTCAAGGAGCGGCAGGAGGATATCGTCGAACTGGCGGCGCTCTTCATGAGCGAGTTTTCAGGGGCGCTGGGGATGCCTGCGCTTGATCTCGATGCCGAGGTCCTGCTCAAGCTGAGCCGCTATGACTGGCCCGGCAATGTGCGCGAATTGCGCAATCTGATCGAGCGGTCGGTGATCCTCGGGGCCTTTCCAGAGGAATTCGCAGGCTCTGGCCGGGGGGGCGGGGAGCAGGCGCTGGAGACGCTGGAGCATGTCGAGCAGCGGCATATCATGGCCGTGCTCGATGCCTGTGGCGGCAACCGGGCCGAGGCGGCGCGGCGTCTGGGCGTGGCGCGCAAGACGATTGACCGCAAATGCGCGGCCTGGGGCGTCTGAGGCGGTCTATTTGGGCGTGCGGGCGCGGGCGGCCATGACATCACGCCCAAGGGTCAGCGTATAGGCCTCAAGCTCGGTCAAGGCCGATTGCGCGGCCTCTGCATCAGAACTGGCAAGCGCATCGGCGATGCGGGTGTGAAAGCCCACGATGGCCTCGCGCGAGCGGGCGGTAAAGGTGATCATGTTCAT
>NZ_JAGPVV010000232.1 GCF_018066915.1 Roseovarius sp.
GTGGCAACGCGGCGCGCCTGAAACTGCACGGCGCACAGGGCCGCGCGCGCGAGCTTTCGCGCATCTCCGCCGAGATTGGCCGTGACGTGGCCGACCGCTATGACCGCCCCGTGATCGTCGCAGGCTCTGTCGGACCCACCGGCGAAATCATGGCCCCGATGGGGGCGCTCACGCATGAACTGGCGGTCGAGATTTTCCACGAACAGGCCGAGGGCCTCAAGGAAGGCGGGGCCGATGTGCTCTGGCTCGAAACCATTTCCGCGCCCGAAGAATACAAGGCCGCCGCCGAGGCGTTCAAACTGGCCGACATGCCGTGGTGCGGCACCATGAGCTTTGACACCGCCGGGCGCACCATGATGGGTGTCACCTCGTCCGACATGGCCACCATGGTCGAAAAGCTGGGCAATCCGCCCTTGGCCTTTGGTGCCAATTGCGGCGTCGGGGCTTCGGACCTTCTGCGCACCATCCTTGGGTTCGTGGCCCAAGGCTCGGAGCGGCCGATTATTGCCAAGGGCAATGCCGGCATCCCGAAATACCATGACGGCCATATCCACTATGACGGCACCCCGGACCTCATGGCAGAATATGCCGTGCTCGCCCGCGACGCAGGCGCCACGATCATCGGCGGTTGCTGTGGCACCATGCCCGAACATCTGTCGAAAATGCGCGCCGCCTTGGAAACCCGCCCGCGCGGCCCTCGCCCAACGCTGGAAGAAATCACTGACGCGCTTGGGGGCTTCTCGTCGGGCGGGGATGGCACCGGCGACGATACCGCGGCTCCCCGCCGCCCCCGCCGCCGCCGCGCCTGAGCAAAGGGGCAGGAAGATGCTGCGCCTCATCTTCCTCGCCGCGGCCCTGCTGACCACGCTCGCATGGGGCATGGGCTATGTCTGGATTTCCGGCCTCGCCTGTGCCTTTGGGTCGCCGGGCGGAGACTGTTCCATCCCGCTCCCCTGGTCCCTGCGCGGCGAGGATCTGACGCTCCTTGTCCTCATGCCCGGTGCCGTGGTCGCGGGCCTTTTGGCGCTGGCCTGGCTCAGCGGACGACGCGCTCAAAAAAGCGAGAGCTGATCCCCCCGCGCCAGCGGCACCTCGAAAAGGTCCGTGCGCAACGCCGCCTGCTCCTGATCCAACCCCAGCCGCCGCGCCGCCAGATCGAACCGGCGCGCGATCATGCGGGCATGCACCCCCTCGCCCCGCATCCGCCGATGCCACTCGGCGCTATAGTCCTGACCACCGTGCATTTCACGCAGCCGGTTCATCACCTTGCGCGCCCGGTCGGGATACTGCGCCGCCAGCCACTCCTGAAAGAGCGGCGACACCTCGCGCGGCAGGCGCAGCATGATCCAGCTTGCGGACCCTGCCCCGGCCTCGCGCCCCGCCGCCAGAATCGCCTCGATCTCCGGATCGGTCAGCCCCGGAATGACCGGCGACACCATGAGGCGCACAGGAATGCCCGCCGCCGCCAAGCGCCGGATCATCTCCAGCCGCCGCGCCGGTGTGGGCGCGCGCGGCTCCAACCGCCGCGCCAGGACCTCATCGAGAGTGGTCACGGAAATTCCCACCCGCGCCAGCCCGCGCGCGGCCATTTCGCCCAGAATATCAATATCCCGCTCAATCAGCGCCCCCTTGGTCACAACCGCCACCGGATGATGGAACCGCTGCAAAACCTCGAGACAGGCACGGGTAATCCCGAACTCCGCCTCGATCGGTTGATAAGGATCGGTGTTCGTGCCAATCGCTATCGGCGCCACGCCATAGCTGCGCGCCCGCAACTCTGCCTCCAGCCGCGCAGGGGCCTCGGGCCGTGCAATCAGCCGTGTCTCAAAATCAAGCCCCGGCGACAGACCCAGATAGGCGTGGCTCGGCCGCGCAAAACAATAGATGCAGCCATGCTCACAGCCGCGGTAAGGGTTGATCGAGCGGTCAAACGGCAGGTCGGGCGAGCGGTTGTAGGTGATCACCCGGCGCGGGCTCTCTGTCGTCACCTGCGTGCGCAAGAGCCGCGCCTCCTCCGCGCCTACCTCTGCGTCATACTGCACGCCATACGCCTCGAACCGGCCCGCCGCGTTGCTCAGCGCACCCCGCGCCCGCAGGCGCAGATCAGAGGGAAGGGTTGGTTCCGCTTTCATGGCCCCATGAATGGAACATAAAGAGAACATTTGCAAGAAACCGATAATCTTCATGCCGATAATTCAGTCACATCCCGCGCGATTCCCCTGTATAGGTCGGTTGCGGCGCGGGCAGCGTCGCAATTCGGAAAGTGGCCGCGCCGCAAATTGACCAAAGCTGCGCCCAGTCAACCCAGATGCGCGCGCGCAGAGAACTCAAGGATTCCCGCAATGTCCGACCAAGACGACGACATCATCCTCGCCGACCTCGACGATGACGAGCTTGTCCAACAGATGTTCGACGACCTCTACGACGGTCTCAAGGAAGAGATCGAAGAGAGCGTCAACATTCTGCTTGAGCGCGGCTGGGCCCCCTACCGCATCCTGACCGAGGCGCTGGTCGGTGGCATGACCATCGTCGGCAAGGATTTCCGCGACGGCATCCTCTTTGTCCCCGAAGTGCTGCTGGCCGCCAACGCGATGAAAGGCGGCATGTTCATCCTCAAGCCGCTTCTGGCCGAGACCGGCGCACCGCGCGTGGGCAAAATGGTGATCGGCACCGTCAAGGGCGACATCCACGATATCGGCAAGAACCTTGTCGGCATGATGATGGAAGGCGCAGGCTTTGAGGTTGTCGATCTCGGCATCAACAACGCGGTCGAGAAATATCTCGCCGCTCTCGAAACCGAACAGCCCGACATCCTCGGCATGTCCGCTCTGCTGACCACCACCATGCCCTATATGAAGGTCGTGATCGACACGCTGATCGAACAGGGCAAGCGCGATGACTATATCGTGCTGGTGGGCGGCGCGCCGCTCAACGAGGAATTCGGCAAGGCAATCGGCGCCGATGCCTATTGCCGCGACGCCGCTGTGGCCGTGGAAACCGCCAAGGATTTCATGGCGCGCAAGCACAACCGGATGGCCGCAAGCTGAACCCAGCACGCCGCCCTTTGCCAACACCTCTTTGCGCGCCGATCCGTCGGCGCGCACAAGCTCAAATAACCGGGGTCAGGTGCGCTGAATGATCCGCATCACGGCGACCATCACGATCCCATAGAGCACATGCCCGACCAGAGCGACCCAAGCGATTCCCGTAAACCCGAGAAAGAAAGGGAGGCCGGCAATCGCGGTAATGCCACCAATCGCAAAAACCCAAAGACCAAATCCATAGACGAACGACGGAACGAACCAGCCTGCGCCCTGTCCGACAACTCTGCTCCACAGCGGCGCAAAGACAAAGAGCCAGCCCACGGGATAGCCTATCAGGCCCACCAGATAAAAATGGACGAAATAGCCTGCAAAATCGCCGTTGGGCAGACCCAGAGCGCCGAGCAGGCTCTTGGCAAGACCATGCGGTGACAGGTTTGCAAAGCCCAGACCGGGGCTTATGACCTGGCCCCAGAGATCAAAGGCGTTTGTTGCAAAGAACCCCGAGATGAACATGAGGCCAAGTGTCTGGAAGGTGAGTTTGGGCAACTTGGAAGTTTTGACAGAAGAACCGATCATGCGCATATGTCCTTATGAGAGTGTTGGGCAAGTCAATGATGGTGATCTTCCCGCGGTGATACCTTTTCTCTCCATCGCCTGCGAAGCTTTTGTGCCGAGATAACGAAAAGGTCAGGTTTTGTGACAACTACCCCTTTCACCCTGCCCGACCCCGACGTGCTGACCGCGCATGGTTTGGACGCACGAGGTAATGGCCGCCTTCTGCTCATCGCCTGCGGGGCCTTGGCGCATGAGATTCTCGCGCTCAAACGCCTGAACGGTTGGGATCACATGGATTTGCAATGCCTTCCGGCCAAGCTGCACCTCTATCCCGACCAGATCACCGCCGAGGTGGAAAAATCCGTCCTCGCCCATCGCAGCCGCTATGACCGCATTTTCGTGGTCTATGCCGATTGCGGCACTGGCGGGCAATTGCAGGCGAAATGCGCCGACCTCGGCGTCGAAATGGTGGCCGGCCCACATTGCTATGCGTTCTACGAAGGTCTCGACCGGTTTGCCGCCCATGAAGACGAAATCAGCGCCTTTTACCTCACCGACTTTCTCGTGCGACAATTCGATGCCTTTGTCTGGAAACCCATGGGCCTCGACCGCCACCCGCAATTGCGCGACATGATCTTTGGCAATTACACCAAGCTGGTCTATCAGGCGCAAACCGATGATCCGGCCCTGCGCGCCAAGGCCGAAGCCTGCGCCGCCCGCCTCGGCCTCGCCTATGAATACCGCTTCACAGGCTATGGCGATCTTAAAGCATCACTTGAAGAACAGGCCGCAAAGCCCTGATTTAAAATTCATCTGTCCTGAAATACCTCGGGGGCGTGGGGGCAGCACCCCCACTTTGCGCACTCACTCCGCCTCTGCCGCGACCTGCCTGATCCGCTCGATCATCGCCCGCACCCCGTTCGAGCGTTGCGCCGACAGATGGGCATCCAGCCCCAGCCTCGCCAGTTCTGCAGGCGCATCGACCCGCCCCACTTCGCCCACCGGCACGCCGTTATAGAGCGCGCGCAGCACCGCGATAAGGCCACGCACAATCATTGCATCGCTGTCGCCATCAAAGCTGAAAACACCCGCCTCGATCCGTGGATGTAGCCACACCTGACTTGCACAGCCCTCGACCTTGGTGCTGGGCACCTTGAGCGCGCCCTCCAGCGGGTCCATCGCCCGGCCCCGGTCGATCACATAGCGATAGCGATCCTCCCAATCTTCGAGAAACTCGAAATCATCGACGATCTCTTCAAAGGCGGCGGTGGCCATGACACTCTCCCTGATCTCTGCCTCAGACCTAGGGCCGGGCCGGAAAAAGGTCCAGACCCCGCTTGCACCTTTTCAAGCCGGTCGCGATAGGATAGTCGAAAGGAAAAGATGACAGGGGCGGATGGCATGCAACGGCGGGTCTTTCTATCATTGGTGGCAATGTCGGTTCTGGCGGGATGTGGCGGCTATCGCCAATCACGCGCCAATCCGCGCAATTGGTTCGGGCGCAGCACCCCGCGCCGCCGCGCCACCGAAGCCACGCCAGCGAGTACCAATCCCCTGATTCCCGAACGCGAAGAAACGATCTTTCGCCGCCGCCGCGACAAGGTTTATGAAGGCACGCCCGTGGATCAGGTCACACGCATGGTGATCGAGCGCACCAGCGACGGCGGTATCATCCGCGTCGAGGGCGTGACCCTGCGACAGGGGGCCTATGACGTGCGCCTCGTTTCCGAGACCGAGAATGAGCCGGTGAATGGCGTGCTGGAACTGCGCCTGATGGCGGTGCAGCCCGAAGATCAGCCGCAAGGCTCCGAACGCGCGCGCACGGTGCTGGCAGGTGTCTTTGTCTCGAACCAGTCGCTTGAACGCGCCAGCGAAATCCGCGTGATCGGTGCCCGCAACGAACAGGTCAGCCGCCGCTGAGGGCGGGGGCAACGCCCCGCCTCAGAGATCCACGGTCTCCACGCCGCTGCCCTTGACCGCCAGAGCCACCTCACCCTTGCAAAGCCGGAGCGCGTCAGCCCCGAACACATCGAGCCGCCAGCCCCGCAGCGCAGGCAGATCGCGCCCGCCCGCCGCGATGGCGTCAAGGTCACTCGCACTTGCAATCAGCTTGGCCGCAACGCCGTAACTCTCGCTCTTGGCCTTGAGCAGCACCCGCAAGAGATCGGCCAGCGCCGGGTTGACCTGCGCGCGATCCTCCAACGCCTCGGCGCGCGGCATCTGATCCGTCGGACACTCCAGCCCAGCCTTGACCGCCGCCATGATCCCGTCGGCAATATCGCCCTTGCGCGCCTCGCGCAGCAAGAGCCGCGACCGCCCCAGATCCTGCGGCGTCACAGGCTTGGTCGAGGCCAGTTCGACCAGCGCATCATCCTTGTAGACCCGGCTGCGCGGCACGTCATGGGATTGCGCATACTCCTCACGAAACCGCGCCAGTTCCCGCAGAATCGCCAGAAACTTGGGCGAGGTGTTGCGCGTCTTGACCCGCTGCCACGCCTCGGCCGGATCGGTGCGATAGGTCGCGGGATCGGTCAGCACGCTCAATTCCTCGGCCACCCATTTGTCGCGCCCGGAGCTTGCCAGTTTCTTGGCCAGATATTCGTAAATCACCCGCAGATGCGTCACATCCGCCAGCGCATAGACCTTTTGCGCCTCCGTGAGCGGGCGCCGCGACCAATCGGTGAACCGAGAGCTTTTGTCGACGCTCTGCTTGGCGATCCGTTTGACCAGTGTCTCATACCCCACCTGCTCGCCAAAGCCACAGACCATGGCCGCCACCTGCGTATCGAACAGCGGATCGGGAATCACCCCGGCATCGACGTGGAAAATCTCGAGATCCTGCCGCGCGGCATGGAACACCTTGACCACCGAGGTATCGCGGAAGAGCTCATAGAGCGGCTCCATCGACATCTCTGCGCCGTCAATTGGATCGACCAGAACGGCGCTGTCGTCGCCTGTGCCCGGCACAGCCATCTGCAAAAGACAGAGCTTGGAATAATAGGTGCGTTCGCGCAGAAATTCGGTATCGACGGTCACATAAGGATGGCGCCGCGCCATGGCGCAAAACGCCGCGAGTTCTTCAGTCGTGGTGATTGTTTTCATATGGGGTGATCTTCGCTCTCGTCTAAAATGCCCGGTCCTGTCCCCCGCCCCCAGCTATAGACCAGATTAGCCGAATTGCAAATGCCGCGCTCAGGGCAGGTAGAGTGGCGTGCGGTTGCCCCCGGCAAAGCGCCGCAGCACCGCCGGATAGAGAATATGTTCCTGCGCCAGCACCCGCGCCGCCAGCGTGTCGGGCGTATCGCCCGCCAGAACCGGCACCCGCGCCTGTCCCAGCACCGGCCCCTCATCAAGCTCCGCCGTCACCTCATGCACGGTGCAGCCCGCCTCATGCTCGCCCGCATCAAGTGCGCGGGCATGGGTGTGCAATCCGCGATATTTCGGCAAGAGCGAGGGGTGGATATTGATCATCCGCCCTTGCCATGGCGCAACAAAGCCGCCCGTGAGCACGCGCATGAACCCCGCCAGACAGATGATATCGATCTCATAGGGGCGCATCCGTGCGGTCATCTCGGCCTCGAACGCAGCGCGGTCGCTGCCATGGGGTCGGTGATCCACCACTTCGGTCGCAATCCCCTGCTCTGCTGCCCAGGCAATGCCGCCCGCATCCGCCCGGTTCGACAGCACCAGCGCAGGCCGCGCCGGATGGTCGCCGGTCATGCTCGCAACGAGCGCGCGCATGTTCGAGCCGCCCCCCGAAAGCAGAATCGCGACCCGCTTGCTCACAAAAGACGGCCCCGGTAGGCCACACCCTTGCCCGGCACCACCTGCCCCAGCCGACAGACGCGCTCGCCCGCCTCGCTGAGGGCGGCGCTCACCGCTTCGGCCTCGTCCGCCGCGACCACCGCGATCATCCCGATGCCGGAATTGAAGGTCTTGAGCAATTCCGCCTCGGCCATATTGCCGGTCTCGGCCAGCCAGCGGAACACGCCCGGCAATTCCCACGCGCCAAGGTCAATCTCCGCGCCCAGCCCCTCGGGCAGAACGCGCGGCAGGTTCTCGGTCAACCCGCCGCCAGTGATATGCGCAAGACCGTGGATACCCCCCGCCCGCAGCGCCGCCAGAACGGGGCGCACATAGAGCCGCGTCGGCGTGAGCAGAACCTCTCCCAGACTGCCCTCGGCCCAGGGACAGGCGTCGTCCCATGTCAGCCCCGACATCTCGACAATCCGCCGCACGAGGGAATAGCCGTTGGAATGCACCCCGTCCGAGGCGAGCCCCAAGAGAACATCACCCTCCGCCACATCCGCCGGCAGTTCCGTGCCGCGCTCCATGGCACCCACGGCAAACCCCGCCAGATCGAAATCACCCTTGTGATACATACCTGGCATTTCTGCGGTCTCGCCGCCAATGAGCGCACAGCCAGAGCCTTCGCAGCCCCGCGCAATCCCTTCGATGATCCGCGTCGCCTGCTCCAGCTCGAGCTTGCCCGTGGCAAAATAATCGAGGAAAAACAGCGGCTCCGCGCCCTGACAAATCAGGTCATTGACGCACATCGCCACAAGATCGACCCCCACGCCATCGACATGGCCGGTATCAATCGCAATCCGCAGCTTGGTGCCCACGCCATCGGTCGCCGCCACCAGAACCGGATCGCGAAAGCCTGCGGCCTTGAGATCAAAGAGCCCGCCAAAGCCGCCCAGCCCCGACATGACGCCCGAACGGTTGGTGCGCTTGGCCGCAGGCTTGATCCGCTCCACGAGCGCATTGCCCGCGTCGATATCGACGCCCGCATCGGCATAGGTGATCCCGTTCTGTCGCTCGGTCATGGATTGTCCCCATCGCTTGAATGCGCTCCCCGTTAGCCGATTGACCGCCGCTGCGCAATCTCAAAGCCTTGACCCCGCCCCGCCCCCGGCTTACGAAATGCCGCAGGTGGGGCCTGTAGCTCAATTGGATAGAGCAGAGCGCTCATAACGCTTTGGTTGGGGGTTCGAGTCCCTCCGGGCCTACCAGATCAACGGATTGCCGCGCATGCCTGCCCCCACCATCGCCCCCGTTTCTTCGATCCGCAATCTCGGCCCCGCCTCGGACGCAGGCTTTGCGCGTGCCGGTATCCACGACGCCGACAGCCTGCGCGCCATGGGCGCCGATGCCGCCTATGAGGCGCTCTTGCGCAGCGGCACAGCCCCGCATTTCATCGGCTACTATGCCCTTGTCATGGGCTTGCAGGGGCGGCCTTGGAACGATTGCCAAGGGGCTGAGAAAACAGCCCTCCGCGCCCGGTTCGACGCCATCAAGGTGCGGGTATCTGGCGCGCCCGCCGCGCCCGACAGCGCCATCGAGGAAATCCTGAACCAGATCGGCACAGGATTGCGCCGCTAGACCTCAGACCGAGGGCACCGGCAGATTGCCCTTGACCCGCGTCAGGTTGATCCGCTGCCGGTCCTCGCGCGGCGAAATGCCAAAGGCCTCGCGGTAATGCCGCACCAGCACCTTGGAACTGGCATAGCCCACCGCTTCGGCGATCTGCGCCATGGTATCGTTGGAATACATCACGATTTGCCGCGCCGCCTTCATCCGCATTGCGCGGAAATAATTGGTGGGGTTCTGCCCCGTGGCCCGCTTGAAGCTGCGCTCCAGATGCCGGGGGGTGATGCCCAGCTCCTCCGCCACCTCCGCCATCGACAAGGGTGCCGACATATGCCGCGCCATAAGGTCAATGGCACGCGCCACCATCGGCGGAAGATCGGTGGCCCGCGCCCCCTCGCCCAGCACCGGCACCATCTGCTGCACGCCCGCCTTGCGCATCATCGGATGCTGGAACCAACAGGCGACCTCGGTCGCAATCCCCGCGCCAAGTGCTGTCTCGACCATATGCAGCGCCAGATCGAACGCCGCCGCAGCGCCCGAGGCGGTGACACAGCGCGGGTCGATCTCGATCACCTGATCCGACGCGGGCACCCCCGGAAACTCGGCCAGAAATGCCGCCTCGTAGCACCAATGCACCGACAGCGCGACATCCGCCACCGCCCCGCTGCGCAAGAGCGGGAACACCCCGCCGCTGATCGCGCCCAGCACCGTGCCATGCCGCGCCAGCCGCCGCAGATGGGCGGCAGAGCGTGCATCGGCAAACCGGCTGGTGGGGGCCGACAAGAGAAGCAGGTAATCGCAATCGTCGGTCTCGGACAGCCGCCGACCGGGTTCAAAGGCAATGCCCGCGCTCGACATCACCCGCTCCGCCCCTTCGGCCACCAGATCCCAGGCAAAGGTTCGGTGCCCCGAAATTTCATTGGCCGCGCGCAACGGCTCGATCACCGACGTCAGGCACGACATCGGAAATCCCGGAAAGATCAGAAACCCTATTCGGATCACGCGCTGTGTCATCTCGGTCGGCCTCTTGTCCGAACTGCCTGTGCCTCTACGTAACATTTTCCACTTGGGAAAAAATTATGCAATATGGTGAAGAGCATAAGACTGAATGGAACAATCTGGCATTTTCGACGCGCACAGCCTAAATCTGAGAGGAAAACAATGAGCATCATGGAAACCGCAAAATTGGTCAAACTGACTCAGGACCCTCACAAGCTGCGCGACGAGCGCGAGAAAGTGCTGGAGGTTGCCATCGGCCGCGAGGTGCGCGCCTATCGCAAGAAACAGAACATCACCGTGGCCGAACTTTCGAACATGACCGAACTCTCTATCGGCATGCTCTCCAAGATCGAAAATGGCAATACATCGCCCTCGCTGACCACGCTGCAAACGCTGGCGCGCGCGCTCTCGGTGCCCTTGACCGCGTTTTTCAAAGAATACGAAGAGCGCCGCGAGGCGGTCCACACCAAGGCCGGCCAAGGTGTCGAGATCGAGCGCGCAGGCACCCGTGCAGGCCATCAATACAATCTCCTGGGCCATATCGGATCGAACAGCAGCGGCGTCATGGTCGAGCCCTATCTGATCGTCCTCAACTCCGAATCCGACACGTTCAAGACCTTTCAGCATGAGGGGATCGAGATGATCTACATGCTCGACGGCGAGGTCGGCTATCGCCACGGCAATCAGACCTATCACCTCACCCCCGGCGACACGCTCTTTTTTGATGCCGACGCTCCGCATGGACCGGACCAGTTGATCCGCTTCCCGATCCGCTATCTGTCGATCATCAGCTATCCGCAAAAGAGTTGAGGCGTGGGGGGAACGGTCGCGCCCGTTCACCCCAAAACCTTAAGTCGTTCAGGCGTGTCAGGGGCACCCTTAGCAACAGCCCCCACACGCTCATTTCTGCAAAGGCGGCTCCGTCTCCAGATCCGGCCAGACGCCGGGGCTGGTGGGCAGGCCATCATCGAACCGGCTCAGATACTCGACCATCATCGGCCGGTTGCGGATGAACCCCTTGTAGGTCGCCAGCTCCTCGGGCAGATCGCGCACCACCCGGTGCAAACGTCGGCCCCATTTCGGCACGCTCACCACATCCTGAAACGCGATCAGATAGCACCGGATCGGAAACAGCAGCGCATTCGATCGCGGCAGCCGGAAAAACGTCTGCAATTCCACCCGCAAATGCTGTTTCGCGCCGATATTCTCGGGCGTCAACGTGGTCTTTTGCACGCCCCATTTGTGGTAATTCTCGGGGCTCGTGTCGAGCAGCGGATTGACCGTCATCGTCCAGTTGAGCCGCCGCGCGGGCGCGCCCTGTTGCACATTGAGCAGGAATTTCAGCGCGCGCTGGAAAATCCCCATCTCATGCGCCAAGGGCACCGGCGCGTGCCATTCAAAGAAATTCATCCCGATGTCGAAATCAAGAGACCAGTCGGCCTGCGTCGTGATCATCCCCGCATCCATCCAGAGCATCTCGTCGCGCTGATCCAGCACCGCGAAATCGCCCTGCGTCTGCCGCGTGATATATTCCAGCGGCCCACAAGGCAGCGTGGTCGGATCGAGAAAGGTGAAACTCTGGTCGATCCCCATCGGTTTGTTGATCCACCGCCACCGATTGCCGTCGCGGTGCAATTCAAAGAGGTCGGGGTAATCCTCGGCCTTGCAGGTCATGATGAGTTCGAGCGTATCCCACCCCGCCAGCGTCATATGCGGCAGGGATTGGCACCGCAGCGGATCGTCGGCCAGCACCAGCGCCCGGTCGCGCATCTCCGACAGGTAATGCTCGTCGACATCGAACCGCTTTTCATAGACCGAGCCCGCAGGCCCGCC
The DNA here is from genome assembly GCF_018066915.1 of Roseovarius sp. Taxonomy (GTDB): domain Bacteria; phylum Pseudomonadota; class Alphaproteobacteria; order Rhodobacterales; family Rhodobacteraceae; genus Roseovarius. Next base: position 11,805 of record NZ_JAGPVV010000232.1, read on the forward strand.
GCGATGCTGCTCCATGTTGACCGAATACATATAGCTGTCTTCGTGGAACGGGAACGGGAACCGCTTGATCGCCCAAGGCGAGTTGCGGAACGAATAGTCGTCGCGGAAGGTCTCGTTATTGAACTGAATGGTCATCGCAGATGGCTCCTTACCGGTCCAGAACCAGCGTCTTGCCGATGAAACGGCTGACGCAGGGCATGATTTTCTTGCCGCTGGCATGTTCGGCCTCGTCCAGCCAGTGATCGCGGTGGACAATCTCGCCGTCCAACGCGACCACGTCGGTCTCACATTGCCCGCAAGCCCCGCCGCGACAGAGGAAGGGCGCATCGACCCCCGCCCGCTCGATCGCCTCCAGCAGGCTCTCGTGCTCGCCCACCTGAATGACCAGATCGGATTTGCAGAGCCGCACTTCAAACGGCACGCCGGGCTGAGGGGCGAGGAATTCCTCGGAATGCACCACCTCATCCGGCCAGCCATGCTCTGTCGCGCGGCCCTTCACCCAAGCAATCATCCCCATGGGACCGCAGACATAGATATGCGTGCCCAGAGGCTGCCCGCCCAAGAGATCATCGAGCGGAATCGCCTGCTTTTGATCGTCGTAATAGATATGCGCCTTGTTGGGATACTTGCCCCGCAACTCATTGGCATAAGAGCCGAGCGCGGCACTCCGGCAGGCGTAATGCAATTCCCAATTGCCGTTCGATTGCTCCAACTGCGCGATCATCGCCATAAAGGGCGTGATCCCGATGCCCCCGGCAAAGAACACATGCTTGCGCGCCCGCAAATCCAGCGGAAAGAGGTTGACCGGATAGGTAATGGTCATCGCATCGCCCGGCTTCACATGGCGGTGCATAAAGAGCGATCCACCCCGCCCCTCGTCATCGCGCCGCACCGAGATGGCATAGAGCGAGCGATCACCGGGGTCCGACATCAGCGAATAGGGGTTAAGCCGCGTGCGCCCCTCGTCGTGCATTTCCACGACCGTATGGGCACCGGCGGAAAAGGGTGGAAACTCCGCCCCATCCGGGCGGCGGAATTCGAACCGTGTCACCAATTCATTCACCGGCACCACGGCGGCCACAACCACCTCGATCTTTTCGGCCCCGGCGCGGGCCTTCTGGGGGGCGGCGCTCATGAATATATCTCCTTCGCAGGGGGAACCTCGCCGGGGTCTTCGGCATCAATGCACACGCCCTGAAATGCCGCCAACCGGCGCGAGTAGTGATCGCGCACAAAGAGGTTCAGCCCGCAATGCGAACAGACAAAGGGATCGGTGGTCACATCCTCGGTGATGCCCTTGCAATGCACACATTGCATCCGCCGCGCGGTCGAGCCGCGATGCTCGGTCTGAATGGCGCTGTGCGGAATACCCGCCGTCACCGCCTCGTTCATCGCCTGCCCCATCAGCCCTTCGGTGCCCGCAAGATAGACCTGCAACCCCATATGCGCATCCGACAGCACGCGACGCAGCCGCTGCACCGAGGCCGCATAACTCGGCCCGATATAGAGCTGCGCAGGGCCCGCCGCGCGCAGCTTCTCGACATAGGTCTCCCCCGTCCCCTTGGGGATATAGAGGATATGGGCCTTGGCCATCAGCCCCGCATCCTGCGCCGCCAGATCAAGCAGCGCCTCGGCCCCCTCGGCATCAGCGATCATCAGATGCGCCTTGCCCGGTCGCGGGGCCAATGTGCCATAGACCGGGCGGCTGGCGATACTCTCCGGAAACTGGAATTTCGACATCGTCGCGTCTGCTCCCTTTCGCGTCTGTTTCGCGTCTCTGGGCCAGTGGGGCCCGTGGGCCAAGGGATTACCCCTTGGCCGAGCGGATCACCTTGTCCTTGTCATAGAACGGCATCTCTTCGGCCACGCACCCAACCTCGGTGCCATCCGCATAGCGCACGCTCATCTTGGTCCCCGGCACGGCGCAGTCAACCGGCATCCGCGCGATGCCCACGTTATAGCCGTTGAGGTTGGAATTCAGACCAAAGGTCACGACGCCCACGGTCTTGCCATCCTTGAGCAGCGGCGCGCCCATATCCGCCGCACGCTTGCCCTCCAGCCGCACGCCGTAGATCTTGAACCGCTCTTTGCCCTTGAGCGCATAGTGATTTTCCGAGCCGCGGAACCCGGTCTTGCCCGGCGACACCGTGAAATCCAGACCCAATTCCCAGAGCGTATCGCCGCAGAGATCATCCTTGAACGGATAGGTCTCGGAATTGTCGCCCGGATAGAACAGCAGGTAGCTTTCGGTGCGCAAGAGATCGAGCGTCGAGAACTGCACCGGCACGATGCCCATGTCCTTGCCCTCTGCCAAAATCTGATCCCAGATCCGGATCGCATGCCGCCCCTGACAGAAAATCTCATAGCCGCGCTCGCCGGTATATCCGGTGCGCGAGATCATCACCGGCAGGCCAAAGAGCTTGGTTTGCAGGATGCCGAAATAGGCCAGATCGCGAATCCCCGGCACGTGCTTTTCAAGGAAATCCACCGCCACCGGCCCTTGCAGCGACATGTCGTGCAGATCGTCATCAAAGAGCATCGCAACATTCTTGCCATAGGCCGCCATCGCCAGCGATTCGTGACCCGTGCCGGTGCCATGCACCACCATCCAGTGATTGACCGACAGGCGGTAGATCACGCAATCGTCGATGAACTTGCCCGCATCATTCAGCATGCAGGCATAGACCGCACGGCCCGGCATGATCTTGTCGACATCGCGCGTGGTGGCGCGGTCGATCACCGCGGCCGCATGTGGCCCGACGATATGCACTTTCTTGAGACCCGATACATCCATCAGCCCCGCCTTGGTGCGCACCGCAAGGTAATCCGCCTCCGCGCGCGCATCGGTATGGTCATAGAACCATGCGGTCCCCATTCCGTTCCAATCGGTCAACTCGCCGCCGATCTCGGTGTGTCGCGGTGCAAGCGCAGAAGTTCTGTAGATGATGGCCATGGCCGGCTCCCTGTCTGTTGTGGGGTGTGTTTGACGATATTCAGACGCAGATCGCAGCAAAAATCAATACTTTCATGCAGATTATTTTCCTGACGGGAATATCGCCTCCCAGCCCGCCCGAATTCCGGGCAGCCACAGAATTGATCACCGTTTCGATTCAAATTTCTTGACAGTCCGGAAAATCTTTGCCCCCCTAAGAAGAAAAAGTTTTTACCACCAATAAAACAACACAGCACAACAGGGAGAGTGCGATGAACGGCAACCTTGATGCGTTGACGACCATCTTCACCGAATTCTACTATTGGGTGACGGTCGTCTTCATGTTTCTGATCCATGTCGGCTTTTGCATGTATGAGGTGGGCGCAAGCCGCCGCCGCAACCACATGCACACGCTGATGAAAAACGTGATGGTGATTCCCCTCGTCACCGTGACCTTCTTCTTTTTCGGGTGGTGGATCTATTGGGCCTTCCCGATGTTCCCCTTCTTCGGCGGGCTCAATCACGAGATGGGCAATGCCAACCTGCCGTGGTCCCCGACCATGGGCACCAACCTTGGCGACCACATCACCGGCGTGTTCTGGGCGGCGTTCCTGCTCTTCTCATGGACGGCAGCCTCGATCGTCTCCGGCTCTGTGATCGAGCGGATTCGCTCCTCGGCGCTCTGGGTGCATGCGGTGCTGATCGGCTCTGTCTGGTGGATCATCGACGCGGCCTGGGGCTGGCACTATGGCGGCTGGATGGTCAAATATCTGGGCTATCACGATGCCTATGCCTCTGGCGTGATCCATGCCATCGCGGGTGGCTATGCTCTGGGCGTGATCATGGTTCTGGGCCCACGGATCGGCAAATTCGCCGCCGACGGTACCCCGCGCGACATCCCGCCGCATAACCCCTGGATGCTCACCATCGGGATTTTCCTGATCTATACCGGCTTCTGGGGCTTTTACGCCGCCTGCAACGTGCCGCTTATCTCGCCTGAGGTTATCGGCGGCCAGATCACCGGCACCACCTGGACGGCTACCAATATCTACCTCGCGCCCACCTCGCTCTCGGCCATCACCTTCAACTTCCTGATGTCGCTCTCGGGCGGTCTCATGGCGGCCTATGTCGTGTCCAAGGGCGATGCCTTCTGGACCTTCTCGGGTGGTCTCGCCGGGATCATCACCGCGTCTGCGGGCAATGACCTCTACCACCCGATTCAGGCCATGCTGGTTGGCGCGGTCGGTGTCGTGATCGTCTACAAACTCCACTACTGGGTCGAGCGCCGCTTCAAGCTTGACGATGCTGTGGGCGCGGTCGCGGTGCATGGCTATTCCGGCGTCGTCGGACTTATCCTTGCGGGCTTCATTCTCTGGGGCGCTCCGTCCTCGCCGTTCGAGGGCTACGCCACGGTCAACCCGCTGGGTCAGACCCTTGGTGCGGTGATCATGTTCTTCTGTCTGGGCTTCCTGCCCGCCTTCATCGTGTCCAAGATGCAGGCCGCCGCTGGCGTGCTTCGCATCCCGGTCGAGGTGGAATTGCAGGGTCTCGATTACGCAGAACACCATGCCTATGAGGATGCCATCGTTCAGGTCATCGAGGCCGACAAGGCCTATCTCTCGGCCAAAGCAACCCCCGCAGAATAAGGAAAAGGCACATGTCTACAATCGGATACGAATCCTGGGCCGTTGATCTTGCCGATGTCGGGGCTATCTACCCCTTCCAAGGCTGGGAAATCCCGATGACCGTGGTCGGCGTCATCTTCTGGCTGGCGTGGCATCGCATCCAGTTCGTCCGCGAGGGCGAGCATCTGGAGCAGGCACGCAAGATGGGCGATCCTGAAAAGGTCCGCAAGCATCTCGACCGCTACTGATCCACAGGGGTTTGCGCGGGCCGGTTACGCCCGCGCAAATTACCCTTAGGAAACTTTTATTCATTTCAGTTGCAGCGCCTCCAGCCCGATGTTAGCCTCGGACTCAGGCGGCCCTCCGGGGCAGAATCACCAAAGTGGAGCAAACGCGAATGTGCGGGATTGTCGGACTTTTCCTGAAAGACAAAGCACTTGAACCCCAGCTTGGCAGCTTGCTGACCGATATGCTGATCACCATGACCGACCGTGGCCCCGACAGTGCCGGGATTGCCATCTACGGCGCACCGCAGGCAGGCCATGCCAAACTGACCATTCAGTCGGATACCGCCGCCCGCGATTTCGAGGGTCTGGCCGAGCGCCTGTCGTCCGAACTGGGCGCGCCCGTCACCCTCACCCGCAAGGATACCCATGCGGTGCTGGATTTCCCCGCCGACAAGGCAACCGAGACCCGCGCCGCTCTGGAGCGCCTCGTGCCCGGCGTGCGCGTCATGTCCGCCGGCGAGAGCATCGAGATCTACAAGGAAGTGGGCCTGCCCAAGGACGTGGCCGCCCGTTTCGAGATCTCCAAGATGAGCGGCACCCATGGCATCGGCCATACCCGCATGGCCACCGAATCGGCCGTGACCACCATGGGCGCGCACCCGTTCAACACCGGCGCCGATCAGTGCCTCGTCCACAACGGATCGCTTTCCAACCACAACTCCCTGCGCCGCAAGCTGCTGCGCGAGGGCGTGCGCATCGAAACGCAGAACGACACCGAAGTGGCCGCGGCCTACCTCACCTGGAAGATGCGTGAAGGCGCGACCCTTGGCGAGGCGCTCGAAAGCTCGCTCGTTGATCTTGATGGCTTCTTCACCTTTGTGGTCGGCACCGAGGACGGCTTTGGCGTGGTGCGTGATCCCATCGCCTGCAAACCCGCCGTCATGGCCGAAACCGATCAATACGTCGCCTTTGGCAGCGAATACCGCGCCCTCGTCAACCTGCCGGGCATCGAAGAGGCCCGCGTCTGGGAACCCGAGCCCGCAACCGTCTATTTCTGGAAGCACTGACATGCAGACATTTGACCTCGCCGCCGAAGGGCTGCGCAGCCTCAATGCCACCCTTCAGGCACAGGCCAACGAGACCAACCAGACCGGTTGGGATATCATCAACCCGCGCGGCAGCCATGCCATCGCCGTGGGGCTCGACGCCCCCATTGAGGTGCATGTCATGGGCTCGACCGGCTATTATTGCGCGGGCATGAACAAACAGGCCACCGTGCATGTGCATGGCTCTGCCGGTCCGGGCGTGGCCGAGAACATGATGAGCGGCACCGTGATCGTCGAAGGCGACGCCAGCCAATACGCCGGGGCCACCGGCAATGGCGGCACACTCATCATCAAGGGCAATGCCTCGTCGCGCTGCGGCATCTCGATGAAGGGCATCGACATCATCGTCCATGGCAGTATCGGCCATATGTCCGCCTTCATGGCGCAATCGGGCAATCTCGTGGTCTGTGGCAACGCCGGTGACGCCCTTGGCGACAGCCTCTACGAGGCGCGGCTTTTCGTGCGCGGTTCCGTGAAATCCCTCGGTGCCGATTGCATCGAAAAGGAAATGCGCCCCGAACATCTGGAACTCCTTGCCGAATTGCTCGAACGCGGCGGCTGCGATGCCAAACCGGAAGAGTTCAAGCGCTACGGTTCGGCCCGCCAGCTTTATAACTTCAAACCTGACAACGCATACTGAGGGCTCAGACCATGAAAGACGAGACCCACGGCGCTCCGCGCACCCAGCCGATCCAGTCGGCGACCTTTACACAGTCGATCAACGCGGAAATTCGCCGCGCGGCGGCCACCGGCATCTATGACATTCGCGGTGGCGGGGCCAAACGCAAGGTGCCGCATTTCGACGACCTGCTGTTTCTGGGCGCGTCGATCTCACGCTACCCGCTCGAAGGCTACCGCGAGCGTTGCGACACATCCGTCACGCTCGGCACCCGCTTTGCCAAGAACCCCATTCATCTCGACATCCCGATCACCATCGCGGGCATGAGCTTTGGCGCGCTCTCCGGCCCCGCCAAAGAGGCTCTGGGGCGTGGTGCCACGCTGGCTGGCACCTCGACCACGACCGGCGACGGCGGCATGACCCCCGAGGAACGCGGCCATTCCAAGAAACTGGTCTATCAATACCTGCCTTCACGCTATGGCATGAACCCCGACGACCTGCGCCGCGCTGACGCCATCGAAGTGGTGGTGGGCCAAGGGGCCAAACCCGGCGGTGGCGGTATGCTTCTGGGCCAGAAAATCTCGGACCGCGTCGCCAAGATGCGCAACCTGCCCAAGGGCATCGACCAACGCTCGGCCTGCCGCCACCCCGACTGGACCGGCCCCGACGATCTGGAAATCAAACTGCTGGAACTGCGCGAGATCACCGGCTGGCGCGTGCCGATCTATATCAAGGTCGGCGGCGCACGCCCCTATTTCGACACCACGCTGGCGGTCAAGGCCGGGGCCGATGTGGTCGTGCTCGACGGGATGCAGGGCGGCACGGCCGCCACACAGGATGTGTTCATCGAACACGTGGGCCAGCCCATCCTCGCCTGTATCCGCGAAGCAGTGCGCGCGCTTCAGGATCTGGGCATGCACCGCGAAGTGCAACTCATTGTGTCAGGCGGCATCCGCACCGGGGCCGATGTGGCCAAATGCATGGCGCTTGGCGCGGATGCGGTGGCCATCGGCACGGCGGCGCTGATCGCCCTTGGCGACAACGACCCCAAGTGGGAGGCCGAGTATAACAAGCTGGGCACCACCGCAGGGGCCTATGATGACTGGCACGAAGGCAAGGACCCCGCAGGCATCACCACCCAGGACCCCGAGTTGATGAAGCGGTTTGACCCCATCGAAGGGGGCCGTCGCCTCAACAACTACCTCAAGGTGATGACGCTCGAGGCCCAGACCATCGCGCGCGCCTGTGGCAAGAGCCATCTGCACAATCTCGAGCCAGAGGATCTCTGCGCCGTGACGATGGAGGCCGCCGCCATGGCAAAGGTGCCACTTGCTGGCACCGATTGGTGGCCCGGCAAACCCGGCACCAGCTTCTGATCCCCGATCCGGCGTGGCCTCATGGGCCACGCCCCTCGATATCCGACAACACATGACAACAGGGACTGAAAAAAATGACCAGTGATCTGGCGAAATTTGCCAAGGACAAGGGCGTAAAATACTTCATGATTTCCTACACCGACCTGTTCGGTGGACAGCGCGCCAAGCTGGTGCCGGCAGAGGCGATTGCCGACATGCAAGAGGACGGTGCCGGTTTCGCGGGCTTTGCCACTTGGCTCGATCTCACGCCGGCGCATCCCGACATGCTGGCGGTGCCCGATCCCGCTTCGGTGATCCAACTGCCTTGGCAACGCGATGTGGCCTGGGTCGCCGCCAATTGCGTTATGGACGGCAAGGACCTGCCCCAAGCCCCCCGCAACGTGCTGCGCCGCCTGATCGCAGAGGCCGCCACCGAGGGGCTGCATGTCAAGACCGGCATCGAGGCCGAGTTCTTCCTTCTGACCCCCGAAGGCGACAAGATCAGCGATCCCTTCGATACCAGCGGCAAGCCCTGCTATGACCAGCAGGCGGTGATGCGCCGCTATGACGTGGTGCGCGAGATTTGCGACTACATGCTCGAACTGGGCTGGGAACCCTATCAGAACGACCACGAAGACGCGAACGGCCAGTTCGAGATGAACTGGAAATATGATGACGCGCTGGACACCGCCGACAAACATTCCTTCTTCAAGTTCATGACCAAATCGGTCGCCGAAAAACACGGCTTCCGCGCCACCTTCATGCCCAAACCCATCGAAGGCATGACCGGCAATGGCTGTCACGCGCATATCTCGGTCTGGGATGGCCCCGGCAAAAAGGCCAAAACCAACGTCTTTGCGGGCAAGGGCGAAGGCCAGACCGGCGAAGTGGGCCTCTCCGAGCGCGGCAAGCATTTCTTGGGCGGCATCATGAAACACGCCAGCGCCTTGGCCGCCATCACCAACCCGACCGTGAACAGCTACAAACGCATCAATGCGCCCCGCACCATCTCGGGCGCCACATGGGCCCCCAATTCGGTCACGTGGACCGGCAACAACCGCACCCATATGGTGCGCGTCCCCGGCCCCGGCCGGTTCGAGCTGCGCCTGCCCGATGGCGCGGTCAATCCCTATCTCCTGCAGGCCGTGATCATCGCGGCGGGTCTCTCGGGCATCCGCTCCAAGGCCGATCCGGGCAAGCGTCACGACATCGACATGTATGCCGACGGCCACAAAGTCCGCGGCGCGCCCAAACTGCCGCTCAACATGCTCGACGCCCTGCGCGAATACGACAAGGACAAGGAACTCAAGGCCACCATGGGCGAGGATTTCTCCGCCGCCTATCTCAAGCTGAAACGGCAGGAATGGAATTCCTTTGTCAGCCATTTCACCAAATGGGAACGCGACAACACGCTCGACATCTGAGCGCACATCGCACCAAACAACAGGCCCGCGCGAGAAATTGCGCGTGCTTTTTTTTCAGATAGGTAAGGGTGCGGTTATCGCTGGGTTCTATCGGATCGTTGAACCCGAGGCATGAGTCGCGCGGAACGCTGGGCCGGGGACTAGCGAAGCAACGGCACTGTCTGGCAGTTTATGCCTGCCAAGCCCGTATCACCTGACAGAATAGCGATCCCTCTCCAAATCGCTAGGCCGCGGGACGGCCCAGCGATCCGCGCGGCGGCGCGTGCCGCGCCTTGTTCCGCGCGGGGATATACCCAACGTCGGCTCTCACCCCCCCGACACTGGGCACCCCTGCCCCATCCGATCCGCCTCGACCCGCCAATCCGGCACGTCGTTGATCAGCATATGCGCCGCCCGGTGCAACACCGCGCGAAACCGCTCGACCACCGGACCCTCGATCCCCTCCGCGCGCAATGCCGCGTCAAAGGTCTCGAGCCACATGGTCACATCGGCCTGCCGGATCGGCACATGCGCATGAATCTCGCGCAGGTCCATATGCCCGAACCGCTCGCGGTAATAGGCGCGTCCCCCCAGAAACCCCGACAAGAATTCAAACTGCGTCTGGCGCGTATGCTCGAGCCCGTGACCGCGAAAATGCAGCCGGTGCAGCGGATAGACTGCGGGATCATGCTCCATCCGGTCGTAAAACGTCCGAACCAAGTCCCGCAGCCGCTCTTCGCCGCCTATCTCGTCCAATGCCGTGCGCATGGCGCTCACTCTCTCAGCCAAGACCCACGCCCGCCTTGACGCATATCAAGAGCGCGGCTTGGTCTTTTGCGGATCGTAATGGGCAAAGGGCACCACCTGCGCGGGCAACCGCTTTTGCTGCCCGTCGAGCTTGCCGATCTCCACGGCTGTGCCCACCGCATGATGCGCCACATCAACCCGCGCCAGCGCGATATTCTTGCCCAAGAGCGGCGAGCGCATCGAGGATGTGACCTCACCGATCTGCGCCCGACCGATATGGACACAATCGCCATGGCCCACGGCCACGTTGCTGTCGATGTCGAGGCCGACCAACACCCGCGCCGGATGCTCCTTGCGCCGAATGAGCGCCTCACGCCCGATGAAATCATCCGGCTTCGACTTCAAGGGCACGGTAAAACCGATGCCCGCCTCGAACGGGTCGGTCTGATCGCTGAAATCATAACCCGCAAAGATCAGCCCCGCCTCGATCCGCACCATGTCGAGCGCCTGCAGCCCCATGGGTGTCAGCCCATGATCCTTGCCCGCCGCCCAGACTGCATCGAAGACCTCGACCGCATGCTTGGGGTGACAGAAAATCTCATAGCCCAACTCGCCCGTATAGCCGGTGCGCGAGACCACCACAGGAATCCCGTCGTGATCGCCAATGCGCGCGGGCGCAAAGCGGAACCATCCCAGCTCTTCAAACTTGGGCTGGTGCGGCGCGGTCCAGATCACCTTTTTCAAGAGATCCCGGCTCTCCGGCCCCTGCACGGCAATGTTGTGCTGCATGTCGGTCGAGGACCGCACCAGCACCTTCAGCCCCAGTTCCTGCGCCTTCTCGCGCAGCCACTCGCCGCCATAATCACTCCCGCCAATCCAGCGGAAATTGTCCTGACCAAGACGGAACACCGTGCCATCGTCGATCATGCCGCCATGCGGATAGCACATCGCGGTATAGACCACGCCGCCCACCGGCAGTTTCTTGATGTCGCGGGTAAAGACATATTGGCAGAGCGCCTCGCTATCCGGCCCGGTGATCTCGAACTTGCGCAGCGCGCTCAGGTCAAGCACCACCGCCTTTTGGCGACACGCGTGATACTCGGCAATCGGCCCGGCGCTCGACATGGCACTGGCCAGCCAATAGCCGTTGTATTCGATGAAATTCTCGGTGAACCGCGCGAAACACGGGTGGAATCCTGTCTGTTTGGTCATCTTTGGCTCCGCGTCGGGGGTGGGCCGATAGGCCACCGATCTTTGAAAGGTTTCCTTGCCGCTATACGTGCGCACATGGATGTCCGTGGGGTTCCAGCCATTGGCGGCGGTGGTGTCATCGGGACAGGCCGAACTCACACAGACCAGATCCGTCAGCGCGCGCAAAAGCACATAGTCGCCGGGCCGCGTCCAGGGTTCGTCGGTATACATCACCCCATGCGCATCAATGCCGGTGTTGAAGAAGAAATTGATCGCCATCCAGCCCGCGCGCCCCGTCACCCCATGGGGGGCAAGGGCCGCGTTGAAATTGTCGGAACAATTCACATGCCCCGGATAGCCGATATCGTCGTAGTATTTCGCGGCACAGGCCAGCGCAAAGGCATCATGCCGCCCGACCGTGTCCTGCACCACTTCGACCAGCGGCAACATCTCCTGATCGTAGTATTTCGCATGCAGGCCGGGCATCGGATAGGCATGGCCCATCAGCGTGCGCGTCGTGGTCACATCCAGCGCATGCTCAATCCCCTTGTCGAGCTTGCGCGCGGCGAAACACTGGAAATCCGTGCATTGCCGCCCATCCACATCAAGGATCTGGATATAGTCCCCCGCCTTCACGAAATAGGCCTCTGCCGTGGCCGAATGCACCCGCAAATCCGTCACCGGATCAGCCAGAGGATCGGGCAATTCAAAGCGTGCCGCGGATTTGAGCGTGGCGCGCGTCACCCAGACCGTGAGCGGCGTCGCGGTATCCTGCGCCGCGAAATCCATGATCCCGCCGGGGGCGGCGATCACCGCCACCCCGTCGCGCCGCACGGTGAATTCCGCCTCGGCCCCTGCCGGGCTGCTCCCCTCGAAGAGATCCACCGACCTCGCCCGCGCCAGATCAATCCCCCGCGCCCCAAGCCCCATGCGCAACCCACGCAAGGATGTCTCGGACCCAGACAAAAGCGCCTTCAACCCAGCCGCCGCGCCTGTGCCCGCCTCGCCCAAGATACCGGGATCAATCGCCCCATCCGGCCCCGCCGTCACAATCTCGCAGCGCTGCCCGCCTTCGGTATTCACCACCCGCAAGCGGTCGCCCGCCTCGACGCGAATCAGGATTGCACCGGCCCCCTCGACCACATAGCGTTCGGTTCCGGGCGGCAGGGAAAACACCCGCGGCTCGACAATCACACTGGGCCGGGGCGGCCCGGCCTTGACCTCGGGATAGCGCATTTCCAACACTGCGGACCTCCTCTTTCCCTGCAAGATATTTGCATAAGCGGAATATTTATTTAACAATAAGAATATCGCAACCCTGCCCCGCCAGCAACATCAAACCCGAACCAACCCCGGAATTCTCAGCCATGACCCAAGGACCAAATCCCGCATGACCGCTCTGATCCTTGGCCTTGTCGCAGCCCTCGCTTGGGGCACCCATGATGTCTGCGTCCGCTACGTCAGCCAGAATAGCGGGATTTTCGCGCCGCTGGTGTGGGTTCTGGCCTTTGGTCTCATGATCGTGACCCCCATCAGCGCCTATGCGGGGCTTCAAACGCCAAACGGCGGCGACATCTGGCTTGCCGTGCTCGCAGGCGTCTTCTTTGGCATCGGCGGCACGGCGCTCTACCGCGCCTTTGCCATCGGCCCGGTGCGGCTGGTGGCCCCGGTGATCGGCGCCTATCCGATTCTTTCCGTGGGTTGGGCCAGCCTCAATGGCGCGCCCACCACGCCGCTCGAATGGGTCATGGTCGGCCTCATCATCTGCGGCGTGGCCTATATCGCCCAGAGCGATGCAGGCCATGATCCTGCCGAGGCCCCTGCCAGCCCTCTGCCCGCTATCGCCTGGTCGCTGCTGGCGGCCTTGGGCTTTGCCCTCACCTTCGCCATCGGGCACAAGGCCACCGCCACGGGGGGCGAATTGCTGCTCTTGGCCCCCACCCGCGCCGCCGCGCTCGTGGTTGTGCTGGGCTTTGCGCTGGCCCTGCGCGCGCCCCTTGCGCTCAGCCGCCGTCACGCGCCGCTTCTTCTATTGATGGGCACGCTCGATGCGCTGGCCATTGGCTGCGTGATCGGCGCGGGCCAGACCGCGCGGCCCGAATTCGCGGCCATCGGCGCCTCGACCTTTGGCGTCATCACCGTGCTCTTTGCGGCCATCTTCCTGCGCGAACGCCTGCGCAGC
>NZ_JAGPVV010000144.1 GCF_018066915.1 Roseovarius sp.
CAGGACCAGCCCCACGGATATGCCTGTGAACCAAGCGGTCAGAATCATCCCAAAGGCCTGAATAGGCTGATAGATGCTGATCGGCACAAAACCCACGTGATAGACAAAAAGAACCACGAAGAGCGACAGAACCTGAATGTAGAGGGAACTGAGGGCTGCGGAACAGATCGCGATGACCGTGTTCATCGGCGCATGCTGCATCATCGGAGACGCCGGTCCTTCCGCCCCCATGACCGCGCTCATCGCCTTGATATGCGTGATGTAGACGAAAATGCCGGACATCATGAACAACAGGAAATCGCCGCGAATCTTCATGCTCTTCAGGCCAAGAACCGTGAACATGAAGTAAAACGCGAGGACCATGATCACGACAGTCATGATATTCTTCACAAGCGCCACGATCGCGTTGCCATCGCTCTTGCGCACATCCCGCACGGCGGCATGATAAATCAGCTCGGCAATGTTGATTGCCGAATGCAGGCTCGATCTGGGGCGCGTGGTCTTGATCATGGCGCGGGGCCGCTGGCCTCTGATTTTATGGTCCGGGTTTCTTGCTGTCCTTGCGAGAGCGTATCATAAGGGCGCAGGTTTAATCCATCGGTTAACGGCGCAAAGTGGCGTCTTGGCGGCAAAGGAGCGGCGATTTGGAGTATGACAAGCTGATTTCGGTGATGCGCGCATTGGCGCTCGAAGCCGGGGCAAAGATCATGGACATCTACGAGGCGGATGATTTCGCGGTCAAGGTCAAGTCCGACGCAAGCCCCGTGACCGAGGCGGATGAGGCGGCGGATGCGATCATCTCTGCCGGCCTGCGCGCCGCATTCCCCGAGGTTCCTCTGGTGACAGAGGAACAGGCGGCGTCGCATGGCGAGACAGCCAAGACCTTTTTGATTGTCGACCCGCTGGATGGAACCAAGGAATTCATCAACCGGCGCGGCGATTTCACAGTCAATATCGCCTATGTCGAGGCGGGCGTGCCGACCCGTGGCGTGGTCTATGCGCCCGCCAAGGGGCGCATGTTCTACACGCTGGCCGATGGCACCTCGGTCGAGGAAGAGGGGCCGTTTGTATCGGACACGCCCGGTACTTTGCGACCCGTTCGCGTGACGCAACCGGACAATACCGCGCTCATGGTCGTGGCGAGCAAATCGCACCGGGATCAGGCCACTGACGATTATATCGGCAAATACGCGGTCAAGGACATGACGAGCGCGGGCTCCTCGCTCAAGTTCTGCCTTGTCGCGACCGGCGAGGCCGATCTCTATCCGCGTCTGGGGCGCACGATGGAATGGGATACCGCCGCCGGGCATGCGGTGCTGAACGGCGCCGGGGGGCTAGTGGTGCGCTTTGAGGATCATCAGCCGCTTACCTATGGCAAGGCAGATTTTGCCAATCCGTTCTTTATTGCCCTCGCCCCCGGCGTGGCTCTGAAAGGAGCATGAGATGAGCGTCGTCATCGTCATTCCCGCGCGTTATGCCTCGACCCGCTATCCGGGCAAACCCCTTGTGGCGCTGACCGGTGCCACCGGCGTGGCCAAGAGCCTGATCCAACGCTCATGGGAGGCCGCCTGTCAGGTGCAGGGCGTGGACCGGGTGGTCGTGGCCACCGATGATGAGCGTATTCGCGCGGCCTGTGAGTCATTCGGTGCCGAGGTGGTGATGACCTCTGAAAGCTGTGGCAATGGCACCGAACGCTGCGCCGAAGCGCTCGAGGTCATGGGCGGCGGCTATGACATCATCGTCAACCTGCAAGGCGATGCACCACTCACGCCGCATTGGTTCGTCGAGGATCTGATTACAGGCCTGCGCGCGGATAGCGGGGCAGAGGTGGCAACGCCCGTGCTGCGCTGTGAGGGCCGCGCGCTCAACGGCTTTCTCGAAGATCGCGCCAAAGGTCGGGTGGGCGGCACCACGGCTGTGTTTGGCCAAGGCGCGCGCGCCCTCTACTTCTCCAAGGAGGTGATTCCATTCACGGCGCGGCGCTATGGTCCGGAAGAGGCGACCCCGGTCTTTCACCATGTCGGCGTTTACGCCTACCGCCCGCAAGCGTTGCGTGACTATGCAACTTGGCCCATGGGGCCGCTGGAACAACTCGAAGGACTAGAGCAATTGCGATTCCTCGAACGCGGTCGCGCCGTGCTCTGCGTCGAGGTTGCCGCACAAGGACGGCAATTCTGGGAGCTGAACAACCCCGAGGATGTGCCCCGGATCGAGGCGATGATGCAAGAAATGGGCATGGGCTAAGAACCGCTCAGAAATACCCTGCCAATTCGCAACATTTCGCCAATTTTCCCCTTAACACGATGCAAATGGCGTCGCTGTTGTGTAAGGTGGACAAAAGCATCCTAGGAGCATTCTATGCGTACCAAAGTTACCAAGGCTATCTTTCCGGTCGCCGGACTGGGAACACGATTTCTGCCCGCAACAAAATCCGTGCCCAAGGAAATCATGACTCTGGTTGATCGCCCCTTGGTTCAATACGCCATAGACGAGGCACGCGCCGCCGGGATCAAGGAATTCATCTTTATCACCTCCCGCGGCAAAGGGGCGCTTGAGGATTATTTCGACTATGCCCCGCAGCTTGAGGCCGAATTGCGCCGCAAGGGCAAAGAGGACCTGCTCGAAATCCTCAAGTCCACCAACATGGACAGCGGCGAAGTGGCCTATATGCGCCAGCACAAGCCGCTGGGTCTGGGCCATGCCGTCTGGTGCGCGCGCAGGCTCATCTCGAACGAGCCTTTTGCCGTGATCCTGCCGGATGATGTGATTGCCGCCGAAAAGCCCTGTCTTGCGCAGATGGTCGAAGCCTTTGAAGAAACTCAGGGCAATATCGTAGCAGCGATGGAAGTGCCGGATTCGATGACGAGTTCCTACGGTATTCTCGACATCAAAGAGGATATGGGAAGCATCGTGTCGACCAAAGGCATGGTCGAGAAACCGGCAGCAGGCACAGCACCCTCGAACCTCGCGGTGATCGGTCGCTATATCCTGACCCCCACCGTCTTGCAGAAACTGAACCGCAAACAAGCGGGCGCAGGTGGCGAAATCCAATTGACCGATGCCATTGACGCAGCACGCGAAGATGGTGAAGAGGTCTACGGTTTCCGGTTTCAGGGGCAGCGGTTTGATTGCGGCTCTAAAGCAGGATTTTTGCAGGCAACGGTGGCCTTTGCCCTCGCGCGCGATGATTTGAGAGATGAGCTTTGGAATTACATTTCGGACGTGGTTCACTCTGAAAAAGCGGCTCAGTAAGACACCACGAAAGGACTTTTCGTGACGCATATTCTGGTCACAGGCGGGGCAGGCTATATCGGCAGCCACGCCTGCAAGACATTGGCGGCAGCAGGCTATACGCCTGTCACTTACGATAATCTTTGCACCGGCTGGCAGGGCGCCGTCAAATTCGGCCCCTTCGAGCAGGGCGATCTGACAGATCGCGCGCGGCTGGATCAGGTGTTCGCCACCTATCGTCCCGCCGCCGTGATGCACTTCGCCGCCCTCAGCCAGGTGGGCGAGAGCATGCGCGATCCGGGTCTCTATTGGCACAATAACGTGGCTGGGTCGCTGTCTCTGATTCAGGCGGCGGTGGCGGCGGGCTGTCTCGACTTTGTCTTTTCTTCGACCTGCGCCACCTATGGCGATCAGGACAACGTGCTGCTTGACGAGGGCTGCGCACAGCATCCAATCAACGCCTATGGTGCCTCAAAACGCGCGATAGAGGATATGTTGCGCGATTTCGAGGCAGCCGATGGTCTGCGCCATGTGATTTTCCGCTACTTCAACGTCGCGGGTGCCGACCCCGAGGCAGAGATCGGTGAATTCCATCAACCCGAAACCCATCTCATCCCGCTGATGCTGGATGCAATCGACGGCAAGCGTGATGCACTGACGATCTTTGGCACGGATTACGACACGCCCGATGGCACCTGTATCCGCGATTATGTGCATGTCAGTGATCTTGTTGATGCCCATGTGCTTGGCCTAAAATGGTTGGAGTCAGGCAAAGGCAGCCGCGTTTTCAACCTTGGAACCGGCACCGGTTTTTCCGTGCGCGAGGTGATCAACCAATCGGCGGCCGTGACCAACCGCGCCGTGCCCGTGGTCGAAGGCGCGCGGCGGCCCGGCGATTGCACGCGGCTTGTTTCGGGATCGACCCGCGCCGCGGCAGAGCTGGGCTGGCAGCCGAAACGCTCGACCCTCGCACAGATGATCGGGGACGCCTGGCGCTGGCATCAGACTGGACATTACGACAAATAGCGCTGACGCTGCCGCTTGGGGGATCACGGGGACCGCATGGGCAGAGGCGAGAGGATCAGCGATCTGGCGATGGCCTATCGCCTGCGATGGAAGCGGCGGCGTCTGCTTTGGCGCAGCTTTCGCAAAAGACGGCAATTGCGCTGTGTTCGTGACGAAACCGCCCAGATCAGGCCCGACGACATCCTCTGCTTCAGCACAGTGCGGAACGAGGCGCTGCGCCTGCCCTATTTCCTCGCGCATCACCGGAACCTTGGCGTGCGGCATTTCCTGATGGTCGATAATGCCAGCGACGATGGCACGCGTGAGTATTTGGCCGCGCAACCCGATGTCTCGCTCTGGAGCACAGGCCACAGCTACAAGCTATCCCGCTTTGGGGTCGATTGGCTGACGTGGTTGCAGATGAAATATGGCCACGGCCATTGGTGCCTGACCCTCGATGCCGATGAATGCCTGATCTACCCTTATCACGACACGCGGGCCCTGCCCGCGCTCTGTGACTGGCTAGAGGGGCAAAAGCGTCGCTCTTTTGGCGCGCTGATGCTCGACATGTATCCCCAAGGTCGGTTGTCGGAATATACTTATCAGGCCGGAACAGACCCTTTTCAGGCGCTCTGTTGGTTCGACGCAGGCAATTATGCAATGCGCCGCAAGGCGGATTTGCAGAACCTGTGGATTCAGGGCGGCCCACGCGCCCGGATGTTCTTTGCCAGCGATCCGCGCCGCGCACCGACCATGGGCAAGGTGCCTCTGGTGAAATGGAACCGGCGCTATGCTTATGTGAGTTCGGCGCATGCGCTCCTGCCCCGACGGCTGAACCATGTCTATGACACGAGCGGGGGGGAGCTGACTTCGGGC
>NZ_JAGPVV010000148.1 GCF_018066915.1 Roseovarius sp.
GTCCTGGCGCGACATCAGACTGCTGGTCGTTCTCAGGCGCAGCCGGTCGATGTCCTCGTTGATGCTCGCGTCCTTCGCGATATAAATGTCCTGAGCCGGGATGTAGGCCTCGGGCTGATAGTAGTCGTAGTAGCTGACGAAATACTCGACCGCGTTTTCGGGGAAAAATCCCTTGAATTCCCCGTAAAGCTGCGCCGCCAGGGTCTTGTTGGGCGCAAGGATGATGGCGGGGCGCTGCGTCGCCTCGATGATCTTGGCCATGGTAAAGGTCTTGCCGGTGCCGGTGGCCCCCAAGAGCACCTGATTGCGCTCGCCCTCATTGATACCTTGCGACAGCTCGGCGATGGCGGTGGGCTGATCGCCCGCCGGTTCGAAATCCGAAGCCAGAACAAAGCGCTTGCCACCCTCGAGCTTGGGGCGGGTTTTCACATCCGGCGCGGGATGGCTGAGCACAGCCGGGGTCTTGTCGGAATGGGCATAGGGCATGGGGCGCTCCGGTGGATCAATGTCCACATTTGTTCTCTTTGGCGCGGGGTTCAAGCCCCAAAGCGGGTTGCGGCGGTAGTAGAATAAAATGTAATGAGATAACATTTCAAATACTGGAGGCCAGAATGAACACCACTGATACCCGCCTGCCTGTGACCGTGCTCTCGGGCTTTCTGGGCGCGGGCAAAACCACGCTTTTGAATGCCGTGTTAAACAACCGCGCGGGCCGCCGGGTGGCGGTGATCGTCAATGACATGTCCGAGGTTAATATTGATGCCGATCTGGTGCGCGACGGGGGTGCAAACCTGAGCCAAACCGATGAAACGCTGGTTGAGATGTCCAACGGTTGCATCTGCTGCACGCTGCGCGACGATTTGCTCAAGGAAGTGCGCAAACTGGCAGGTGAGGGGCGGTTTGACTATCTGCTGATCGAATCGACTGGGGTGTCAGAGCCGTTGCCGGTGGCGACCACGTTCGAATTTCGGGACGAGGCAGGCGAGAGCCTGTCGGATGTGGCGCGGTTGGACACGTTGGTTACGGTGGTGGATGCCGTGAACCTGCTCGAGAATTATTCCAGCCATGAATTTCTGTCGGACCGGGGCGAGGTGGCCGGCGAGGGCGACACGAGGACGCTGGTTGATCTGCTGGTCGATCAGATCGAGTTTGCCGATGTGATCGTTCTCAACAAGGTCAGCGATGCGGGGACCGCACGACGGGAGGCTGCCCGCAGCATCATCGTAGCGCTCAACTCGGATGCGCAGATCATCGAGACGGATTATGCGCAGGTCGATCCGGCGCGAATATTCAATACTGGGCTTTTTGATTTCGCAACAGCGCATGATCATCCGCTCTGGGCCAAGGAGCTTTATGGCTTTGCCGATCATGTGCCCGAGACCGAGGCATACGGGGTGAGTTCGTTTGTTTATCGTGCGCGGCGCCCGTTTGATCCGGCAAAAGTCCATGCCGTTCTGAACGGTCCTTTGCCGGGCGTGATCCGGGCCAAGGGGCACTTCTGGCTGGCGACGCGGCCTGACTGGGTGGCCGAGTTCAGCCTCGCGGGCGCGCTGAGCAAGGTGGGGCCGCTGGGCACATGGTGGGCCTCGGTGCCCGAGGCGCGCTGGCCCACGCATCCGCAGGCGCGGGACTATGTGATGCGGCACTGGGCAGAGCCCTTTGGCGACCGGCGTCAGGAACTGGTGTTCATCGGCGCAGGCATGGACCGGGCTGTGATCACGGCGGCGCTGGATGCGGCGTTGATCGGCAGCGAGACGGCATTTGATCCTTTGGCGTTTCGCGACTTGCCCGATCCGTTCCCGGTGTGGCGGCGGGCCGCGGCGGCCTGAGCAATGCGGGACCATGGCATGACACTGGCTCTCGGGATCGCGCGGGGCGCGAGGTCTGGCATTCTTCATCAGGTTACAAGGCCGGGGCAGGCGGGGGCGATCTGGCAGCGGCAACGGGAGGCCGTGCTTGCCGCGTGGATTGACGGGTTGGCACCGGAGAGCCTGCCGCAGGTCCGGTGTTATTGCACCACGATGCGTGCCCGCGATGTGGCGCAGAGGGCCTGTGAGATGGCGCACCTGTCGGCTGGGCCAGCGCGCGCGATGTTTTGCGACGACATTGGCGCGCTGGCCGCGCTCTTTGGTCAGGTAATGGGCTCTGCTGCGTTGCATCTGCGGCTTGAGGTGGTGCGCGATGATGCCTGTTGCAAGTTTCATCTGGATCACGTTCCGGCGCGACTGTTGTGCAGCTATCGGGGGATGGGCACCGAATACGGGCTACTGCGGGCGCAGGGTGATCCGCAGCCGGTGTGGCGGATGGGAACCGGGGATGTGGGAATCTTTCGCGGCGCGCTCTGGACAGGAGAGGAGCGGAGCGGGGTGGTGCACCGCTCGCCGCCGATTGCAGGATGGGGCGTGACGCGTCTATTGCTGGTGCTCGACGTTCTGGCGGGCGGGCAAAGTGGCGCGTAACCTGCGCAGCCCTGCAATACGCCGCCGCTCTGCGGGTGGCCTGAGCGACTATGACCGTTTGCCGGGGCCGGTGCGGCGTTGGGTGGCACAGGCGGCGCTGCCTTGGTCGGCGCGGTCTGTACGGGGGGTCTGGGCGCGGGCCTTGAGTGCGGCCGGGGGGTGCGAAGCGGCGGCGCTGGCGCGTCTGGACCGGATCGAAGCGCGCGCGTTGGCGCGTGAGGCGGCGGCGGTCTGGGGCAGGGGATATCCGACGGTCGGATCGGCACGGGATGATTCGCAAATGTGAGTCGTGACGCGGCGTCACGTGATTCGCGGGCAGGTCATAGTGCCGCACCCGCCCAGCGGGAATGAGGTTTCCTGTCGGGTGTGTCGCAAATTTGCGCCTATGAGTCGTTTCGAGGGGCGCGAAAGGCCAGAAAACACAGGCGGAAAATTTATTTACAAAGATTTACCCGGCTCAATGCAAGAAATTCACTGATCTTATGGGCGTTTGTCAGGATTTTGTTAATTTCTGCGCAATTTCGGCTAGGGTATGCCAAGGAATGCGGCAGTGCCTGTCACGAGGAGCAGGTGGCCGTTGGGATGGAGGATTTCAAGTCATGAGCGACGCAAACGCAACCGCAGGTGCGAAAAAAGCCGGTTTTCATATCGACCAGGCCAAGTATGAGCGGATGTATGCCGATTCGATCAGCAACCCCGATGCCTTTTGGGGGGAGCATGGCAAGCGGCTGGACTGGATCAAGCCCTATACCAAAGTGAAGAACACGTCGTTTGCCTATGACAATGTGTCGATCAAATGGTTCGAGGATGGCACGCTGAACGTGGCCGCCAATTGTATCGACCGGCATCTGGCCAAGCGTGGCGATCAGACCGCGATCATCTGGGAAGCAGATGATCCCAACGAGACACCGCAGCACATCAGCTACAAGGAACTGCACGCGCAGACCTGCAAGATGGCCAATGTGCTCAAGTCCATGGGCGTGGGCAAGGGCGACCGGGTCGTGATCTATCTGCCGATGATCCCCGAGGCCGCCTATGCGATGCTGGCCTGTGCGCGGATCGGTGCCATTCATTCGATCGTTTTCGCCGGGTTCAGCCCGGATGCGCTGGGCGCACGGATCAACGGCTGTGATGCCAAGGTGGTGATCACCGCCGACCATGCGCCGCGCGGTGGCCGCAAGACCAAGCTCAAGGACAACGTCAATCAGGCGCTCTTGCATGATACGACCGATGTGAAATGCCTTGTGGTGCAGCGCACCGGCGATCAGGTCGCTTGGCGGCGTGATCTGGATTTCTGGTGGCATGAAGAGGCCGAAAAGGTCAGCGCCGATTGCCCGCCCGAAGAAATGAACGCAGAGGACCCGCTGTTCATTCTCTACACCTCTGGCTCGACCGGCATGCCCAAGGGTGTGGTGCATACCACCGGCGGCTATCTGGCCTATGCGTCCATGACGCATGAATACATTTTCGACTATCAGGAAGGTGACATTTACTGGTGCACCGCCGATGTCGGTTGGGTCACGGGGCATAGTTATATCGTCTATGGTCCGCTGGCCAATGGCGCGACCACGTTGATGTTTGAGGGTGTGCCGACCTATCCGGATGCAGGCCGATTCTGGCAGGTGTGCGAGCGTCACAAGGTGACGCAATTCTACACCGCCCCCACCGCCATTCGCGCGTTGATGGGCAAGGGCACCGGGCCGGTCGAAGCCTCGGACCTCTCAAGCCTGCGTATTCTGGGCTCGGTCGGTGAGCCGATCAATCCCGAAGCGTGGAACTGGTACAATGAGAACGTCGGCAAGGGCAAATGCCCCATCGTCGATACCTGGTGGCAGACCGAGACCGGCGGCATCCTGATCACGCCGCTGCCCGGTGTGATCGACACGCCCAAGCCCGGTTCGGCCACCAAGCCGTTCTTTGGGGTGCAGCCCGTGGTGCTGGACGATCAAGGCAATGTGCTGGAGGGCGAGACCTCGGGGGTGCTGGCGCTCAAGGATAGCTGGCCGGGGCAGATGCGCACCGTCTGGGGCGATCACGACCGCTTTGTCTCGACCTATTTCGAGATGTTCAAAGGCTATTATTTCTCGGGCGACGGGTGCCGTCGGGACGAGGATGGCGATTACTGGATCACGGGCCGCGTGGATGACGTGATCAACGTCTCGGGGCACCGGATGGGCACCGCCGAGGTGGAATCGGCGTTGGTCGCCCATGCCACCGTCAGCGAGGCCGCTGTGGTGGGCTATCCGCATGATATCAAGGGGCAGGGCATCTATTGCTATGTCACGCTGATGGATGGGGTCGAGGCCACCGAGGCGTTGCGCGCGGAACTGGGCAACTGGGTGCGTCAGGAAATCGGGCCGATTGCCAAGCCGGACGTCATTCAATGGGCGCCGGGCCTGCCGAAAACCCGCTCGGGCAAGATCATGCGCCGCATTCTGCGCAAGATCGCCGAGAATGACTTTGACAGCCTTGGGGATACCTCGACGCTGGCCGATCCGTCGGTCGTGGACGAGCTGATTGCCAATCGCACCAAAGCCTGAGGGGGATGAGCGTGATGGACGGAAGCGACACACCCCGCAACGCCGCCAATCTGGTCCTGTTAGGACCGCCGGGCGCAGGCAAGGGCACGCAGGCCCGGATGCTGGAGGAGCAATTCGGTCTGGTGCAACTCTCGACCGGGGACCTCTTGCGCGCGGCTGTGGCGGCGGGCACCGAGGCGGGTCGTGCGGCGAAGGCGGTGATGGAGGCGGGCGATCTTGTGTCCGACGAGATCGTCATAGCCATTCTGCGCGACCGTCTGGCCGAGCCGGACTGTGCCAAGGGCGTGATCCTCGACGGGTTCCCGCGCACCACGGTGCAGGCCGAGGCGCTGGATGGTCTCTTGGCCGAGATCGGGCAGGGTATCCGCGCCGCGATCAGCCTCGAGGTCGATGATGCGGCGATGGTGACGCGGATTTCAGGCCGCTACACCTGCGGCGGCTGTGGTGAGGGCTATCACGACAGCTTCAAGGTGCCCGCGGTTGAGGGAACCTGTGACAAATGCGGCGGCACCGAGATGAAGCGGCGCGCCGATGACAATGCGGAAACAGTGGAGCAGCGGCTGCGCGCCTATCATGCGCAGACCGCGCCGCTGATTTCCTATTACGAATCGCGCGGCGTTCTGGCCCGCGTCGATGCGATGGCCGAGATCGAGGCCGTCGCTAGAGAGCTGAACGCCATCGTCGCAAAGGCGGTTGCGTAAAGGAGTGCCCGTGCCGGGATGGTCCCGGCGCGGTCTGGAGGAAGCCGTTATAAAAAAGGGAGGGCACGCTTTGTCCGATCAAGAAAGAGCGAACGCTTATTGGAAGGCCAATCTGCGTCTTATCACATGGAGCCTCGTGATCTGGTTCTTTGCCTCGTTTGGCTTTGGCATTCTGCTGCGGCCCATGCTGTCGGGGATCGCCATCGGCGGCACCGATCTTGGGTTCTGGTTCGCGCAGCAAGGGTCGATCATTGTCTTTTTGATTCTGATCTTCTTCTACGCCTGGCGGATGAACAAACTCGATGCCGAACATGGCGTCGGTGAAGAATAAACAGGGGGAGGGACAATGGAACAAACAACACTCAATATCATCGTCGTCGGCCTAAGTTTCGCGCTCTACTTCGGTATCGCGATCTGGGCCAAGGCGGGATCGACGGCGGAATTCTACGCAGCGGGACGCGGCGTGAATCCGGTCGTCAACGGGATGGCAACGGCGGCGGACTGGATGTCGGCGGCCTCGTTCATCTCGATGGCGGGTCTTATCGCCTTTGTGGGCTACAACAACTCGACCTTCCTGATGGGCTGGACGGGCGGTTACGTGCTCATGGCCATGCTGCTGGCGCCCTATCTGCGCAAGTTCGGCAAATACACGGTCCCTGAGTTTGTGGGCGACCGGTTTTACAGCAACAAGGCCCGCGTCGTGGCCGTGATCGCGCTGATCACCATGTCTGTGACCTATGTGATCGGTCAGATGGCGGGTGCCGGTGTGGCCTTCTCGCGCTTTCTTGAAGTGGACAACACCACCGGTCTCTTGATCGCGTCGGCGGTGGTTTTCGTTTACGCCGTTTTGGGCGGGATGAAGGGCATCACCTATACGCAGGTGGCGCAGTATTGCGTTTTGATCATCGCCTATACGATTCCGGCGATCTTTATCTCGCTGCAACTGACGGGCCATGTGCTGCCGCAGATCGGTCTCTTCTCGGAGAACACCGCATCGGGCCAGTATCTGCTTGTCACGCTGGACGGTCTGCTCAAG
>NZ_JAGPVV010000233.1 GCF_018066915.1 Roseovarius sp.
ACAAGACCCTCGCGGCCCAGCTATATGGCGAGTTCAAAAGCTTCTTCCCCGACAATGCGGTGGAGTATTTCGTTTCCTATTACGATTATTACCAGCCGGAAGCCTATGTGGCGCGCTCTGACACGTATATCGAGAAGGAAAGCTCGGTGAACGAGGCGATCGACCGGATGCGCCACAGCGCCACCCGGTCGCTGCTCGAGCGCGATGACGTGATCATCGTGGCGTCGGTGTCCTGTCTCTACGGGATCGGCTCGGTCGAGACCTATGGGGCCATGACCCAGGATCTCAAACTCGGCGAGAGCTATGATCAGCGCGCCATCATGGCCGATCTGGTGGCCCAGCAATACAAACGCAACGATCACGCCTTTCAGCGCGGCTCGTTCCGTGTGCGCGGCGACAGCGTCGAAATCTTCCCCGCCCACCTCGAAGACCGCGCGTGGCGCCTGTCCTTCTTTGGCGAAGAGCTGGAGGCGATCACCGAATTCGATCCCCTCACCGGCGAAAAGACCGACAGCTTCGAGAAAATCCGCATCTACGCCAATTCGCATTACGTGACACCCAAACCCACGATGCAGCAGGCCATCATCGGCATCAAACGCGAATTGCGCACACGCCTTGATCAGTTGGTCAACGAAGGCAAACTGCTCGAGGCGCAGCGTCTGGAGCAGCGCACCAACTTTGATCTCGAAATGCTCGAGGCCACCGGCGTCTGCAACGGGATCGAGAATTATTCCCGCTACCTCACAGGCCGCGCCCCCGGCGAACCGCCGCCCACGCTCTTTGAATTCATCCCCGACAATGCCATCGTCTTTGCCGATGAATCCCACGTCTCGGTGCCCCAGATCGGCGGCATGTACAAAGGCGACTACCGGCGCAAATTCACACTGGCCGAGCACGGCTTTCGCCTGCCCTCCTGCATGGACAACCGCCCTCTCAAATTCGAGGAATGGGACGCCATGCGCCCGCAATCGGTCTTTGTCTCGGCCACCCCCGCCAAATGGGAAATTGAGCAAACCGGCGGCGTCTTTACCGAACAGGTGATCCGCCCCACCGGTCTGCTTGATCCTCAGGTCGAAATCCGCCCCGTCGAAACCCAGGTCGATGACCTCTTGGACGAGGTGCGCCGTGTCGCCGCCGATGGCTACCGGATTCTCGTCACCACCCTGACGAAACGCATGGCCGAGGATCTGACAGAATATATGCACGAACAGGGCATCCGCGTGCGCTACATGCACTCTGACATCGACACGATCGAGCGGATCGAGATTCTGCGCGACCTGCGCCTTGGCGCCTTTGACGTGCTCATCGGCATCAACCTCTTGCGCGAAGGGTTGGATATTCCCGAATGTGGCCTTGTCGCTATTCTCGATGCGGACAAGGAAGGCTTCCTGCGCTCGGAAACCTCGTTGATCCAGACCATCGGCCGCGCCGCCCGCAACGCCGAAGGCCGCGTCATCATGTATGCCGACCGCATCACCGGCTCAATGGAACGCGCGCTCAATGAGACCAACCGCCGCCGCGAAAAGCAGGTGGCCTATAACATCAAGCACGGCATCACCCCGGCCACGGTCCGCAAGAATGTCGAGGATATTCTCGCCGGGCTCTACAAGGGCGATGTCGATATGTCCCGCGTGACCGCAAAGGTCGACAAACCGCTGGCGGGCGCCAATCTCGCCGCCGTGCTCGACGGGCTGCGCGCGGATATGCGCAAAGCCGCCGAAAACCTCGAATTCGAAGAGGCCGCGCGCCTGCGCGACGAGGTCAAGCGCCTCGAAGCCGTGGATTTGCTGATTTCCGACGACCCCTTGGCGCGTCAATCCGCGGTCGAGGCCGCCAGCGCCGAGGCCGTCAAAGGCCGTGGCCGCTCCACCGCGGGCAGGCCGGGACAACGCGGCGGGAATGTGAAACGGCGGGGGCGGTAGGGTGCGCATTCATTGCGCACCACCAACCGCTCCCCGATCAAACTGGTGCGCAATAAATGCGCACCCTACCGTCTGACCAGTCGCGCCCCGTGCCTATCCGCGCGCAGCACTCGTGCCCCCGTAGGGTGCGCATTCATTGCGCACCATCCCACATCCCCCCCTTGCCTTCCAGCAGGGGGAAGCTCCTATATCCCGATTGCGACCCCAACCGAGGATACACCCATGCGCCTAGCCCCCCTGACCGCCACGCTTCTGGCCCTCACCCTCTCGCCCGCTCTGGCCGACAGCCATGACCACTCCACCCACATGTCCCAAGACCTCCCCGCCTCGACCCGCGCCTATATGGAGGCGGCGTCCGCGATGCATGGCGGGATGGACATGGACTATACCGGCGACGCAGACATTGATTTCCTGCGCGGCATGATCCCGCATCACGAGGGGGCGGTGGCCATGGCGCGGGTTGTGCTGGAGCATGGCAAGGACCCGGAGGTCCGCAAACTCGCCGAGGCCGTGATCGCCGCGCAAGAGGCCGAAATCACCTGGATGCGGGCACGTCTCGCCGAATTGGGGCATTGATCTGCGGGGGGCTTGTCGCCCCCCACTCGGGCTTCCTGAAATCTTGTACAAAATCCGCGTACAAACCTTACAAAGCTTACACGCGGACGCTGCGGATCAGAGCTGTTCCATCACCGCGTCCGAGGCCTCGAAATTGGTAGTGACGCGCTGCACGTCGTCATCATCCTCGAGCGCCTCGATCAGCTTCATCAGCTTCTGCATGCTCTCAAGGTCCATCTCGGTCGTGGTGGTGGGTTTCCACACCAGCTTGGTCGATGTGCTCTCGCCCAAGGCGGCTTCCAGCGCGGTGCCCACCTCGCTCAGGTCCGTATCGGCACACCAGATCGTGTGGCCATCGTCCCCGGATTCCACATCCTCTGCCCCAGCCTCCAGCGCGGCCATCAGCACCGTGTCGGCATCGCCCACGCTCGCCGGATAGGTGACTTCGCCCTTGCGCTCGAACATGAAGCCAACGCTGCCGGTCTCGCCCAGGTTGCCGCCGTTCTTGGTAAAGGTCGAGCGCACGTTCGACGCGGTGCGATTGCGGTTATCGGTCATCGCCTCGACGATGATCGCAACCCCGTTGGGACCGTACCCTTCATAGCGGATTTCTTCATAATCCTCTGCATCGCCCCCCATCGCCTTTTTGATGGCGCGCTCAATATTGTCCTTGGGCATGGATTGCGCCTTGGCTTCCTTGATCGCCAGACGCAGGCGCGGGTTCTTGTCCGGGTCAGGGTCGCCCATCTTGGCCGCAACCGTTATCTCTTTGGAAAACTTGGAAAACAGTTTCGCCCGCACGGCGTCTTGGCGCCCTTTGCGGTGTTGAATATTCGCCCATTTGGAATGGCCGGCCATGGTGCCTTCTCCTGCATATCCGGGAATCTGCCGCCTTTTATACGCTTGCCGCGCACAGAGCAACGCCCCGCCCCGCCGTGCCGCCGTTTGATTTATGTCAAGTTTATTAGACACATTACACTGTAACCTAAACAGATACATAGGGAGTCCCGCCATGCGCATCGTCTTGATCCATCCCAATTATCACTCTGGCGGGGCCGAAATCGCCGGAAGCTGGCCGCCCGCTTGGGTCGCCTATCTGGCGGGCCACCTGCGTGATGCGGGATATACCGACGTCACCTTTATCGACGCCATGACCAACAATCTCGAGGATGACGCCCTGCGCAGCCGCCTGCGCGATCTAAACCCAGATGTTGTGGGTGTCACCGCCATCACCCCCTCGATCTATGTTGCTGAGAACATCCTCAAACTCGCACAAGAGGTGGTGCCCGGCGCGCTACGGGTTCTGGGCGGCGTGCATGCCACCTTCATGTATAAACAGGTGCTCTCCGAGGCCCCTTGGGTGGATGTCATCGTGCGCGGGGAAGGCGAGGAAATATTCCTCAACCTGATCCGCGCCGCCGACTCTGGCCAGTGGCTCGAAAAGCGTAAATCGATCAAAGGCTTGGCCTATCTGGATGGCGACACCATCACCGCCACCCCTGCCGCCTCGACGGTCAAAGATCTTGACGCGATCAACCCCGACTGGTCGCTCCTTGAATGGGAAAAATACATCTATGTGCCGCTTGGCAAACGGGTCGCCATTCCCAATATGGCGCGCGGCTGCCCCTTCACCTGTTCCTTTTGTAGCCAATGGAAATTCTGGCGCGATTATCGCGTGCGTGATCCCAAGAAGGTGGTGGATGAGATCGAGAATCTCGTCAACAACCACGGCGTCGGCTTCTTCATCCTCGCAGATGAGGAACCCACTATAAACAAAAAGAAATTCGTGCAATTCTGCGAGGAGCTCATCGCTCGCGACCTGCCCGCCCGCGTGCAATGGGGCATCAACACCCGCGTCACCGACATCTACCGCGACCGCGACCTCTTGAAATTCTACCGCAAGGCCGGTCTGGTGCATGTCAGCCTTGGCACCGAAGCGGCCGCGCAACTGAAACTCGACCAGTTCAACAAGGAAACCACCGTCGCCCAGAACAAGGAGGCGATCCAGCTTCTGCGCGAGGCGGATATCTTTACCGAGGCGCAGTTCATCGTGGGGCTCGACAACGAGACCCCCGAAACGCTGGAGGAAACCTTCCAGATGGCTTGGGACTGGCAGCCGGACCTCGCCAATTGGGCGATGTATACGCCCTGGCCCTTCACGCCGCTCTTTCAGGAGCTCCGCGACCAGGTCGAAGTCTTTGATTTCTCGAAATATAACTTCGTCACACCGATCATGAAACCCGCCGCCATGACGCGCGGCGAACTCCTCGACGGGGTGATGAAGAACTACCGCCGCTTTTACATGCGCAAGGCGCTCTTTCACTATCCATGGCGCGGCACAGGCTATCGGCGGCGCTATCTCTTGGGCTGTCTCAAGGCGTTTCTCAAGGCCGGCTTTGCCCGCACCTTCTATGATCTGGGCAAGGCGGGGTATTGGGGCCCCCAAACCAAGAACACCGTTCATTTCGATTTCGACGAAACCCGCACCATCGCCGAGGCCCAGATGGAGGATTGGGAGGCCAGCGCCGACCGCGCCGCCCGTGCCGCCGAACGCCGCGAAGCGGTGCGCGCCCAGATGAAAGACCGCGCCATCGACCGCAACGATGGCTTCAAGATGCCCAATGGGGCCGAGGTCCGCGCCTGCGGCGGCAGCACACAGCAGATGGATGCCTGACGGCAGTCACATGACCGCCCGCATTGGTCCCAATGCGGTGCTGCAACTGGCCCCCGCGATGGACCGCATCGCGGGAGAGGGCGCACGCCGCGCCCTCTTTGCCCCCCTTGGCTTTGATCCCCTGCCCGACCCGACCGCGATGATCGACGAGACCCGCGTCGCCGCGCTGCACGGCGCGCTGCGGCGGCAACATCCTGAGAACGCGCGTAAAATCGCCATTGCCGCAGGCCAAGGCACCGGCGATTACATCCTCGCAAACCGTATCCCGCGCGGCGCGCAATCCCTTTTGCGTGCCCTGCCTGCACGGCTCGCGGCCCCGATCCTGACCCGCGCCATTCTCGCCCATGGCTGGACCTTCTGCGGCACCGGCAGCTTGACCGCCAAATCCGGTCCGCCGGTGGTTTTTACCCTCGCCGACAATCCGATCATACGCGGCGAGAGGGCCCTTGCGCCCCTCTGCCATTGGCACGCCGCCGTCTTCGAGCGGCTCTTTACTCGGCTGGTTCATCCACGCGCGCATGCGGTTGAAACAGCGTGCTGCGCAACTGGCGCTCCGGCCTGTCGCTTTGAAATCGACTGGCGGCATTAGCCTTAGAGCGGCCAGAGAAACGGGATCAGCGCACTCGCCAACAGGCCGATGCTCAGGTTGAGCGGCACGCCCACCCGCAGGAAATCGGTGAATTTATAGCCACCGGGGCCATAAACCAGCGTGTTCGTCTGGTATCCGATGGGTGTTGCAAAACTCGCGCTCGCCGCCACCATCACCGCCACCACCAGAGGCCGCGCGTCGATCCCCATGGCATCGGCAAGGCCAATGGCAATCGGCGTGACCACCACAGCCACGGCATTGTTGCTGATGAGTTCCGTCAAGAGCGAGGTTAACAGATATATCGCCCAAACCACCATGAACCCCGGCAAAACCGACAAGGCAGGCGCGATCCCACCTACCAGCATCTCAACCGCGCCAGAGGTCTGCAAGGCCACACCAATCGCCAGCATGGCAAAGATCAGGGCCAGCAACTGCCCGTCAATAAAGGAAAAAGCCTCATCCGCATCAATGCAGCGCGCCAAGAGCACCATCGCCACCGCCATGACCGCAAGCGCCAGAATCGGGGCCACGCCAAGACCTGCCAAGACCACGATCCCAGCGAGGGCCAGCACCGCCAGCGGCGCATGCCCACGCCGGAACGCGCGCGCCGATGTGTGCGAGACATCGACCATCTCCATCTCACGCGAGAGGCGCTGAATATCCTCGGGCGCACCCTCGAGCAGCAGGGTATCGCCCACCCGCACCACCAGTTCATCCAGTTGCCGCCCGATGTTCTGGTTACGGCGATGCACTGCCAGCGGATAGACGCCAAAGCGCCGCCGCAACCGCAGCGCGCCCAAGGACCGCCCCACCATCTTGCAGCCCGGCGTGATCAGCACCTCGACCGTCGTCGTTTCGACCGCCGAGACCTGATCCACGCGCTTGAGGCTCTTGTTGCGTTGCAGGCTCAAAAGCTCGGTCATCTGCGTCCGCAGAACCACCCGGTCGCCCACCTGCAAGGTGACACCGGCCAGATTGCGCCGGAGTGATTGATCGCCCCGGATCACGTCAATGAGCCGCACACCCTCGCGCTTGAAAAGCTGCACACCCGTCACTTCCCGGCCGATAAGGTTGCTCTCGGGCGGGATGACGGCCTCGGTAAAGAATTTCATCTTGGAGCGGTCCGACAGAAGATCGACCATGCTGTCGCGCGCAGGCAAGAGGAAGGGACCGAAAAACCGCAGATAGATCGCCCCCCAGAGCACCAGAACGATGCCGAGGGGCGTCACTTCGAAAATCGTGAAGGGGGCCAGCCCCTGCGCCCGCGCCACGCCATCCACAAGCAGGTTGGTCGAGGTGCCGATCAGCGTTGTAATCCCGCCGAGAATTGCGGCATAGCTAAGCGGAATCAAGAGCTTGGACGTTGGTATCTGAAGCGTGCGCGCCAGTTGGACAAAGACCGGAATCATCACGACAACCACCGGCGTATTATTCATGAAGGCCGAGCCGATCACCACCGACAAGAGCAGCATGGCAATCGCAAGGCGCGGGTTTTGCTTGGCCTGCCGATCCGCCAGCGAGGTAAAGGCATCCAGCGCGCCGGTGCGCACCAAGGCCCCCATCACGATGAACATGGCGGCAATGGTCCAAGGCGCGGGGTTGGAAAAGACTTCGAGCGCCGCACCATAGGGCAGCACCCCAAGCGCCAGCAGCACCGCCACACCGGCAATCGCCACCACCTCTGTGGGATAGACCTCGCGCACGAAGAGCACGAACATCGCCACCACGACCGCAAGCGTCAGAAGCGCCTGACCCGTCTGGGACATACCGAGAAACTCAACCACTTAAACGCGCCCTCTCATGGTCCTGCGCCAGTCTCCCCGATCCCGCGGCAGGCAGCAAGTATCCTGCGCCCAGTTTCGACGGATCAGGGGCCCGACTGTTCCAATCGCCCGCCTTGGCGCACCATTTCGATCCGCGTGGCGCGGCCCGTGGCATCGTCGGTCTCGATATAGACACCCGAGACCGTCACGGCCCCCATGGCGGGGGTAAAGCGATCCTTGGTCATGCCGGTGACAAAGCGGCGCATCGGTTCGGTCTTGTCCATGCCGATCACGCTCAGGTAATCGCCGCACATGCCCGCATCGCCCTGAAACGCGGTGCCACCGGGTAAAATCTGGGCATCCGCCGTGGGAATATGGGTATGCGTGCCCACCACAAGGCTGGCGCGCCCGTCGCAGAAATGGCCCATCGCCATTTTCTCGGACGTGGCCTCGCAATGCACATCGACCACTGTAGCCTGCACCGCACCGCCCAAGGGATGCACCCGCAACACCGCGTCAATCGCCGAAAACGGATCATCATAAGCGCGGCGCATGAACACATTGCCCAGCACCTGCGCCACCAGCACCTTGCGCCCGCGCCCATCGGTAAACACACGGTGCCCGCGCCCCGGTGCAGCCTTGGCATAGTTGAGCGGGCGGATCAAACGACCCTCACGCTCGATCGCCTGCATCATGTCCTTTTGGTCAAAGGCGTGATCGCCCAAGGTCACGCAATCGGCGCCTGCCTCGAACAGGTCCTTGGCATGCGCGGCCGTTAGGCCCATCCCGCCCGAAGCATTCTCGCCATTGACCACCACGAAATCGAGCTTCCACGCCTCACGCAGCTTGGGCAGCCGTTCCGCCACCGCCGCACGCCCCGCGCGCCCCATCACATCGCCAAGAAACAGTATTTTCATGGGTATCGGTGTTAGGCCCCTGTCACGCCAAGGGCAAGGGCCAATGCAGACCCTCAGCTTCCGCGATAGGTCGTGTAGCCATAGGGCGAGAGCAAGAGCGGCACATGGTAATGGACCCTCTCCGACAGGGTAAAGCGGATCGGGATGAGGTCGAGAAAGCCGCTCTCGGCCCCCGCCGCACGCAGGTAATCGCCCGCATGAAACAGCAACTCGTAGTGGCCGGGCGCAAATTCTGCCTCGGGCAGAATGGGGCCATCGGTGCGTCCGTCCGAATTGGTGCGCATCTCACGCAGCGGCAGGGGGCCTGCGTCCGTGATCCGGCTCAGGCGGATCAAGAGCCCCGCCGCCGGACAGCCGCGCGCGGTATCCAGCACATGCGTCGTCAGATATCCGGGCATCCTTGATCCTCTCCTCGTGACAGAGATCGCGTTTTCTGTATCTCCTAGGGAAACGGGCGCGGGATCAAGCCCCGAATACACCCAAGGAGGATCGCCATGCCAGACCGCTACCCCCGCGACATGCGCGGCCACGGTGCCCATCCCCCTGATCCACAGTGGCCAGGGCGCGCAAACCTCGCGCTGCAATTCGTGCTGAATTACGAAGAGGGCGGCGAGAATTGCCTGTTGCATGGCGATGCCGCCTCTGAGGCGTTTCTGAGCGAGATCGTCGGGGCCGCCCCCTGGCCCGGCCAGCGTCATTGGAACATGGAATCCATCTATGATTATGGGGCGCGTGCCGGGTTCTGGCGGCTGCATCGCCTGTTCACCGACTATGGCATGCCGCTCACTGTCTTTGGTGTCGCCTCGGCGCTTGCCCGCAGTCCCGACCAGGTGGCCGCCATGCAGGAGGCGGGCTGGGAGATTGCCAGCCACGGGCTGAAGTGGATCGACTACCGCGATTATTCCCCAGAGGACGAGCGCGCCCATATGCAAGAGGCCATTCGCCTGCATACCGAGGTCACGGGCCATGCGCCCGAGGGCTGGTATACCGGGCGCTGCTCAATCAACACCGTCGATCTGGCAACCGCCCAAGGCTGCTTTGCCTATATCGCCGATTCGTACGCTGACGATTTGCCCTACTGGCACCATGCCAACGGGCGGGATCAGGTGATCGTGCCCTACACGCTCGATTGCAATGACATGCGCTTTGCCACGCCGCAGGGGTTCAACGCGGGCGATCAGTTCTTTGCCTATCTGCGCGACAGTTTTGACGCACTCTTGGCCGAAGGGCGCGCCGGTGCCCCCAAGATGCTCTCCATCGGGCTGCATTGCCGCCTAGTCGGGCGTCCGGGGCGGATCATGGCGCTGCGGCGGTTTCTGGACCATGTCGCCAAACAACCCGACGTCTGGATCACGCGGCGGGTCGATATTGCCCGGCATTGGGCCGCCACCCATCCGCCCACGCGCCAAGACCGCCCATCGCAGATGGACCGCACGGCGTTTGTCGCCCGCTTTGGCGGCGTGTTTGAACATTCCCCATGGGTGGCCGAGCGCGCGCATGCGCTGGAACTTGGCCCCGCCCATGACAGCGCTGTGGGCCTCCACAACGCCCTTTGCCGCGCGTTTCGCAGCGCGACCGAGGCGGAACGGCTGAACGTGCTGCGCGCCCATCCCGACCTTGCGGGCAAACTGGCACAGGCGCGACGGCTGACCGCCGCCTCGACCAATGAGCAGGCAAGCGCGGGGCTCGATGCACTGACCGATACCGAGCGCGCCACGTTCGAGCGCCTCAATACCGCCTATATCGCGCGCCACGGCTTTCCCTTCATCATCGCGGTGCGCGACCATGACAAAGCGGGGATCATGGCGGCATTTACCCGTCGCCTCGAGCAGGACAGCGCCACGGAAACGGCCGAGGCCTGCCGTCAGGTTGAACGCATCGCACTCTGGCGGCTGCGGGACATGCTGCCATGACGCGGATCACGGTCAAGCCGCTGACCGAGGCGGCGTTCGCACCCTTTGGCGATGTGCTGGAGGTGCGCGGGCCCCCGGACCGGCTTATCAACCAAGGGCTCTGCGGGCGGTTCCACGACCGCGCGCGGCTTGATTTCGGCGATGGGCGTGCGGGCCTCAGCCTCTTTGACGCCGAGCCCCGCCGCCTGCCCTACCGCCTCGAGATGATGGAGCGTCACCCCGACGGCAGTCAGGCGTTTGTCCCGATGACCATGGCCGCTTTTCTGGTGATCGTCGCGCCGGATGCGGGGGGCGTTCCCGGATCACCGCAGGCGTTCCTGACCGCGCCGGGACAGGCGATCAACCTGCATCGCGGCACATGGCACGGGGTTCTGACGCCACTGTCCACACCCGGTCTCTTTGCCGTGCTGGACCGGATCGGACCGGGTGACAATCTTGAAGAACACTGGTTCGATACGCCCTACACCGTGACCGCGTAATCAGCCGCCGCAAATCTCCTGCAGGCGCAGCCAATCGGAATCGCTGAGCAGGGGCGGCGGCGGCGCGGTGCCGGCAAAGGGGTCCGCCTCGATCAGCGCGACGGTGGACTCTCCGGTGATGTCCTCGGCATAGGCATAGGGGCGCGCGCGCACCTGCCAATGCGCAAAGCCCGCCAGCATCGCCTCGGGGGCGACAGGCTCGGGTGGCGCGGACATCAACTGCTCGGCATGTGCGCGCAAGAGGTCATCCGGAAGAACACCCGTCGCCAACAGCCGCAACGATGCAGACAGCCCGCCCTCCTCGAGAATCCGCGCCAAGGGATCATGCGCCTCGGCGCGCAAATGCGCGGCGATGATATGGCCAGCCACCACGTCTGGTTCGCTATGGTCCTCAACCAGATCGGCATTGATCAGAACCACGCCCCCCGGCACCCGCAACGCCCCCTCGATGCCGCCGCGCACCATCAAGAACCGCGCCACGCCCCGTCGGGGCGGCAAACGCCGCGCCAGTTGAGCCAAGGCAGCCTCTCCGCCCGGACCATCGCAGACCGGACCCGTCACCCGTTGCAGATGCCCCAGCAGCGCCTGTCCGATTTCAACCCGCTTGACCATCGGCACCACGGTCAAGGCATGGTCGCGGGCGGCCCCCGGCAACCAGAACAGCACCAATCCCGCGACCGCCGCCGCACTTGCCAGCACCCCCACCAGCCTCAGCCGTCCCGGTCGTGGCCGCTGCCGCGCAACAGCGCCGCGCAGCGTCTCGATGGCCGCGATCATCTCGGCCTCGTCCTCGGTCAATTCCAGCGTCTCGCCGGGATCGCCATCGGGGTGATAGATTGCCGGACTCTGCCCCGGATTGGCCCGCGCCACCGCCGCAATCGACCAATGCGCCAGCACCCGCTCGCGCAGATCGGTGATGGTCAGCGTCGCCTCGCCCACGGATACGATCACGTCCACCCGCTGCGCATCGGGATTGGCCCGCCAAAGGCCCGCCGCCTCAAGCCGCTGATATCTGGTCAGTGCCGTCTTTTTCATGTCCCGGGGGCTGCCTGCCTTTATTTCTGGCACGCTAACACGCCGGGACCAAGGCGGGCAATCGCAAGAGTGCGGCGTCAAGACGCCCTTTCACGTGCCTCAGTCGACGTGATTGCTCACATCAGCGCCTGCAACTGCCGCTGAACCGCCGCAAACCGCGCGACAATCGCCGCTCGATTGACGTGCGCCCCCGCGCGGACCACATGCCGCCCCGCTGACCAGACATCGCGAATGGCGCGGTGATCCCCGGCAAAGACGAGCGTATCGAGGGTCATATCGCCCACGCGCCCCGCCAGATCGGGTTGCTGCGCGTCGAGTGCCACCAGATCGGCCCACAGCCCCGGTGCAATTGCGCCGCTGGCGCGCCCTGCTGCCTGCGCGCCCCCGGCCACGGCCCCGTCCCAGAGAACCCGGCCCGTTGACCGTGTGGGGGTGGCCAGAACCGCCCTCGCGCGGTCCCGCAGGCGCTGCGAATATTCAAAGCCGCGCAATTCCTCGACCAAGGAAATGCGGATATTTGAATCGCTGCCCACGCCAAAGCGTCCGCCTTGCGTCAGATAGCGCGCCCCGTCGAAGATCCCGTCGCCCAGACTGGCCTCGGTGATGGGGCAGAGACCCGCAACAGCACCGCTCTGCGCCAAGCCTGTCGTCTCCTGCGGGGTCATCTGCGTGCAATGGATCAGGCACCACCGCTCGGACACCGGTGCATTGTCCAAGAGCCATGTCACAGGCCGCGCGCCAAGCGCTGCCTCGACCTCGACCACCTCCTCCTCTTGCTCCGCGAGGTGCATATGGATCACTCGGTCGCCTGCGAGGTCTGCGCAAAACGCCAGATCCTCGGGCTGCACCGCGCGCAGGGAATGGGGCGCGACCCCGATACCGCTATCGGCGCGCAAGGCGGCAATCGCCTTGGCGGAGGCATCAAAGAGCGCGGCAAAGCGGTCCGGGCCATTGCCGAACCGCCGCTGCCCCGGCGCCAATGCGCGCCGGTCAAGCCCGCCATAGCGATAGAGCACCGGCAGGAGCGTGAGACCGATACCGGTCTCTTCCGCCGCCGCGCAATGCCCCTGCGCCATTTCCGCCAGATCGTCATAAGGCGTGCCGTCGGGCTGGTGATGCAGGTAATGGAACTCTGCAATCGCGGCATACCCGGCCTCGAGCATTTCCATCTGCACCATGGCGGCAATCGCGCGGGCGTGGTCCGGCGTCAGATGCTCGAGAAACCGGAACATCAGCCGCCGCCATGTCCAGAACGTGTCGCGCGGATCAGGGCCGCGTGCCTCGGTCATCCCGGCCATGGCGCGTTGAAAGGCATGGGAATGGAGGTTGACCGGCGCAGGCAAGAGCGTGTCCAACCGCTGCCCCTGCGGCGCAGTATCGGGCGTCACCGTGGCAATGCGCCCCTCCGCATCCAGCGTGACACAGACGTCTTTTGCCCAACCGTCCGGCAAGAGCGCCTGCCGCGCCCAGAGTGTCCCTTGCATCGCTCTCATCGCCTTGACTCGATTATTATGTATAAGCATATTATTGCCACGCCCCGTTTCGAAAGGAAAGACGCAAGTGCAGGACGCCGCCGCCGACAGCGTTGTCTCGGTCCAGTCGGGCGAGAGCCCGCTTGTGCTGGCCATGCCCCATGCAGGCACCGACCTGCCGCCCGAAATTGCCGCGCAACTCAACGACACCGGGCGCGGGCTCAGCGATACAGATTGGCATATTGACCGGCTCTATGAGGGTCTTGTGCCGGGGGCAAGCGTGGTTGCGGCACGGTTTCACCGCTATGTCATCGACGCCAATCGCGACCCCTCGGGGGCCAGCCTCTATCCTGGCCAGAACACCACCACGCTGGTGCCGCTCACGGATTTCGACGGCGCGCCGCTCTGGACGACGCCCCCGACCGAGGCCGACGCGATAGAGCGGCTTGCGCGCTACCACGCCCCCTATCACGCCGCACTCAGCGCCGAGTTGGACCGGGTGCGCGCCCGCCACGGCTTTGCCATCCTTTATGATTGCCACTCGATCCGCTCGGAAATCCCGTTCCTATTTGCGGGACGGCTGCCGGATTTCAACATCGGCACCAATGACGGGGCCACCTGCGCCCCTGCCTTGGCCTCCCTGACAGAGCGTCATTGCCGCGCGGCAAGCGGCTATAGCACCGTCACCAACGGACGGTTTCGCGGCGGCTGGACCACCCGGCACTATGGCCGCCCGCAAGAGGGGCTGCACGCCATCCAGATGGAATTGGCGCAAGCCACCTATATGCAGGAAACGCCCCCTTGGGACTATGCACCGGACCGCGCCACACGCCTGCGCGCCGTGCTGGGCCCGATGCTGCGCGCCATGGCAACGCTTGATCTCTGCCGGTAACAGCCTTGCCACGGCAGAGCGGTTTGCATAGCCTCACCGCAGGTATCCCACGGGAATACCGGATCAAAAGCGGGGCATTCGCAAGACTGCACCCTTGCCAATTCAGGGTGAAACAGATGCAACAGCTTGTCAGGGGCGCGCGCGGCCTCATCGTCGGGACGGCGCTCGTGGTCGGGATGGCTTCACCATCACCCTTGTGGGCGCGGCGCGGCCCGGCCCTGCCACGATGAAGACCCCGCAGAACCCCTATGACGTCGACGGCTTTCACGCCGAAGCGATTGCCGCAGGGCGGCACCGCGACGTTGTGGGCGGGCGGTGGGAGGAAACCGGCCGGGTGCAGATGGCCCTTTTGCGCGATGCGGGCCTGATGCCGCACCATCACCTGCTGGATATCGGCGCAGGCTCGCTGCGTCTTGGGTGCAAGGCGGTGCCTTATCTCGAGCCGGGGCATTACTGGGCCACCGATGCCTCGCGCGCGCTCTTGCTGGCAGGCCATGCGGCGGAGCTGACAGAGCCATCACACCTCAGCCCCGATCACCTGATCGAGGATGCGCGGTTTGACTATCCCGGCGTGCCGGGGTGCATCACCCATGCCATCGCCTTTGCAGTATTCCCGCATTTGCCTATGGCGCATTTGCGCCGCGCTTTGACCAACCTGCGCCGCTTTGACCGGATCGAGACGTTTTTCTTCACCGTCTTCCTTGTCCCCGACGCGGCACAGGCCGCCACCGCCTATCGCCAGCCCGACGGCGTTGTCACCCATGACATCCGCCCACCCTATCACATTCTGCCCGAGGATGTGGACCACATGGCGCGGATGACCAGTTGGCAGGCGGCACGCAGCCCTCTGCGGCTGCCGCGCGGTCAGGTGCTCTATACCGCCCAGCCGATCCGCTGACCCGCGCTGCTGCATTTTCTTGCGGCATAATATTTTTGCATCTGCTAAGGTGCCGCAAACCCGAAAGAGGTCGGAATGAGCAGCAAGCCTGAAATGAACGATGCGCTGCGCGAACATATCATCGCGCAACCTGATCTGATCCTCGAGGATCAAGACCTGATGCGCGCCCTGATCGCCGCCAACGAGCGGGCGATGGGCGGCAATATCGTGGACCTGCGCGGCATCGCCATGGACCGGCTCGAGGCGCGTCTGGACCGGCTTGAGGACACGCATCGCTCGGTGATCGCGGCGGCCTATGAAAACCTTGCGGGCACCAATCAAGTGCATCGCGCCATTCTGCGCATGCTCGATCCCATCGAATTTGAGACTTTCCTGCGGGATCTCGGTGGCGAAGTGGCCCATATCCTGCGGGTGGACGCTGTGCGCCTTGTGCTTGAATCGGTGCAGAACGATAGCGATCCGGCCGTGCGCCGCTTGGGCGATGTGCTCTCGGTTGCGGAACCCGGTTTCATCAAATCCTATCTCATCGGCAACCGCGACGTGCCCGCCCGCCAAGTCACCCTGCGTCAGATCGACGAGGGCGACATGCGCGTCTATGGCCGCGAAGCGCCCTATCTGCGCTCTGAGGCGTGTCTTTTGCTCGATTTCGGCGCGGACCGCCTGCCCGGCATGCTGGCCATGGGGGCCGAAGACCCGCATCAGTTCAGCCCGCAGCAGGGCACTGATTTATTGGCCTTTTTCGCGGGAGTCTTTGAGCGCACCATGCGCCGCTGGCTGTCATGATTTCGCAGGCCGCCCGCGACGCCCTGTCGGCGTGGCTGGCCACACAAAAGGCGCTCAAGGGGGCCGCCGCCAATACGATTGACGCCTACGCCCGCGATGTCGGTGATTTCCTCCGCTTCATGACGCAGCATCACGGCGAGACACAAGGCTTGGGCGCTCTGTCTCGCATCACCACCTCCGATATG
This sequence comes from Roseovarius sp., assembly GCF_018066915.1. Taxonomy (GTDB): domain Bacteria; phylum Pseudomonadota; class Alphaproteobacteria; order Rhodobacterales; family Rhodobacteraceae; genus Roseovarius. The sequence goes on from NZ_JAGPVV010000233.1 coordinate 16,078, forward strand.
CGCGCGTGGATGGCCCATACCCGAGGCGGCGATGTTGGCCCCCGGTCACTTGCGCGCAAGCTCTCGGCGGTCAAGAGTTTCTACCGCTGGCTGTCCGAGCGCGAGGGGTTTGAGCCCACGGCGGTCCTCTCGACCCGCTCACCGAAGTTCCAGCGCAAACTGCCCCGCCCCCTCTCGCCCGAGGCGGCATCAGAGATGATCGACACGCTCGATGCGCAGAGCCTCACGCCATGGATCGCCGCTCGGGATCAGGCGGTTGTGACCCTGCTCTATGGCTGCGGCCTGCGCATATCCGAGGCGCTCAGCCTGACCGGGGCCGACCTGCCGCTTGGTCCAGTGCTGCGCATCATCGGCAAGGGCGGCAAAGAACGGCTGGTGCCGGTGATCGACCCTGCCCGCGCGGCGGTGGCACATTATGCCCGCCTTTGCCCCTATGACATCCCCCGCAACGGTCCGCTTTTCTTGGGGGCACGTGGCGGCGCGCTCAGCCCGCGCCTGATCCAAAAGGTGATGGAACAGGCCCGCGCGCAGCTTGGCTTGCCTGCGACGGCAACGCCACATGCCATGCGCCACAGCTTTGCCACGCATCTCTTGAACGCAGGCGGCGACCTGCGCGCCATTCAGGAGCTTCTGGGCCATGCCTCGCTCTCGACCACGCAGGCCTATACGGGCGTCGATACCGCACGACTGATGGAGGTCTATGCCCGCGCCCATCCGCAAGGGGGCGGATAACGCGCGCGTCAAGCGACCCGCGTCAGTATCCGTATTTGGCGATGCTCTCGCCCTCGGCCCGGTTCATCACCACCCCCAAGAGCGGCGTATCGGTGCCGAACCGCGCCTTGACGTCGCGGATATGCTGGGCGGTCGTGCGCCCACCGCCCACCACGATCAGCACGCCGTCGAATTGCGGGCGGAACCCCAACACATCGTCGTAATAGAGCGCGGGCGGCATATCGAAAATCACCACATCCGGGGCAAGGCGGCGATACAGGTCCTGCAACACTTCGCCGGTTTCCGGCGCGTGCAGGATTTCGGCAGCATAAGGCTCTGCCCGGTCGTTGAGGCCCATGGCCAAGGTCTGACCAATATTGAGCGCATTCTCCTCGGGACAGGTCAGGAACCGCTGGAGCGGGATGTCACCGCTCAGAAACCCGGCCATGCGACCGGGGTCAGGCTGGCCCAGAGTATGCGCCAGAGAGGGGCGGCGCAGATCCATGTCCATCAGCACGGTGCGCACGCTCGATTGCCGTGACAGGCTGATCGCGAGATTTGCCGCAACAAAGGATTTGCCGCAATCGGGCGTGGGCGAGGTGATCGCCACCCGGTGCCAGCCATGGGTGCGCAGCGCCGCCAAAAGCTTGGTGCGCAGCACGTCAAAGGCCACATGCGCGGGGTCCTCGCGCGTGGCGGAAATGAGCCGGTGCTTGGCCAGATGCTTGGGGTCAAGCACGACCCGGCGCAGCGCAGGCCAGAGCAGCGGCGCAGGCGCGGGAATGGGGTCTGCCTCGGCAAGGACCGGTGCAATCGGCTCAGGCTCAGGCTCAGGCTCAGGCTCAGGCTCAGGCTCAGGCTCAGGCTCAGGCTCAGGCTCAGGCTCAGGCT
>NZ_JAGPVV010000154.1 GCF_018066915.1 Roseovarius sp.
AAGGAATGGCCGATGATATCGGTGGGCGCGTTGAGAAAATCGGCGGCCATCGCAGTGCTGACCGCCTGAATATCGCCCGCGCCGGACCAAGCCCCGCTCTGCCCATGCCCCGGCAAATCAAACGCCGTCAGCCGCAGCGCGCCACTCACCTCGCGCGCCAAGGGCCCCCAACTGCCGCTATGCGACAGAGAGCAATGGATCGCCAAAGCGCGGCGCGGGCCAGCGCCCAGCTCTGTCCAATGGGTCGGAAATCCGCCCCTCAGCCCCGCTGGCATGGGATCAGAGCTTGCCCGCCAGATGCAGGTCGAGATCCTCGAGCCGATCCTGACCCCAGAAGCTCTGGCCGCTGTCCACCACATAGAAGGGCGCGCCGAAGACGCCCGCCGCCACCGCCTCTTCGAGATTGGCGGCATAGGTTTCCGCCCCGCTCAAGAGCCCCTTGTCGGCCAAGGCCGGATCAAATCCGGCGCGGCTCAGACAATCGCGGATCACCTCATCCTCGGCGATATTGCGCTCTTCGGCCCAGCAGGCGCGCAGGATGGATTGCACAAGCCCCCCCAGATCACCACCCCCCGCCGCCTGCGCGGCGATGATGGCGTAGGACGAGGGCGCAGGATTGGTGGGCCAGAACGCAGGCTTGAGCGTCAGCGCCATGCCGCGCCGCTTGGCCTGACGCGGCAATTCCTGATTGCGATAGGCGGTGCGGGCGGGATGCCGGTCCGCAGGGGCCGTGCCCCCCGTGCGCGCAAACAGCGCCATGATATCGAGCGGTTTGTAGGTGATGCTGGCACCATGACGTGCCGCACTCTCCTCGAGCCCCGCCCCCGCGAGATAGGCGTAAGGCGAGAGGGTCGAGAAATAATAGTCGATATGAGCCATTTCGGCGCGTTCCCTTGTTGCATCGCTTTGCCTGAGCATGACCACATGCTAAGCGGTGTCAACATCACGAATCTGTCATATAGCACAGCCGGGGACCCCATCATGCCAGCCACATCGCAACCCAAGCTCATTTCGGGCAATGCCAACATGCCGCTTGCCACGGCGATTGCCCGGCGCATGTCGATGCATCGCGGCGTCAACGTGGGGCTGGTCGACGCACGGGTCGAACGCTTCAACGATCAGGAAATCTTTGTCGAGGTCTACGAGAATGTGCGCGGCGAGGATATGTTCATCATCCAGCCCACCTCGAACCCGGCCAATGACAATCTCATGGAACTTCTGATCATGGCCGACGCGCTGCGCCGGTCGTCTGCGGCGCGCATCACCGCCGTGATCCCCTATTTCGGCTATGCCCGTCAGGATCGCCGCTCCAAGGCGCGCACGCCGATTTCCGCGAAACTCGTCGCCAACATGATCGTCGAGGCGGGGGTTGAGCGGGTGCTGACCATGGACCTGCATGCCGCGCAGATTCAGGGCTTTTTCGACATTCCGGTCGATAACCTCTACGCCTCTCCGATCTTTGCCCTCGACATCATGACCCAGTTCAAGGGCCGGATGCAGGATGTGATGGTGGTCTCGCCCGATGTCGGCGGCGTGGCGCGGGCGCGTGAATTGGCCAAGCGCATCACCGCGCCGCTGTCGATCGTGGACAAACGCCGCGAAAAGGCGGGCGAAGTGGCGGAAATGACCGTGATCGGCGATGTGACCGACAAGATCTGCATCATCGTCGATGACATGTGCGACACCGCCGGCACCATGTGCAAGGCCGCCGAGGTGCTCTTGGAAAATGGCGCGCGCGAGGTGCATGCCTATACCACCCACGGTGTCATGTCCGGCCCGGCGGTCGAGCGGATCACAAAATCGGTGCTCAAATCCATGGTCATCACCGACACGATCCTGCCCACCGAGGCGGTGCGCGCAACGCCCAATATCCGCATCATCCCGACAGCCCCGGTCTTTGCCCAAGCCATCCTCAACATCTGGAACGGCACCAGCGTGTCGTCGCTCTTTGACACGCCGACGCTGGAACCGGTCTATGAGGGCCAGTTTGGCGGCTGACGTGCCCGCGCCCACGCGCGGCGCGTGACAGGCATGGAGCCTTGGATCTTTCTCTCGATTGCAGCGGCAGCGTTTCAAACGCTGCGCTTCATGCTGCAAAAGCATCTGAGCATGGGCGCGCTCAGTGCAGGCGGCGCGACGCTGGCGCGGTTCTTTTACTCCGCCCCTTTCGTGGTGGCACTGTCCCTGGCCTATCTGGCCGTGACGGGTGCCGCTTGGCCGGGCTACCCGCCGCTCTTCTGGGCCTATGCCGTGGCGGGTGGCCTCGCGCAAATACTCGCGACATGGTGCGTGGTGGCCCTTTTCGCCGAGCGTAATTTCGCGGTGGGCATCACCTTCAAGAAAACCGAAGTGGTGCAAACCGCCCTCGTCGGCCTCATCATCCTTGGCGACCGCATCACGTGGCTGGGCCTTGGCGCGATCCTCTTGGGGCTGATCGGCGTGCTGATCCTGTCCGAGACACCGGGATTTGAAGGCCGCTGGTGGCGGCGCTTTGGCAATCGCGCGGCAGCACTTGGGCTCGCCTCGGGGGCGTTCTTTGCGGTCTCGGCCGTGGGCTATCGCGGTGCCACGCTGGAGATTGCCAGTGCGGACCCACTCCTGCGCGCCGGTCTCTCGCTGATGATGGTGACGGTGATGCAGGCCGTGGCCCTCACGCTCTGGCTTATCTGGCGCGAACCCGGACAGGTCGGGCGCGTCATCGCAGCCCGGCGCACGGCGGTCTGGATGGGCTTGACCGGCATGGCGGGCAGTCTGTGCTGGTTCACCGCCTTCACCCTGCAAAACGCGGCGATGGTCTTTGCGGTGGGACAGGTCGAGGTGATCTTTTCGCTCTTCGCCTCGGTGCTCTTCTTTGGCGAGCGGATTACCCGGCGCGAAGGCTGGGGCATCGCGCTCATCACGCTCTCGGTGATTGCGGTGGTGGCGCTCAGGTAAGGTGCGTTCGGCCTCTAGCGCTGAGCCGCGCGGGGCCCGACCGCGGGAGGGCGCTCCAACAGAAATGATGGGCAATTTATATCTGCAAAATATTCCGCGCTCTCAATAGGTTGCTACGTTGCAATGGCGCCCGCCCGGGGGGCGGTCGGGCGCCGCGCGGCGGTGCCTACGGCACCTTGATTCCGCGAAAAAAGACGACCCTCTACCGCCTCAACCTCCCCCGGATTTCCTGCATCCGAAACGCCCCCAGCACCTGCCCAAAAAGCGCATAGGCCAGCGTGCCCACCGCGATGAGCAGCAACAGCGCCAGCCAACGCACGCCGCCCATGCCAAAGAGCGGCCCCATCACCGCCCCCACACCCCAGAGCACGGCCCCCATCAACATTGACGCCACACAGATCCGCCACAACCGCCGCTGGAACTGTGCGTCAAACCGCGCCACATCCCCAAACTGCCGCGCCCCGCGCGCAAGTTGCACCACCATGATCCACGCCGCCACCGTCGTGGCAATCGCCGCCGCGATCCAGCCGATCAGCATCGCCAACCCCACCGCCAGAACCGCATTCACAACCATCGCCCAGACCGCATAGCGGAACGGGCTGCGCGTATCCTCCCGCGCGAAAAACACCGGTTGCAGGATCTTTTGCAACACGAACGCCGGCAGGCCCAACCCATAAATCGCCACCGCAAGCGCGGTCGCCGCACTGTCATCCACGCCGAACGCCCCACGCTCGAACAGCACCGACACAAGCTGAATGGGGATCACGACCAACGCCACGGCACAGGGAATGGTCAGCGCCAGCGCAATCTCGCCCGCCCGCGACAGGGCCATGCGCGCGCCCGCATCATCCTGCGCCTTCAGCCGCCGCGACAGATCAGGGAGAAGCACGATGCCCACCGCAATCCCCACAACCCCCAAGGGCAGTTGATAGAGCCGGTCCGCAGCATAGAGCCAACTCACTGCCTTTTCCGTGTTCGAGGCCACCAACTGCCCGACCACAAGGTTGATCTGCACCACCCCGCCCGCCAATGCCGCCGGAACTGCGATGCGCACGAGTTGCGCCATCTCAGGCGTCCAGCGTGGCCGCACCAGCGGCAGATGCAACCCCGCCCGCCGCGCCGCATACCAAACCAGCGCCAGTTGCGCGCCCCCGGCCACCGGAATGGTCCAGACCAGCGCCTGCACCACCATTCCGCCGCTCCGGGCCGCATAGCTCATCGCCCCAATCAGCAAGAGGTTCAACAGCACCGGCGCGGCGGCGGCGGCGGCAAAACGGTCCACCGCATTGAGCATCCCGGAAAACAGCCCCGCCAACGAGATGAACAAGATATAAGGGAACACGATCCGCCCGAATTCAACCGTCAGATCAAAGCGCACATCGCCGGCAAACCCCCCCGCCGTCACCCAGACCAGCGCGGGCATCGCCACCATGCCCAGCCCTGTCAGCCCCAACAGCAAGAAACCAAGGCCGGAACAGGCCTGCGCGGCAAACCCGAGCGGGTTATCCCCCGCCTCCCGCCGCTTGGAAAACATCGGCACAAAGGCCGCGTTCAACGCCCCTTCGGCAAAGAAACGGCGGAACATGTCGGGCAGACGAAACGCCGCGACGAAGGCATCCATCACAGCACCGGGACCGATATAGCTCGCGATCAGCACATCGCGCACAAACCCCAAGATGCGGCTGATCAAGGTCCAGCCGCCAACCGTGAGAATACCAGTAAGCAGGCGGACAGGTTTCATGCTTGGCCCTTCGCCGAGATCAGGACCGAGGAGTAGACCATCCGCCCGCCGGGGAAAAGAGGACGTAAACGGCGCAAACCGCCACCATTTTCGCGTGCACACGCATATTTCGCTACCCAGCCCCGCGACGAAGCGACAAGGTAAGGCCAGAGGACGGCGGCCCGGCCCCGTCCAGGACGCCAGAAAGAGACCGAAAATGACCACGACCAATATCCGCCAATGGCTTCAGGACCGGCCCGAGATCGAATCCGTCTTTGCCTGTGTCTGCGATCTCAACGGCGCGATGCGCGGCAAACGCCTGCCGATTGAAAAGGCCAAGTCGATCATGGACGACGGCCTGCGCCTACCGCTCTCGGTGCTCAGCGTGGATATCTGGGGCGAGGATATCGAGAACAACGAACTGGTGTTCGAAACCGGCGACTCGGATGGCATCTGCGAACATACCGGGCGCCCCATCGTCATGGTGAACTGGACCAGCCGTCCCTCGGCGCTGGTGATGTTCTGGATGCACACCGAGGATGGCACGCCCTTTCCCGGCGATCCGCGCCATGCGCTCTCCAATATCGTGCAGCGCTACAAGGCGCGCGGCCTCACCCCCGTGGTGGCCACCGAACTCGAATTCTACCTCTGCGACCCGCGCGAGGCGCAACCACGCCCGCCCTGCTCGCCTGTCACCGGCAAGCGGCTCGACTCTGACGGCGCGCTCTCACTGGATGAGCTGGAACATTTCGACGAATTCCTCAACGACGTCTACGACGCCTGCCACGAACAGGGCATCCCCGCCGATGCCGCCATTTCCGAAAACGGCGCAGGCCAGTTCGAGATCAACATGGTCCATGTCGCCGATCCGCTGCAGGCCGCCGATGATGCCGTCCTCTTCAAACGCCTCGTGCGCGGCATCGCGCGCAAACACGGCATGGCCGCCACCTTCATGGCCAAACCCTACGGCGACCGCTCGGGCAGCGGCTTTCACGTGCATTTCAGCCTTGTGGACGAAAACGGCGTCAACCTCTTTGACGATGGCGGCGACAAGGGCACGCCGCTCCTCCTCAACGCCGTAGGCGGCCTGCTGGAAACCATGCACGAAAACACCCTCACCTTCGCGCCCCACCAGAATTCCTATCGCCGCCTTCTGCCCGGCACGCACGCGCCCACTGGCATCTCTTGGGGCTATGAAAACCGCACCGCCGCAATCCGCATCCCCGGCGGCAGCCACAAGGCACGGCGGATCGAGCACCGCGTCGCGGGCGCCGATGCCAACCCGTATCTCGTGCTGGGCAGCATTCTGGGCGGCGCGCTCATCGGCATCGAACAAGGGATGGAGCCTTGCGCGCCCATCGACGGCGACGCCTATAGCCAGAAACTCGACCACCTGCCGCTCGACTGGGCAACCGCCATTCAGGCCTTTCGCAGGGGCCGGCATGTGCAGGACATCTTTTCCAGACGCCTGCAAACCATGCTGGTGGAATGCAAGATGCAGGAACTCAAACGCTTCACGCGCTACGTGACCGATTTTGAGTATGACGCCTATCTCGAGAGCGTGTGACGCCGCACCTCAGGCGGCCACACAATCCGCGAAATAGCGCATCACGCCATCCTCGCCCAACTCGTGCACCAGCCCGTGAATGTCCGTCTCGAAACCGGGGCATTCGCGGGCGAATTCACGGTTGAAACGCAGATATTGCACGATGGTCTTGTTGAACACCTCACCGGGGATCAAGAGCGGAATACCCGGCGGATAGGGCGTCACAAGGCTGGTCGTCACGCGGCCTTCCAGATCGTCGATGGCGACCCGTTCGGTGGTGCGCCGCGCGATATGGGAAAAGGCCTCGCTCGGTGTCATCGCCGGGGTGAGATCGCTCAGATACATTTCCGTCGACAGGATCGCCACATCGTATTTCGCATAGAGCGTATGCACATGCTGGCACAGATCCCGAAGCCCCATCCCCTCATAGCGCGGCTGCTTGGCACAAAACTCCGGCATCGCCCGCCACATCGGCTGGTTCTTGTCGTAATCGTCCTTGAACTGCTGCAGCGCGGTCAAGAGCGTGTTCCACCGGCCCTTGGTGATGCCAATGGTGAACATGATGAAGAAACTGTAGAGCCCGGTTTTCTCGACCACGACCCCATGCTCGGCCAGATATTTCGTGACGATCGAGGCGGGAATCCCCGACTGCTCGAACCGCCCATCCAGATTGAGACCGGGCGTGATGATCGTCGCCTTGATCGGATCGAGCATGTTGAACCCCGGCGCCATCTCGCCGAAATCATGCCAGGATTCCTCACCATCCGATGCCTGCACGCCATGCGCATCGGTGCGCTTGAGCACCCAGTCCTTGGCCTCGCCGATCCCTTCCTCGTCCAGAACATCCGGCCCCCAGACCTGGAACCACCAATCGTCATCGCCAAACTCGGCATCGACCTTTTGCATCGCCCGCCGGAAATCCAGCGCTTCGGCGATGCTCTCCTCGACCAATGCCGTGCCCGCAGGCGGCTCCATCATCGCGGCAGCCACATCGCAACTCGCGATGATGCTGTATTGCGGGCTGGTGCTGGTGTGCATGAGATATGCCTCGTTAAAGAGGTGCCGGTCGAGCTTGGTCGTCTGGCTGTCCTGCACCAGCACATGACTGGCCTGACTGATCCCCGCGAGCAACTTGTGAATCGACTGGGTGACATAAGTCACGGAATGCAGCGGCCGTTCCCGCGACCGGCCCATCGCGTGAAAACTGCTGTAAAACGGGTGGAAACTGGCATGCGGAAGCCAAGCCTCGTCAAAATGCAGATTTTCGACATACCCGTCGAGCAGGTCCTTGATCACCTCGGTATTGTAGAGCACCCCGTCATAGGTCGATTGCGTCAGCGTCAGGATACGCGGCTTGACCGTATCGGGATCGACCCCCGCCAACAGCGGATTGGCGCGGATCTTGGCCTTGATCGCATCAATCTCGAACTCGCCGCGCGGAATCGGCCCGATGATGCCGAAATTGTTGCGCGTAGGCCGCAGGAACACCGGGATTGCCCCGGTCATGATGATGCTGTGCAGGATCGACTTATGACAATTGCGGTCCACCACCACCACATCGCCGGGGGCGACCGTGTAATGCCAGACCATCTTGTTGCTGGTGCTGGTGCCGTTGGTCACGAAAAAACAGTGATCGGCGTTGAAAATCCGCGCCGCATTGCGCTCGGATGCGCCAATCGCGCCATCGTGGTCCAAAAGCTGCCCCAGCTCCTCGACCGAATTGCACACATCGGCGCGCAGCATGTTCTCGCCGTAAAACTGGTGATACATCTGGCCAATCGGACTTTTGAGAAAGGCCACGCCCCCCGAATGTCCCGGACAATGCCAAGAGTATGACCCGTCCTCGGCATAATCCAGCAGCGCCTTGAAAAAGGGCGGCTGAATCCCTTCAAGATAGATCTTGGCCTCGCGGATGATATGGCGCGCGACGAATTCGGGCGTATCCTCGAACATGTGGATAAAGCCGTGCAATTCCCGCAGGATATCATTGGGCAGATGGCGGCTGGTCTTGGTCTCGCCGTAAACATAGATCGGCACATCGGCATTCTTGCGCCGCACCTCCTGCACGAAATTGCGCAGGTTGGTGATCACCGGATCAATATCGGGACCGGGGCTGAACTCTTCGTCATCAATCGACAGAACAAAGGCACTGGCGCGCGATTGCTGCTGCGCGAATTGCGACAAATCCCCATAGCTCGTGACGCCCAGAACCTCGAATCCCTCATCCTCCATAGCCTTGGCCATGGCACGGATGCCAAGCCCCGAAGAATTCTCGGACCGGAAATCTTCGTCGATGATGACAATGGGAAAGTGGAACTTCATGGACTTCTCCTTTCAGGAGACCAGCAGAGGGGCGGTCACGCCAAGCATAGCGACAGGACCCCCCAAAGGCCCGGGGAATCCGACTCTGCGCAGCTTGTTTCCGCTGCGCGCCCCAAGGTCAAGCCCCGCCGCGCGCCCCATCGGCACTATGCGCGAGGTCGCGCCGCCTGCCTGGTCAGAGACCCAGCGCGCGGCGTCGCCCCTCAGCCATCTTGTTGATCAGATGATCCGCCGCCAGCCCGATAAAGGCCACGGCAAACCCCAGCACAAGGCCCTTGCCCACATCGGTGGAACTCAGCGCGCGCTGCATTTCCTGCCCCAGATCCTGCGTGCCGATAAAGGCCGCGATGATCACCATGAAGAGCGAGAACATCAGCGATTGATTGATCCCCACCATGATTGTGGGCAGGGCCAAGGGCAGGCGCACATGCCACAGGCTCTGACCTCGGGTCGCCCCCGACATATCCGCCGCCTCGATCACCGCCTCGGGCACGCCACGCAGCCCCTCGATGGTGTAGCGGATCAGTGGCACGGCGGCAAAGAGCACCACCGCCCCCACCACCGCCACGTCATTGACGCCAAAGAGCATGATCACCGGAATAAGGTAGATGAAGCTGGGAAAGGTCTGGAGCGTGTCACAGAGCAACAGCACCCGCTTGGCCCGCGCCTCGTGCCGCGCGGCCCAAATCCCCAGAGGAAAGCCGAAACTCGTCGCCACCGTCACCGCCACCAGAACGGTGTAAACCGTGATCATCGCCCGATCCCACCAGCCGGTGATCGCGATATAGCCGATAAAGCCCAGACAGATCAGCGCCGACCGCCAACCGCCCACCGCCAGCCCCGCCGCCACAACCAAGGCCAGCACCGCCGTATAGGGCAACCACAAGAGCGCATCGCGCACCGGAATGAGAACCCAAGTGATCAAAAACCACCGCAGCCATTGCGTGACCGGATCAAGTGTCACGATCACCCAAGACATCATCGCATCGAGCGGGTCCGCCACCGACAGCGATTGCCCCCGCGCCACTTCGGCAAAGAACGGCACCACCGCCGACAGGGCAAAGCCCGCGATCATCAACGCGGCCCAAATGCTCAGCACCCGGTGCCGCGCGACCCATCCCAGCCCCGGTTCGTGATGCACCGGTTGCAACGCGACCCAGGCCTTGGAACAGCGATCCAGCGCCACCGCCAACAGAACGATCGTGATGCCAATCTCGATCGACCGCCCGATCTTGAGCGCCTGCAAAAGCTGCAACAGCTTCTGCCCCAACCCCGGCATGCCGATGAAGCTGGCCAGCACCACCATCGCCAGACATTGCATGATGACCTGATTGACCCCCACCAGAATCTCGGTCCGCGCCGTGGGGATACGCACCCGCGTCATCAACTGCCAACCGGTGCTGCCGCACATCTTGCCGCTCTCGATCACCTCGGGCGGCACCTTGCGCAGCCCGAGTAGCGTCATGCGGATCATCGGCGGCACCGAGAAGATGATCGTGACAATCGCCCCCGCCTTGGGGCCCACGCCAATGAACACCACCACCGGAATCATATAGGCGAAATGCGGCAGCGATTGCGCGATGTTGAGCAGCGGTTTCATTACCGCATCCACCCAGCGCCAGCGCCACGTCGCCACGCCCATCACCAGCCCCAGCAGCACCGAAAAAGGTGCCGCCACCACGATCACCGACAGGGTCTCCATCGCCCATGTCCATTGCCCCATCAACGCGATCCAGACAAACGTGCCCCCAGCCAACAGCGCCAATCGCAGCCCGCCCAGCCAATAGCCCAGACACCCCGCACTCAGCGCCACCACGATCCATGGCAGCGGGCCGATCCGCGGCCAGCGGTTCTTGCCGTAGAGAATATTGGCCGTCACATCGAGTAGCCATTCGATGCCAGCGGCAAAGGCGCGGGTCACATGGATCAGCCCCAGATCATCGCGCAGCCACGTGAAGAGCGCATTGATCCAATCCGCCAAGGGCAGAATCAGAAATTCAGCAGGGCGCATCAACCCCTCAGGCAAATAGGGCCGCGCAAGGATGAGGCAGAGCGCGAGGCCCAGAACCACCCACGCCGGGTTGAGACGTGGCTTCTTGGTCTCTGTCAGGGCAATCGCACTCTCGCTCATGCGTGCCCTCCCAGCAGCACATCCAGCGCCTCCTTGCGGCTCAGCACGCCGGTAATCCGGCCCGCCTCATCCGCCACCGGCAGCATCTCGCGCGGATCGTCGATCAACTGCCGCGCCAGCGCGCGAATCGTGCTCTTGCCCGCCACCGGCAGCCCCTCGGGCATCACGCCATTGACAGGCCGCGCCAACCCAGACGCATGCACCACCCGCGCCTTCTCGATCTCTTCCGTGAACTTGCGCACGTAATCCGTGGCCGGGTTCAACACGATCTGATCGGGCGTATCGCATTGCTCGACCGCGCCATCCTTCATGATCGCAATCCGGTCCGCCAGCCGCAGCGCCTCGTCGAAATCATGGGTGATAAACACAATCGTCTTGCCCAACATCCCCTGCAAACGCAGGAATTCATCCTGCATCTCGCGCCGGATGAGCGGATCAAGCGCCGAAAACGGCTCGTCCAGAAACCAGATATCCGGCTCAATGGCGAGGCTTCGGGCAATTCCCACCCGCTGCTGCTGTCCACCCGACAATTCGCGCGGGAAATAATCCTCACGCCCGCCTAGGCCAACGAGGTCGATCACCTCCAACGCCCGCTTGCGCCGCGTGGCCCGGTCCTGCCCGCGCATTTCCAGCGGAAAGGCCACATTCTCCAACACCGTGCGATGCGGCAACAGGCCAAAGCTCTGAAAAACCATGCCCATCTTGTTGCGCCGCAGCTCGATCAACTGCTTCTCGCTCAACGCGCCAATATCCTGCCCCTCGACCGACACCGTGCCGCCGGTAATCTCGATCAACCGCGACAGACACCGCACCAGCGTGGATTTGCCCGACCCGGACAGGCCCATGATCACCAGCATCTCGCCGCGCGAAATATCAAGCGACACATCGCGCACCGCCGAGATATAGCCCGCCTGCCGGATCACCTCGAACCCCGGATCGCCCTTGAGACCCCTCAGATACGCCTCAGGCGACGGCCCAAACAGTTTCCAGACATTGCGACATGAGATCACGGGTTCAGACACCGGCACGCGACACCCCCTTGTTATGAATGGTAAAACCCCACCCATGGCAGACCACGGGCGGGGCGGATTTCAAGCCTCGATCAGTTGATCCAGACCTTCCAGACGTCGCCGTTCTCTTCCAGCCAAAGTGCGGCGGCCTCTTCCGGCTCCATCTCGTCGATGTCCACCAGCTTGGCCATTTCCGCGATCTGCGGGTTGGTAAAGCTGATCTTGGTCAGCATCTCATAGGCGTCCGGCCATTTGTCCTTCATCCCGTCCCAAGCGGCCTTTTTCAGATAGCCATTGGCGGGATTGCCGCAATCATAGGTCTTGTCCGGGTTCGGCCCCACAGCCGGGTCCTTGTCGCACCCCTCCACCCATTCCGGGAACTCGACGAATTCGCCCGGCCAGACGGCTTCGGCGAAATTGGGCGTCCAGTTGAACAGAACGATGGGCGTCTTGGTCTTTTCAGCCGCCCCGATTTCCGCCCAGAGGGCTGCGGCAGAGCCGGCGTTGACCACCTTGAAATTCATGCCCAGGCCGTCAACCCGCTCTTGATCATGCTTGAGCCAGTCCACCGGCCCCCCGAGGAACCGCCCCGCATCGCCGGTCTCAGGCGTGGCAAAGACCGCCGCGCAGGCATTCAGCGCCTGCCAGTCGGGCAGACCGGGGCAGGCCTCCTTGGTCCACATCGGATACCACCAATCCTCGCGCGTGACCGCATTGTGATCGCCCGCATCATGCAAGCCACCCTTTTCCAGCGCGGCGCGGAACGACGCGCCAAACGCGCCTTCCCAGACCTCAAGCTCCAGCGCCACATCGCCCAAACGCACCGATTCATAAACCGACTGGCTGTCGGTCGAGACATATTCGACGCTGTTGCCCATGGATTCGAAAATCTGGCCCACCACATGGCTCATCACGATCTGGCTCGACCAGTTGTGAATGGGAATCACGATCGGATCTTCGGAATCCGCCAAGGCCCCGGTCGCCGCCATGGCGAGCACGGCTGCCCCGCCAATCAGTCGCAAATGTCGTGTCATACTCAAAACTCCCTGTGTTGCTGTGTCCTGCCCGTTTCCCGGGCTTTGGTGAGGGCAAGTCTAGGGATCGGATATGAACACGTCAGAGGGGCGGCATGAACGAACTGGACTTAGTTGTGAAAAAATATTAACAGGAGGAAACCTTGCAGAGGGCTCCCAAGTGCCAAGAGCCGCCCATATCGTCATCATCGAGGATGAGCCTGTCACCCGCACCACGCTGGCGGACTATCTCGCCTCGCATGGCTATACCGTGACCGCCTTTGACAGCGCCGAACGCGCCGAAGCGATGCTCGACAGCGACCGCGCCGATCTCTTGCTTGTGGACATCACGCTCGAGGGCAAGGACGGGCTCCAGATCACCCGCGAACAGCGCGCGCGCTCGGACATCGGCATCATCCTCACCACCAGCCTCAGCGATGACGTGGACCGCATCGTCGGGCTGGAACTGGGGGCGGATGACTATGTGTGCAAGCCGTTCAATCGCCGCGAATTGCTGGCGCGGATCAAGAACCTCCTGCGCCGGACCGAGGCCCAGCGCCGCCTCTCGCGCCAGACCCTGCGCTTTCACGGCTTCACCTTTGCCTTTGCCACGCGCCAGTTGACTGGCCCGGATGGCCAGCCCATCCGCCTCACCCGCGCCGAATACGAGGTGTTGGCCGAACTCTTGCGCCACCCCGGCGCCGTGCTCAGCCGCGAGCGGCTGATGACCGTGATCACCCATCGCCAAGAGCATCCCGATACCCGCACCGTCGATGTGATCATCCGCCGCCTGCGCACCAAGCTCGAAGAAGACCCCGGCGCGCCCCGCCTCATCACCACCGCCCATGGCGAAGGCTACGTGTTCACCGCCACCTTGGACTGAGGCATCAGCCCCTCGACCGCCCGCAAAAGCGTGGCACGCGCCAGCGTCATTTCCCCCGGCAGGTCGGCCATGCCCGCCCGCATCCCCGCCGCATCACCCGCGCGCGCGGCCTCCTCCACCGCGCGCAGGGCGGCACTCAGGCCCGGCAGGCTGAAATTCCCCGCCGCGCCTTTCATCCGGTGCGCCACCTTGGCCGCGCGCGCCACATCCTCTGCGTCCACCGCCGCCGCCAGAACGCGCGCCTCCTCCGCCACCCCGTCAAGATAGAGCCGGATCGCCGCAATCGTCTGCTCCGGCCCCAGATCAGCCAGCATCCCGCCCAGCACATCACGCGCGCGCCCCGTGCCCCGCAAGGCCGAGCGTGGCGACAGGAACACGCCCCGCCGCTGCCCCCCCGTCACCTGCGCAATCGCCGCCGCAAGGCGCTCGGGCGATACCGGCTTAGCCACGAAACAATCCATGCCCGCATCCAGTTGCTCTGCCACCTCTTCGTCTTGCACATGGGCGGAAATACCGATCACCGGCAGATCCCGCCCCTCGGGCAGGCCGCGCAAACGCCGCGTGGCCTCGGTGCCCGACAGGCCCGGCAGGTTCACATCCATCAGCACTAGATCGAACCGCTCCCGCGTCAGCAGGTCCAGCGCCTCCTCGGCGCTGCCCACACAGACCGCGGTATGCCCCATCCGTTCCAGATAACTGCGCGCGACCATCTGGTTGACGCTGTGATCCTCGACAATGAGCGCGTGCAGACTGCGCCCCGCCCGCTCTGGCACCCACTCGGGCACGCTCTCGGCCAAGAGCGCCGGATCGGCCAGATCGAAATCCGCCATGAAGGTAAAGACCGACCCCACATGCGGCGTGCTCTCGACACTCAGCGCGCCCCCCATCACCTCCGCGAACTTGCGACAGATCGCAAGGCCAAGCCCGGTGCCGCCATAGCGCCGCGCCGTCAGCCCGTCCTCCTGCTCGAAGGCCTCGAAAATGCGCTGCCTTGCCTGCGCCGAAATCCCCTTGCCGGTATCGCTCACCTCAAGGATCAGCGTGACCCGCCCCGCCCCCGCAGTCCGCACCCGCAGCCGCAAAACCACCTCGCCCTCTTCGGTGAACTTGACCGCGTTCGAGACAAGGTTGAACAGGATCTGCCGCAGCTTGGCCATATCGCCCATCACCGCCGCAGGCGCATCCTCGGGCAGATCAAGGCACAGCACGATCCCCTTCTCCCGCGCGCCCGGCTCCAGCAGGGTCACAATCACCTGCATCACCTCCGCCACCGAAAACACCACCCGCTCCAGATGCGCACCGCTCAACTCGGTCTTGGAATAGCTCAGAATGTCATTGAGGATCGTCAACAGGCTCTCGCCCGAGGCGCGTGCCGCGCGCAATTGCTCCAACTGCGCCTCGGCCAACCCCTCGGCCGACAGGTTGCGCAACATCCCCAGAACCCCGTTCATCGGCGTGCGGATCTCGTGGCTCATCATGGCCAGGAATTCCGATTTCGCCCGATCCGCCGCCTCTGCCTTTTGCCGTGCAACCGCATGCGCCTCGACCTCACCGCGCAGGGCTTCGGTCTTTTCCGCCACCAACTCCTGCAAGGCATTGCGATGCCGCGCCAATTCCTCCTCGTTGCGCCGCCGCGCCTCCTCCAGACTGCGGTTGGCAATGGCCTGCTGGCGAAACACCTCGACCGCGCGCTCCATGCCCGCAATCTCGTCGCGGCCACGCGGCGCCACGCGCATATCGAGCTGCCCCGCCGCCAGCCGCGTCATCATGTCCGACAGGTTGTCCAACCGCCGCGAGATATTGCCGCGCACGTAGAACCACAGCACCGCCAGCGACAGCAAGAGCGCCACGCCCGCTGCCCCCGCACTCCGCAGCCGCGTCGCCCGGATCACCTCGAGCGAGGCCGTGCCCGCCCGCAGCGCATCCGCCTGCACCCGGCTCGCCAGATCCGTCACCGCCCCATGCAGCCGGTCCGCCGACACCCGCAGCGCCGCCTGCGCACTCTCGATCCGGCCATCCAGCCCCAGAATACCCTCGGTCAACCCCAAGAGGCCCCCCGGCCCCGCCGGATCACTGAGCGTGAGGATCGTGGCCAGCAGCGTCTGCGCCTGCGCCGCCCGCCCCGGATCGCGGATCGCCGCCACCCGCCGCGCGACAATCTCGGTCCGCTCGCCCAACGTGGCACGGATCGGGTTCAGATCCGCCGCATCGCTCAGCCCGGCAATCCGGTTGAAGAGCAGCCCGATTTCCGCCGTGCGCGAGCGCAATTCGAACATCAACCCCAACTCGAAGAGATCGACTTCGATCAACTTGTCCAGCGTCGCCAGATGCTGCGCGCTGCCGGTGTCATCGTCATAGAGGTTCGAAATCACCGCCGCCGTGCCCATCTCCGCATTGGCCACCAGCGTATCGGCCATGTTGAGCAGCGCCTGCGTCGCCCCAAGCGCGCGGTCCAGCCCCTCGCGCCGCGCCTGCACCAGCGACAGGCGTTGCTTGACCAACCGGTCAAGCTCGGCAATCCCCGCCTCCATCGCCGCCACGGCGCGCGTCAACTCGCCACCGCTGCCGCCGCCGTGCTCCGACTGAAACCGGCTCAGATGATCCGAGAGCGCCGCCACCCGCGCGCCCAAATACGCGGCCCGGTCGCGCCGCGCCGCCTCATCATCCACCGCTGCCAATTCCGGTGCGACCGTGATGATCGCCGAACTTTCCTCGGTAAACCGCCGCATGTCCGACAAAACCGGGATCGACCGATCATAGAGCTGCTGCTGCGCCCGCGTCACATCGCGCAGCTCGAACCAGCCGAAAAATCCCGCAAGCGCAGGCAGCCCGGCGATCACAAGAAAGGCCGCCAGTAGGCGCGCGCCCAATCCGGTTCTGCTCTTCATCCGGCCCTTCCCGCTCTGCCCGTGTTGCAGTCCTGTCGCGACACTCTATAGTAATTTCCGCAGAGGAGTGAGCGTTTCATGCAAAGAATAATCGCCTGTGTGCTTGCCCTCCTCACCCCCCTGCCCCTCGCCGCAGACCCATGGGCGCTGCAAACCCACGCCGTGCCTTTCGATTACACCAGCCCAGCCCGCCCGCTCGCCTATCAACCGCTTGAGCGCGCCGCGTCGCCTTGGACAATCTGCGTCTCCTATCCCCATCTCAAGGACGCCTATTGGCTCTCGGTCAATTACGGCATGGTCGAAGAGGCCCAGCGCCTTGGCGTGGGCTTTCGTCTGGTCGAGGCAGGCGGCTATCCCAATCTCGACCGCCAGATCGAACAGATCAGCGATTGCGTGGCCCAAGGGGCCGACGCCCTCGTGGTTGGCACGGTGTCCTTCGACGGGCTGACCCCCACGGTTCAGGCACTCTCGCAAAAGGTGCCGGTGATCGCCGCCGTCAATGACATCGCCGACCCCGGCATCGCGGCCAAGGCGGCGGTCTCGTGGTATGACATGGGGGCCATCACCGGCCGCTTCATCGCCGACCGCCACCCACAGGGCAGCGCCCCGGTGCGGCTCGCGTGGTTTCCCGGCCCTCAGGGGGCGGGTTGGGTCGGCTTTGTCGAAGCAGGCTTTCGCGACGCCATCGCCAATAGCGCGGCGCAGATCGTGCTCACCAAATACGGCGACACGGGCCGCGAAATTCAGGTCACGCTGGTCGAGGAAACGCTCGATAGCGGGGTCGAGATCGACTATATCGTCGGGAGCGCCCCCACCGCCGAGGTCGCCGTGTCGATCCTGCGCGCGCGCGGGCTCGAAGGCCGGATCAACATCGTCTCGGATTACATGAGCCACGCGGTCTTTCGCGGCATCCGCCGGGGCCGCATCCTCGCCGCCCCCACCGATTTCCCGATCATGCAGGGCAAACTCGCCATCGAAATGGCCGTGCGCGCCATCGAGGGGACGCTTGAAACACGCCACGCCGGCCCCCGGATTCAGCTTGTGACCCCCGATATGGTGGACAACACCGACCTCGCCGAAACCCTGGCCCCCGCCAGCTTTATCCCGGTGTTCGAACTGGACTAGCACGCGACTTGCAGTCATCATGGCATCAAGGCCGGACGACGGGGCCAAAGCAGGGACCAAAGCGGGCAGCGCGGCGCAAAACGCCATGTCTAATGATCCGCCAAACCCTGCTGATCCCGCCGCCGCCGTCGTAATTGGTACGTCTTGGGCAAGAGGCAGAGCATGGCAAAAAGCGCAACGATCAAGACCGCCCCCGCGCCGGTCGCGGCAGAGCCGGTTCCGGTCCTCAATCTGCCGATGTCGCGCGGCAATCCCTACCAACATCTGCTCTACGCCGCAGACGAGGCCGGGTTCCGCCCCGAACCTCTGGCCAAGACCGAGATCACCGATCTGCCCCGCCTTCTGGCCGAGGGGCATCGCCTCCTGCACCTGCACTGGGATGACCTCATCTTTGGCCGCTCCCGCGACAGCGCCGCCAACGCCAGCGAGGCCGAGCGTGATCTGACCGCCCTTGCGACCTTCAAGGCCGGTGGCGGGCGTATCCTCTGGACGGTCCACAACCGCAGCCCGCATCGCGACATGGACCCCGAGACCTTTCGCGCCGCGCGCGCCCGCGTCGTGGACCTCGCCGATCTCGTGCATGTCCACACCCCCGATGCCGCCCTGCATATGCAACGCGACTGGGGGGTTGACCCCGCACGCCTGCGCATCATCCCGCACCCAAGCTATCTTGGCCATTACGAGCCCGCCGAGACCAGCCTTGCCCGCGCCCTGCCAGACTGTGCCGCGCGCAGCTTTCTCTTCTTCGGGGCCTTTCGTGCCAACAAGGGGCTGGATACGCTGGTCGATACCGCCCGCACGCTCATTCGGCGCGAACTGCCCTTTCACCTGCACCTTTGCGGACGCGCGTCGCGCAGCCATCAAAAGCTCTTTCGCGGCCTCACCGATGCCCCCTCGATCGACATCACCGACGAGGCCGTGCCGGACGAGGACGTGGCCGGCATCTTTGCCCGCGCGCAGGTCTTCGTGGCCCCTTTCGGCAATCTCTTCACCTCCGGCTCGGTGATGCTGGCGCAGGGCTTTGGCCTGCCGGTGATTGGCCCCGATACCGAGGCGCTGCGCGCCCATGTGGCCCCCGAGAACCACGACCTGCTCTATGATCCCAGCGCGCCGCGCGGCCTCTTGCGGATGATGACGCGGCTGATCGACATGCCCGATGACGAATTGCGCACCCGCCGCGCGGCGGCCATGGCTCTGGCTCAGGACCGCACGCCCGCACGCATCGCAGCACAGGTGATGCAGGTGCTCGCAGACCTGCGCGACGGCACCGCGGCAAGCCTCGGCGCGGTGCAACCCACGCCCGTCGCACCGCCCCGCGCTGCCCCCTCGCCCGAGGCGCGCGCGCGTCAACGCCTCAGTGATCTGGTGCGCACTCTGGGTCTCACCGATCCCCTGCGCATCCTCGACATCGGCGCCAACCCGATGAACCACGACGCCCCCTACAAAGAGCTTCTGGCCGCTGGCCACGCCCATGTCACCGGGTTTGAACCCCAGCCCGAGGCTCTGGCCGCCCTCAACACCCGCAAATCCCCGCACGAGACCTATTTCCCCGATGTCGTGGGCGATGGCGAGACCCACCGCCTCAACCTCTACCGCGGCTCTGGTCTGGCCTCGCTCCTCGAAATCCGCCAGCCGACGCTTGAGCACCTGCTCGGCCTGCGCCGCGCCGCGCGTCCCACCGGCCATGTCGACCTCCCCAGCCGCAAACTCGACGAGATTGAGGGCATCGGCCGGGTCGATTTCCTCAAGATCGACGTGCAGGGTGCCGAGGCGATGATCTTCACCCACGCCCAAACCGCGCTCTCGCAAACGCTCGCGGTGCAGACCGAGGTGAATTTCTTCCCCCTCTACGAAAACCAGCCCTCCTTCGGCGACATCGACCGCCATTTGCAGGCGCACGGGCTGGTGCCGCATTCCTTCCTGCACATCGAAAAGCGCCTCCTGCGCTCCCGCTGGCTCGGCCGGATCGACGGTGCCACGCCGCAACAGATGCTCGACGGCGATATCCTCTATCTGCGCGACCTCTCCCGCCCCGATACGCTCGACAGCGACGCCCTGCGCAAAATCGCACTCCTCTGCGATACCTGCTACGGCTTCTCCGACATCACCCTGCGCTGCCTCGAACTTCTCGTCGCGCGCAACGAGATCAAGGCGCGCGTGGCCGAACGCTTCATCGACAGTCTCTGAACCGCGCAAGAGATCCCGCGCTACCCCACCCGATAGGGCAGCACGCCGCGCTCGTCCGGTGTGACCTGCAACCGCCGCTCCAGCGGCGGCACCGCGCGTTGATGACACTCCGCCCGCTCGCAAATGCGACACGAAATGCCAATCGGCTCGAACGCCCGCGCATGGCTCACATCCAGATCATCGGCATAGACCAGATCGCCCGCATGTTTCACCTCGCAGCCCAGCGCGATGGCAAACCGCCGCACCGGCGCGCCAAAACTGCCCCCCGGCTTCGAGACATCGCGCGCAAGGCTGATATAGCGCACGCCATCCGGTGTTTCGGCCAGTTGCCGCAAAAACCGCCCCGGCGTCTCAAAGGCGCGATGCACATTCCAGAGCGGGCACGCCCCCCCGAACCGCGCAAATTGCAGCCGCGTCGCCGAATGCCGCTTGGTGATGGTGCCGGCCTGATCGACCCGCACAAAGAAAAACGGAATCCCCTTGGCCCCCGGCCGCTGCAAGGTCGAGAGGCGGTGACAGACCTGTTCGATCGACGCCCCAAACCGATGCGCCAGAATCTCCAGATCGTGCCGCACCTCCTGGGCCGCCGCCAGAAACCTTCCATAGGGCATCATCGCCGCTCCGGCGAAATAATTGGCCAATCCGATTTTGGCGATGGATCGCGCGGCCTCGGACTGAAACCGCGCGAAATCCAGCGTCGCCTCTAGCAATTGGTCCTGCGTCACCAGCGCCAGTTGCAACAAGAGCTGAAATCGTCGGCTCTCGGGGGCCGCGCGTGACGACAGCGTCAAAACCCCGGCGGCGCGGTCGTAATGCCGCAACTGCGCCGTATCCGCCTCGACCACCGTGATCCCCAGCCCCGCCAGACGCGCGCAGGCCAGATCCGAAATCCCCTGCCCACCGCCGCCGCCTTCGGCGAACCGCTCGGCGGCATGGTCCACCGCATCGATGTAATTGTCGCAATAATGAAAGAAATCGCGCACCTCGTCCCAGGGGCTCGTCTGGTTGCGCGCATCCTCGCGTCCCAACGCCTCGTCGAGGCTCGCCAACCGCTCGTGGGTCTGGCGATAGGCGCTGTGCAATTCCAGAAACGCCCGCGCCAGCGCCGGCGCATTCGATGCCGTCAGCCGCAGATCGGCCAAGGGCGGCGGGTCGTCGCCAAACACCGGATCGGCCAGCGCCTCGCGCATGTCGCTCACCATCCGCTCGGCATCGCCCGTGCTCAATTCCGTGACGTCGAAGCCGAATTCCTGCGCCAGCGCCAGAACCACCGTCGTGCTCACAGGCCGGTTGTTGTTCTCCATCTGGTTGAGATAGGGCAGCGACACGCCCAACTTGCCCGCAAAATCCTTTTGCGTCAGGCCCAGTCTCTGCCGCGTTTCGCGCAGCTTGGCCCCGGCATAGAGTTTCTGGATCGCCATGGCGCGCACCCTTTGCAACTTCGCATATACACCAGACTACATTTGCAAAGACGCGCCGACAATCCCCCGCCACGCGCAGCCCCATGGACAGCGCCGCCACAACCGCTAAGCTGACCCGGACACACAAAACCAAGAGGTGCGCGCGCAGATGCCAGACCCGGCGATCCTTCTCGAAT
>NZ_JAGPVV010000158.1 GCF_018066915.1 Roseovarius sp.
GGTCGAGGTGATCTTTTCGCTCTTCGCCTCGGTGCTCTTCTTTGGCGAGCGGATTACCCGGCGCGAAGGCTGGGGCATCGCGCTCATCACGCTCTCGGTGATTGCGGTGGTGGCGCTTAGATAGAAGGGACAAGAGAGCAAGCACACGGAATTACCAATCACCAAAGCGCGGAATCAAGGCACCGCAGGCACCGCCGCGCAGCGCCCGACCGCCCCCTCGGGCGGGCGCTTTTGCAACGTCGCAACATACTGATATCAAGTACGTATTATGCAGGCATAAAGTGCCAGCCTATAAGGTTGCAGCGCCCACCCGGCGGTCGGGCACCGCACGGCTCAGGGCTTCAATCCATACCCCTAGCCTCCGGTCGCCGCCCCCTTCAGCCGCAAGAACAAGCTCTCTTCGTCGTCATTGCGAAAGAACGGCACCGACTCGGGCGGATTGCGGTCATGCGCCCGCGCCGTCACTTCGGCCAAGACCACCTCGGTGATGAACGGAAGGTCAAACGCGCGCGCCTCTTCCAGCGGGATCCACTGCAAATGGCTCAATTCCTCGCAGGCGGCGGAAAAATCATCCGGGTCCCCGGCCAAGGCCTCGGCATGCACCAGAAAGAACCGCGCATCAAACCGGCGCGGACGCCCCGGCGGCGTGATGGCACGGAACACGAATTGCAGCGGATCGGCCACCGGCACCAGACCGCGCGCGGCAAAACCCGCCCAATCGCCGGGCACTGCCCCCGGCCAGGCACCGGGCATGCCCAACGCCAGCCCGGTTTCCTCCCACAATTCCCGAATGGCGGCGGCGGCAATCGCATGGCTCAGATCGCGGTCACAATCCTCGGTCAGGCGTGTGGCACAGAGCGGCGGCAGAGGCCGCGCCAGCGGAATATCCGCATCGCCCGCATCCACCGCCCCACCGGGAAAGACGAACTTGTTCGGCATGAACGCCGCCTCGGCCCCGCGCTGCCCCATAAGCACATGCGGGCGCCCAGGGTCGCGCAATACGATCACGGTCGCGGCGTCGCGAATGGCGGTCTTGTCTATAACGGTCATGCCTGCCCCTTTGTGGCGGGGCTAGTGGCTCTCTTTGAACCCATGCATCAGCCGCGCCCATTGAAAGGCCACGATGGCCCCCTTCAACCGGGGCAAAAGGTAGAGCGAGAGCGCGATGGTGCCAATAGCGAATATCGTAAAGAGCACCAGAGGCTCGGGCCGAAACTGCACAAACGCAATATGCAGGAGCGGCGCCATCAGATGCCCCACAATCAGAATCGTCAGATACGCCGGACCATCATCGGCGCGCGCATGGCTCAGATCCTCGCGGCACACGGGGCAGGTATCGCGCAGCTTGAGATAGCTGCTGAGAATCGGACCGCTGCCGCAATTCGGACATTTGCGCGCGAAACCCCGGCGCAGCGCGGGCCAGAGGGCACGGTCGGTATGAACAACGGTCGTATCGCGCATGATGGCCTCGCTTAGCGTTTGCGCAAACATGGCGCATGCGGGACATAGAGGAAAGGTGACAGACCGTCCTTGCGGCGCGATGTCGCAAAGACGGCCCCGCCCCTGCAAATAATTTCATCACCCGCGACGGAGCGGCCAGCCCCCCGCGTTAGAGACCTTAGAAACGCCCCGAAGAGCGGGGGGCTTCGCGAGATCACTTCAAATCCCCAAGGGAGATATCACGATGAACAAGACAGCTCTGATGGTAGGCCTGACAGCCGCAATTCTGGCCGGTGGGCTGAGCGTGGCACAGGCCGACAGCCACAAAGGCAAGATGGGCAAAGGCATGGGCATGCAGCACAGCTTTGAAGACCTGGACGCCGACGCCGATGGCAAGATCACACCCGAGGAAATGACCGCCCATATGCAGGCGCGGTTCGAGGGGGCCGACACCGATGGCGATGGCGCGCTCTCCAAGGATGAATTGGTCACACGCATGACCGAGCGTCAGGCCGAGCGCATGGCCGCCTATGCCGATCACATGATCGAGCGGCATGATGCCAACAGCGATGGCAAGCTCAGCCCCGACGAAATGCAGGCCCGCAACAAGGGCAAGATGTTCGAAAAGATCGACGCCGATGGCGACGGGGCGATTTCCAAGGAAGAATTCTCGGAAATGCGCGGCAAGCATGGCCAGCATCACGGCATGATGAAGGACAAGAAGGCAAGCGAGTGACCGACCTCGGCGCGGGGGCACCCCCGCGCCGGGCCTCTGGTCAGAGGCCGGTCTCAAGGATACGCTAGAGGGCGATGCGCATGCCATTCGACGCCATGGAGGACCTGCCCGACGACGCGCTCTTGGCGCGTTTCGCTGGTGGCGATGCTGTGGCTGCGCGCCTCCTCACGCTGCGCCTCACACCGCGCGTGATGGCCCATGCCTACCGCCTCTTGGGCAACCGCACCGAGGCCGAGGATGTGACGCAAGAGGCGCTCTTGCGGCTCTGGCGGCAGGCCCCCGATTGGCGGCCCGGCGAGGCCAAGGTCAGCACATGGCTTTACCGGGTGGTGGCCAATCTCTGCATCGACCGGCGCAGACGGGCGCGCGGTGGCTCCGTGCCGCTTGACGCCATCCCCGAGCCCGAGGATGGACAGGCCAGCGCCGCCGAACGGATGCAGGACCGCGCCCGCGCCGACGCACTGCAATCCGCGCTGGATCAGTTGCCGGAACGGCAACGGCAAGCGGTGGTTCTGCGCCACATCGAAGGGTTGGCGAACCCCGAAATCGCCGACATCATGGACGTGACCGTCGAGGCGGTCGAAAGTCTGACCTCACGCGGCAAGCGCGCGCTCAGCGCGCTTCTGGCGGGGCGACAAGAGGAGTTGGGATATGCCGATGAGCGATAAGGATCAGGATATTGGCGGGCTTGGCGCGTTCTTTGACGCCGCCCGCGCCCATCCGCCCGCGCCTTCGGCGGATCTTCTGGCGCGCGTGCTCAGCGATGCCGAGACCGAACAGGTCTGGATCACACGTCGCGCGCAGGCCGCCGCAGAGGCCCCGCGCACGAGCCTTCTCGAACAGCTCTATCGCCTCTTGGGTGGTTGGCCTGCGATGGCGGGGCTGACAACGGCGGTGGTGGCCGGCGTCTGGATCGGCACCGCAATTCCTGCGGGCGTGTCGGGCAGCGCCGAGGCGGCCTATCTGGTCGATATCACACCCGAAGCGGTGTTTGAACTGGCAGGGGATTTCTGATGGCAGAGCAACAGAGCACGAGCCGACCCAAACCTTGGGTGCGGGCGCTTCTGGTGGCCTCTCTGGCGCTCAACCTCGCGGTGGCGGGGTTGGCAGTGGGCTGGGCGCTGCGCCATGGCGGCGATCACGCGGGCCATCACCCCTCGCGGCTCGACATGGTCGGGGGGCCGCTCACCCGCGCGCTCTCGGATGCGGACCGCCGCGCCATCAGCCGCGCGATGCGGGACGCATGGCGCGACCGTGCGGATACCGCCCCCAGCATCGGCGAGAGTTTCGATGCGCTTGTAATCGAATTGCGCGCCGTGCCGTTTGATGCAGGCCGGGTGGCAGCGCAGATGCGCAGCCAGCGCGATGGCTTTGCCGCGCGGTTCGAAATGGGCCAAGAGGTGCTCTTGACGCATCTCGCCGCCATGTCCGATGCCGACCGCGCCGCCTATGCCGACCGGCTCGCGGCGCAGATCGCCGAGTATCGCGCCAAGCGCGAGAAACACATGAAGGACTGACACCCCCTAGCCCCGCCGCAATGCGCGCGGCGTGGTGCCATATTGCCGCCGCAGCGCACGGGTCAGCGCCGCAGGCGATTCGTAGCCCGAGCGCAGCGCAATCTCCGCCATACCCAGCCGCGTATTCTCGACCAGCTTGCGCGCGGCTGCCAATCGCAGATGGCGATAGACCGCCCCCGGCGGCGCGCCAAGGCCCGCCCGGAACCGCCGATCCAACGTGCGCGGCTGGCACGACAACCGCCGCGCCAGATCGCTCAGCGACAGCGGCCGCTCGACATGATCGCGCATCAGCCCCAGCGCCCGACGTACCAGCGGATCCCCCACAGCCTCACCGTCGCGCGCTGGCACCACAGGCGGATCGCCATGCAGAAACAGCGCCTCGACATCCAGCCGCACCGCCATCCCCAGATGATCGCTGATCAGCCCCAGCGTGAGATCAAGCGCCGACATCGCCCCCGCGCAGGTCATCCGCGCCCCATCGCGCAGCACCCGCGCGCGTTCCGGCGTGACCGCCAGAAACCGCTCTGTAAAGGCATCGAGCAGGTCCCAATGGACCGTCGCCCGCCGCCCATCCAACAGCCCCGCAGAGGCCAAGAGCCATGGCCCGGTATCCAGCCCCACCGTCACCCCCGCCCGCCGCGCCGCCGCTTGCAGCGCGCGCCGGGTGGCGGCGGTGTCATGCCGGTCATGATCGTAACTCGCCAGCACAAAGAGGTAATCGCAGGATGTCAGCGCCCCCAAACCACCATGCGCCAAAACCTCGATCCCGCTGGACGAGCGCGCAGGCCCCCCATCAAGCGTGAGGATCTGCCAGTCAAACCCACGGCCCGGCCCCAGCGTATTGGCGGCGCGCAACGGCTCCAGACAATTGGCAAGGCACAGGTTCGAGAACCTGTCAAAGAGCAGGAGCGCGATGCGCACCGGGGCACCAGATGATTTTGTCCATTGCGGCATGATTATTGTCTTATAGCGCACACTCAATCCGTCTGCCAGCACGCTAGGCTCAGGCCAACAGCGAAACCGGAGGATGCCATGCCGCTCACCATGAACCGCGAGGTTTTCATCACCTGTGCCGTCACCGGATCAGGGGCCACGCAGGACAAAAGCCCGCATGTCCCCCGCTCGCCCAAAGAGATTGCCGAGAGCGCGATTGCCGCCGCCAAGGCAGGCGCCGCCGTGGTGCATTGCCATGTGCGCGATCCCGAAACCGGCGCGCCCTCTCGCGATCTCAGGCTCTTTCGCGAGTTGACCGACCGCATCCGCGACAGCGACACCGATGTTGTGCTGAACCTGACGGCGGGCATGGGCGGCGACATGATCTTTGGCGGTGTCGAATCCCCCCTGCCCCTCTCGCCCAAAGGCACCGACATGGCGGGTGCGACCGAGCGCGTGGCCCATGTCGCCGAATGTCTGCCCGAGATTTGCACGCTCGACTGCGGCACAATGAATTTCGCCGAGGCCGATTATGTCATGACCAACACCCCCGGCATGTTGCAGGCCATGGGCCGGATGATGACCGAACTGGGTGTGAAACCGGAAATCGAGGCGTTTGACACCGGCCATCTCTGGTATGCCAAGCAATTGGTCAAGGATGGTATTCTGGAACCCGATGCGCTGGTGCAGCTTTGCATGGGCGTGCCATGGGGCGCGCCGGACGATCTCAACACCTTCATGGCGATGGTCAACAACGTGCCAGAGAATTGGACCTTTTCCGCCTTTTCGCTGGGCCGCCACCAGATGCCCTATGTCGCGGCCTCGGTTCTGGCGGGCGGGCATGTGCGCGTGGGGCTCGAGGATAACCTCATGCTCGACCGCGGCGTGCTGGCCACCAATGCAAAACTGGTCGAGCGGGCAAAGGGCATCATCGAGGGCTTGGGTGCGCGCCTCATGACCCCCGCCGAAGTGCGCCAGAAACTGCGCCTCACCAAACGGGCCCCGCGCGGATGAGCCAGCGCGTCGTGATCACCGGCGGCGCGTCGGGGATCGGGCGGCGCTTGGCCGAACGCTTTGCCGCGCGCGGCGACCGGGTGGCGATTTGCGATGCAGATGGCGCGGCGGTGGCCCGGATGCAGGCCGACCATCCCGCCATGATCGCACATCAGGCCGATGTGACCGACGAGGCGCAGATGTCCGCCTTTCTCGGCCATGTCGAGGCCACATGGGGCGGGGCCGATGTGCTCTGCGCCAATGCCGGCACCGGCGGCCCCGCAGGCCGGATCGAGGAGATGGACTATACCGCTTGGCAGGCCTGCGTCGGCGTCAACCTCTTTGGCGCCTTCCTCGCCTGTCGTTGGGCGGCACGGGTGATGCGCGCGCAAGGCGCGGGGCTGATCCTGATCACCACCTCCACCTCTGGCCTCTACGGCGTGCCCTACCGCACGCCCTATGTGGCCGCCAAATGGGGGCTGGTGGGGCTGACCAAGACGCTCGCGATGGAGCTTGGCCCCGCAGGCGTGCGCGTCAACGCAATTGCCCCCGGCGCGGTCGAAGGCCCGCGGATGGAGCGTGTCGTGGAAATGGAGGCCCGCGCCTCTGGCCGCACCGAAGATGAGGTGCGCCACCTCTATGCGCAGGGCACCAGCCTGCGCACATGGGTCACGGCGGATGATCTGGCGGATATGGCGCTATTCCTCGCCTCCCCCGCCGCAAGCAAGGTAACGGGCCAGATACTGGCCGTGGACGGACATACGGAGAGCATGGTTTAATGACGAGAACAGCAGCAATCATCGGCGGTGGCGTGATCGGCGGCGGATGGGCCGCGCGCTTTCTTCTCAACGGCTGGGATGTGCGGGTGTTCGACCCCGACCCCGAGGCCGCGCGCAAAATCGACGCGGTGCTGGCCAACGCCCGCCACGCCCTGCCCATGCTCTATGACGTGGCGCTGCCCCCAGAGGGCAAACTCAGCTTTCATTCCACCATGTCCGAAACCGTCATGGGCGCGGACTGGATTCAGGAAAGCGTGCCCGAGCGGCTGGAACTCAAACGCAAGGTTTTCCAGACCCTGCAAGAACATTGCGATGCAGGTGCGATCATCGGCTCCTCCACCTCCGGCTTCAAACCCTCGGAATTGCAGGGCTGCGCCACCCGGCCCGAACAGATCGTCGTGACCCATCCGTTCAATCCGGTCTATCTCTTGCCACTGATCGAACTGGTCACAACCGAGAAAAACACCACCACCCTCATCGCGCGGGCAAAGGATATTCTCACCTCGCTTGGCCATTTTCCCCTGCATGTGCAAAAGGAAATCGACGCCCATATCGCGGATCGCTTTCTCGAGGCGGTGTGGCGCGAGGCGCTCTGGCTCATCAAGGACGGCATCGCCACCACCGAGGAAATCGACAACGCCATCCGCTACGGCTTTGGCCTGCGCTGGGGGCAGATGGGCCTGTTCGAAACCTACCGTATTGCAGGCGGCGAGGCGGGGATGAAGCATTTCATCGACCAGTTCGGCCCCTGTCTGCAATGGCCTTGGACCAAGCTCATGGATGTGCCGGAACTGACCGAGGAACTGGCCCAGATGATCGCCGATCAGTCGGATGCGCAGTCGGGTCATTTGTCGATCCGCGAACTCGAACGCAAACGCGACAACAACCTTGTCGCCATGCTGCGCGCCCTGCGCCAACAGGGCAATGCGGCGGGACGGCTGATCAACGAGCATCAGGCAACGATCACCGCCCCGCTCAGCGACGGTACGCCCATACTCAGTGCCCGCCGCGTGATCCCGGCGGATTGGACCGATTACAACGGCCATATGAACGAGGGGCGCTTTGGCCAGCTTTTCAGCGACGCCGCCGACGCGGTCATGACCCATGTCGGCGCCGATGCTGCGTATATCGCGGGCGGTCTCAGCTATTTCACGGTCGAGAACACCATCAGCTTTCTGGCCGAGGCACATGCTGGCGAATACGTCCTCGTCGAGACGCGCGTGACCCAAGGCGAGGGCAAGAAACTCCGCTGTTTCCATGAGATGAAGCGCGAAAGCGATGGCGCGCTTCTGGCCACCTCCGACCAGTTCATGCTGCATGTCGACCTCAAATCCCGCAAATCCTGCGCTCCGCGCGCCGATGTGCTGGCGCGGGTCGAGGCGCTTGCCAAGCTGCACAAGGAGGCGTGAGATGCACTTCGGACTGACCGACGAGCAAGAGATGATCGTCTCTACCGTGCGCAGCTTTGTCGAGAACGAGATCTACCCGCATGAGACCCTTGTCGAGCGCACCGGCGAGGTGCCCCCCGAAGTGGCGCAAGCCATCAAGCAAAAAACCATCGACCTTGGCTTTTACGCCTGCAACTTTCCCGAATCCGTCGGCGGCGCGGGGCTCAGCCATCTCGAATTCGCCCTTGTCGAGCGCGAATTGGGGCGCGCCTCCATGGCGCTCACGCATTTCTTTGGGCGGCCGCAGAATATCCTGATGGCTTGTCAGGGCGAACAGATCGAACGCTACCTGCGCCCCGCCGTGCGCGGCGAGCGGATGGATGCCCTCGCCATGACCGAACCGGGGGCGGGATCGGATGTGCGCGGCATGAAATGCAGCGCCCGCCGCGACGGCGGCGATTGGGTGCTCAATGGCACCAAGCATTTCATCTCTGGCGCCGATCACGCCGATTTCGTGATCGTCTTTGTCGCCACCGGCGAGGATCAGACCGACAAGGGCCCGAAAAAGCGCATCACCACCTTCCTCGTGGATCGCGGCACGCCGGGCTTCACCATCCGCGACGGCTATAGATCCGTGAGCCATCGCGGCTACAAGAACATGGTGCTCGAATTCGACGACTGCCGCCTGCCCGATGCCCAGGTGCTGGGCGAGGTTGACGGCGGGTTTGCGGTGATGAACGACTGGCTCTATGCCACGCGGATCACCGTGGCGACCATGGCCGTGGGCCGCGCGCGCCGCTGCTTTGATCACGCCCTGCGCTACGCGGCAGAGCGGGAACAATTCGGGCAGGCGATTGGCAAATTCCAAGGCGTCAGCTTTCAACTTGCCGACATGATCACCGAGATTGACGCCGCCGACCTTCTGACCCTCAACGCCGCCTGGCGGCTCGATCAGGGCCTGCCTGCCAACCGCGAGATCGCCAGCGCCAAGCTCTACGCCAGCGAAATGCTGGCCCGCGTCACCGACGCCACGCTGCAAATCCATGGCGGCATGGGGCTGATGGACGACCTGCCGATCGAGCGGTTCTGGCGCGACGCACGGGTCGAGCGTATCTGGGACGGCACATCGGAAATCCAGCGCCACATCATCAGCCGCGAGATGCTGCGG
Organism: Roseovarius sp.; assembly: GCF_018066915.1. GTDB lineage: Bacteria > Pseudomonadota > Alphaproteobacteria > Rhodobacterales > Rhodobacteraceae > Roseovarius. Next base: position 8,955 of record NZ_JAGPVV010000158.1, read on the forward strand.
CCCTTGGGGGCATAGAGTTTTGATGCCTCCGGCGGGGATATTTACAGCAAGAAGAAAGGGGGAGACCGGCACCCGGCCATCCCCCCGAAAAAAGGACACTGCCCTTCTCCTTGCACGGTCATCGGCGTCCCCGCCTGTACCGTGGGACCAGATTAGCCGCGCACGGTTAACAAACCGTTATGGCCGCTTCTTCTTGCCAGAAATATCCCCGCCGGAGGCATCCGACCTCTTTGCCCAAGGCCAGCCCGATGCGTGACCTCTCCCGCCTCCTCCGCCCCGCCTCCATCGCCGTGATCGGCGGCGGCACATGGTGCGCCAATCTCATCCGGCAATGCGCCGGCATGGGCTTTGCCGGCCCGGTCTGGCCGGTGCATCCCACCAAGCCCGAAATCGGCGGCACCCGCGCCTATCCCTCACTTGAGGCGTTGCCCGGCGTGCCTGATGCGGTCTTTGTCGGCGTCAACCGCGCGGCCACGATCGCCACCGTGGCAGAGCTGCGCGCGATGGGCGCAGGCGGTGCGGTCTGCTTTGCCGCAGGCTTTCTCGAGGCCGAGGCCGAGCTGGGCGACGGCGCGGCCATGCAGGCGCGGCTCCTGGAGGCCGCAGGCGATATGCCCATCATCGGCCCCAATTGCTATGGCTTCGTCAATTATCTCGACGGCGCGCTCCTCTGGCCTGACCAGCATGGCGGGCAGCGCTGCAAGAGAGGTGTAGCGATCCTCACGCAAAGCTCGAACATCGCCATAAACCTCAGCATGCAGGCGCGCGGCCTGCCGATTGCTTACCTCATGACAGCGGGCAATCAGGCGCAGCTTGGCCTTGCCGATCTTGGCCGCGCGCTGCTTGAGGATGCCCGCGTCACCGCTCTTGGCCTGCATATCGAAGGGGTGGGCGATCTGCGCGGCTTTGAGGCGCTAGGGAACGCCGCGCGCGCGGCGGGAAAGCCCATCGTCGCCCTCAAATCCGGCCGCTCGGAACAGGCGCGCGCCGCCACGCAATCGCATACGGCCTCTTTGGCGGGGAGCGGCGCAGGGGCGTCTGCGCTCTTGGCGCGGCTGGGTATCGCGCAGGTCACATCCCTGCCGCAGATGCTGGAAACCCTGAAACTTCTGCATTTCGCGGGCCCCCTGCCCGGCAATGCCTTGGTCTCGATTTCCTGCTCGGGCGGCGAGGCGAGCCTGATGGCCGACACAGCCCTTGATCACACGATCACCCTGCCGCCGCTCACGCCCCTTCAGGCCAGCGCCCTGCGCGCCGCACTCGGGCCTCGGGTGGCACTGGCCAACCCGCTCGATTACCACACCTTCATCTGGGGCGACGTGCCCGCCATGGCCGCAACCTTTGCCGCAGCCCTTGATGGTCCTGCCGATATCGGTGTGCTGATCGCCGATTTCCCGCGCCCCGATCGCTGCGATCCCGCGGCTTGGGACTGTATATTCGAGGCAGGGGCAGAGGCCCAACGCCGGGTGGGCAAACCGCTCGCTCTGATCGCCACCCTGCCCGATTGCCTGTCCGAGGCTGTGGCAGACCGCGCCATCACTAGTGGTTTGATCCCACTCTCGGGGCTGGATGATGGCCTCAGCGCCATTGCCCACGCTGCGTGGTTGGGACAGGCACGCGCCACATCGGCCCCCCTGCTCCTGCCCGGAACGCCCGCGCAGCCCCATACCCTGACCGAGGCCGAGGCCAAGGCAGCGCTCGCCGCCCATGGGCTGCGCATCCCACAGGCGCGCCGTGCAACCTCTGCCGCGGAACTCGCGGCGATCCTCACCGCCATGCCCCTGCCCTTGGTGATCAAGGCCGAGGGGCTGGCGCACAAGACCGAGGCAGGCGGCGTGGTGTTTCTGCGCCATGCCGCCAACCTCCCTGAGGCTCAGGCCAAGGCAATGGCCATGCCCTGTCAAAGCTGGCTCATCGAAGAGATGATCGAGGGCACGATTGCCGAACTGCTGATCGGCGTGCTGCGCGATCCGGCGCATGGTTTTGTACTGACCCTTGGCGCCGGTGGCACCCTCACCGAGATCCTTCGCGATACTGTCACGCTGCTTTTGCC
>NZ_JAGPVV010000161.1 GCF_018066915.1 Roseovarius sp.
TGTTGCATGGCGGCCAATGCACCCCCGATCAGGTCCGTGCTTGGGTCATCAACCGCTACTATTACCAATCCCGCATCCCGATGAAGGACGCCGCCTTTCTCAGCCGGGTTGAGGATGCCGACCTGCGCCGCATCTGGCGCTCGCGGATCGAGGATCACGATGGCACCGCCGAAAACGAGGGCGGCATTCGCCGCTGGCTGCGCCTTGCCCAAGCGGTCGGGCTCGATCCCGACTATGTGGCCTCTGCCAAAGGCGTGCTGCCCGCGACCCGCTTTGCCGTCGATGCCTATGTCGCCTTTGTCCGCGAAAAACCGCTGCTCGAGGCGGTTGCAGCCTCGCTCACAGAGCTTTTCGCGCCCAAGATCCACGCCGAGCGGATCGAGGGGCTTTTGGCCAATTACGCCTTTGCCGATGACAGCAGCCTCGCCTATTTCCGCAACCGCTTGAAAGAGGCGCCCAAGGACGTGGCCTTTGGCCTCAAATGGGTACTCGACCGTGCCGATACCGCCGAGAAACAGGACGCCGCCGCTGCCGCGCTGACCTTCAAAACCGATGTGCTCTGGTCGCAGCTTGACGCGCTCCATTCCGCCTATGTCGATCCTGCGCGCATCCCGCCCGGCGCGTGGCAGCCCGGCGAGGGGCTCTTGGCCAAAGGCGCGGCATGACCCCTGACGCGATCCCCCATCTGCCGCGCGGCGTGCGCCTGCACTATGACCGCGTGCGCAAGGATTGGGTGCTCCTTGCCCCCGAACGCGCCGTGCGGCTTGACCCCATCGGGCACGCGATTCTCAGCCGCGTGGACGGGGTGCAGAGCTTTGGCGCGCTCACCGCCGATCTCGCCGCCACCTTCAACGCGCCGCTTGACGATGTCACCCGCGACAGCGCCGAATTTCTGGCTGGCCTCGCCGAGCGCCGCTTTCTGGAGGTGCGCTGACATGGCCAATCCCCCTATCGCCATGCTGGCGGAACTCACGCACCGCTGCCCACTCTCCTGCCCCTATTGCTCCAACCCGGTGGAATTGACCGCGCGGGAAACCGAACTTGGCACCGCCGATTGGATTTCGGTCTTTCAACAGGCCGCCGATCTGGGCGTGCTGCAACTCCATCTTTCGGGGGGTGAACCCGCCTCGCGCCGCGATCTGGAAGAGTTGGTCAAGGCCGCCCGCGACGCTGGCCTCTATACCAACCTCATCACCTCCGGCATCGGCCTCACGGAAAAACGACTGGCCGCGCTCGACGCCGCTGGTCTCGACCATATCCAACTCTCGCTGCAAGGCACCGATTCGGAAATGGCCGACCGCATCGGCGGCTACAAGGGCGGCTTTGACCGCAAGATGCAGGTGGCCAAATGGATCGCCGCCATCGGCTTTCCGCTCACGCTCAATTTCGTCATGCATCGCGGCAACATGCACCAACTGCCCCGCGCGATTGAAATGGCTCAGGATATGGGCGCGCGCCGGATCGAGGTGGCAACCGTGCAATTCCACGGCTGGGCTATGCTCAACCGCGGCGCGCTCATGCCCGACCGCGCGCAGGCCCGCGAGGCCAGTCGCATCGTCGCCGAGGCGCGTGCCGCCCTCAAGGGGCGGCTGGTGATCGACTATGTGCCCGCTGATTATCACGCCGATTACCCCAAGACCTGCATGGGCGGTTGGGCCACCACCGGCCTCAACGTGGCCCCCGATGGGCTGGTCTTGCCCTGCCACGCGGCGCAGACCATCAAGTCGCTGACATTCGACAATGTCCGCACCCGCCCCTTGGCCGAAATCTGGCACAACGGTGCCGCCTTCAACGCCTTTCGCGGCACCGACTGGATGCAGGAACCCTGCCGCTCGTGTGAGCGCAAGACGATTGATTTCGGCGGCTGCCGCTGTCAGGCGATGGCGATTGCGGGCGATCCGGCAGCGACCGATCCGGTCTGCATCAAATCCCCGCATCACGCCCAGATGCGCGCCTTGGCCGAGGATTTCTCGGGTCAGTCCGATGCAAACCTCACATGGCGGGTGATGGAGAAAACATCCGAATAAAAGCCCGCTCTACCGCGATTGCTCGTGCTCGTATCGCTGCTTGGCAATTGCCTCGTTGCGATCCGCCTTTTGCTGATCGGCCAGCGCTTTCTCCACATAGTTGAGATGATCGTTGACCGCCGCCCGCGCCGTCTCGGGGTCACGCGCCTGAATGGCGGCGTTGATGGCGCGGTGCTGATCCAAAAGCGCGCCGCGCGTGGTGCGCTGTTTGAACATGACCTGACGGTTATAAAACACACCCTCGCGCAGCAGTTGGAACATCGAGCGCATCATATGCAGCATGATGACATTATGACTGGCCTCGATGATCGCCATGTGAAACTCGGCATCAAGCCGCGCTTCATCCGCCGGATTGGTTTTCTTATGCGCCGCCTCCATCTTGTCCATCACCGTCTGGATCACCTGCAAATCTGTGTCCGAGGCGAGGCGCGCCGCACGACAGGCCGCCAGCCCCTCCAGATCACGGCGAAAGCCGATATAGTCGAACACTGCCTCGTCATGTTCCGCAAAGAGCCGGATCAGCGCATCGGAAAAGGCGCTGCCCAGCACATCGGCCACATAGATGCCCGCGCCTGCCCGCGCGCTCAGCAATCCCTTGTCCTGCAACTCGGCCACCGCCTCGCGCAGCGAGGGGCGCGACACCCCCAGCTTCTCGGCCAGATCACGCTCGGCGGGCAGACGCTCGCCGGGGCGCAGGATGCCTTGGAGGATGAGCTTTTCAATTTGCCGCGTCACGGCAGTCGAGAGTTTTTCGGGGGTAACTTTCTGAAATGGCATGCGCGCGCCCTTGATGAATTGGTCAGATCATATGACCACATCGAAGAGGCGGCAAGCCTGTGCTTTGGTCTTGGGGTATGGGAAAAGAGGGGGAGATCTAGTGTGTCGTTGCGGCGCTTATCCCCGCGGGGAACACGCCCCCAACACCCACTTCCCCACCTGCGACGGAAAGAATGCCTCGACCGCCGCCGTGGCGATGACCAGCGTCTCACCGCTGCCCGGATCGGTCACGTTCTGACCGCCGAACACCACCTCTACCGTTGCCCGCCCACGCGGCAACCCGGCCTTGAGCGCCTCGGCATCGACGCGCGTAGGGTCTTGCACACCCACCGTCACCCTGACCTCCATATCCCGGTGATCGAGCGAGGTATTCAGAAACATCGGGATAGTGGAATGGCGGATTGCATCCTCGATCGCCCGCACGGCAGCCTTTTGGTAATCCATCCCGTGCAGGTCATTGCCCATCCCCATCTCGATGATGAACCGCTCCGCGCTCATGCCCGGGCCTCCATGTCGAACGAAACCGAGATGCAGGCATTGGCGATCACCGTGGGCTTGCCCACCGCGCGCGGAATGTCCAATCCGCCCAGTGCCACCTGCACCGACACCTGCCCGTAGGGGAAAATCGCGCGCAAAACCTCGATATCGACCTCTTCGGGTGCCTGCACAGCAATATCGAGATCAATCAGCATGTCGGCCTTCTCGAACCCGAACAACTCGGCCAGATTGATCGAGTTGTGCCACAGCGCATCACGCATCGCCCGCGCCGCCGCTTCGGTGTAATCCTGCCGGCGCAGCGATGTGCCCATGCCGAATTCGGTCAACAATCTTGTGCGCGCCATGGCTCAGAACTCCACCCCGATCTGCGCCTTAATGCCGGACCGGAACGGGTGCTTGATCAGCTCCATTTCCGTGACCAGATCGGCAATCTCGATCAACTCGTCCTTGGCATTGCGGCCGGTCAGCACGACATGGGTCATGTGCGGCTTTTCCTCGGCCAGAAACTGCACCACCTCGTTGATATCGAGGTAGTCATAGCGCAGCGCGATATTGATCTCATCCAGCAGGACCATCTTGTTGGTCTCGTCGCGGATCAACTCCTTGGCCTTGGCCCAAGCCGCCTGCGCCATTTCGGTGTCGCGGGTGCGGTCTTGGGTTTCCCAGGTAAACCCCTCGCCCATGGTGTGAAAGGCACAGACATCCGAAAACCGCGCGAGAATCAGATCGCGCTCGCCCGTGCTCATGCCGCCCTTGATGAACTGCACCACGGCGCAAGGCATGCCATGCGCGATGCAGCGAAAGATCATGCCGAACGCCGCCGAGGATTTGCCCTTGCCCTTGCCGGTATGGACGATGATCAGCCCCTTTTCATCGGTCTTGGTGGCCATGATCTTGTCACGCGCGGCCTTTTTCTTGGCCATCTTCATCGCGTGGCGTTCGGGGTCATCGGTCATATCTGGCTCCTGCCGGGTCTTGGGAACGGCAGAATGTCGCAGACCCAAGGCTGGGCGCAAGCCCTTTCTGCAAACGTCAAATCCGGTTGAGAACGAGCGACAGCCAAAGCGCAAAGGTGCTGATCCGGCTCTGACGATAGAGGCCCAGACGCCACAACCGCCGCAACCGCGCAGGCATCGGCCCCCGGCGCATGGCGGAGAATTCCGCCAAAATCGCGCGGTTCTCCGGCGTGAGATACCCCTCGAGCCGCGACAGCGCCGCGATATTGACCTCGTTCCAGGCCCGGAAATGCCCCTGCAACAATTGCCGGATACGCCGCAACCGAGCCAGCCGCGTGTCGTTCGACCCGATCTGGTTCACATCATGCTGCCGATAGAGCAGCGTCGGCGTGTCGTCATGCACCACGCGCCCCCCCGCCCCGGTAATAAGCTGATAGACCCACCAGTCATGCACCACGACCCGCTCGATCTGCTGCGCGGCCGCCTCGATCAGCCGCGTTGCCGCCGGATTGAGCAGGATCGTATTGCCCGAGGCCACATTCTGCACCAACGCATTGCGAAAGGACGGCGGGCGCGGGCGCGCCGCCGACATCCGCCTCTGGCCGAGTGCTGTATCCGTGATCCAGGTCCGGCTGCAATACAGCGCCGGGCGCGGATCATCCGACGCCCCGAGCGCCGCAATCCCGCGCGCGAGCTTGTCGGGCAACCATACATCGTCCTGATCGCAAAACGCCATCCAGTGCCCGGTGGGCGCATGCTCCGGCGTTTGCCGGATGAGCGAGAGAAAATTCTCTGCCGCTCCGGCCCCCGGCCCTTTCAGGCATCGGACCGGATGGCGCGCGGCAAAGGCATCTAGGATCGCACGGCTGTTGTCCTCAGACCCGTCATCACCGGCCAGCACTTGCCATCCACGATGCGTCTGTGCGGCAATGCTCTGCAACTGATCGGACAGGAAATCGCCGCCGTTGTACACGGCGAGCAGGATCACGACATGGGGTGCCTGCGGCCCCTCCATGCCTCAGCCCTTGACCCGGCCACCCTGCAACAGCCGCCGCAGATACGCGCCATAGTCGGTTTTCTTGAAGAGCTCGACGCGCGCCTCCAGCGCCGCCGCATCAATCCAGCCCTTGCCATAGGCGATCTCTTCGGGGCAGCCGACCTGCTGACCCTGCCGCTGTTCCAGCGTCCGCACGAAATTCCCCGCATCGAGCAGGCTGGCATGCGTTCCGGTATCAAGCCAGGCATAGCCGCGCCCCATCATCTCGACCGAGAGCAGACCGTCGCGCAGATACATCTCCAGAAGCGCCGTGATCTCCAACTCGCCCCGCGCAGAGGGTTGCACCGCGCGCGCGCGTTCCGACGCCGTGCCATCGAGGAAATAGAGCCCGGTCACGGCGAAATCCGATTTCGGCTCGTCGGGCTTTTCCACGATCGACACGGCCCGCCCCCGGCTGTCGAACTCGACCACGCCATAGCGCTCGGGGTCCGCCACGCGGTAGCCAAAGACGGTGCCACCCTTTTCCTGCCGCGCCGCACTCTCCAATTGCTGCGGCAACCCGTGGCCGTAAAAGATATTGTCGCCCAGCACCAGCGCCGAGGCCTGCCCGCCCAGAAACCCCTCGGCCAGCAGATAGGCCTGCGCCAGCCCATCCGGCGAGGGTTGCACGATATAGTCAAACACCAGCCCCCATTGGCTGCCATCGCCCAACAGCCGCTGAAACTGCGCCTGATCCTGCGGCGTGGTGATGATCGCAATTTCACGGATACCCGCCAGCATCAGCGCCGTCAGCGGATAGTAGATCATCGGCTTGTCATAGACCGGCAAGAGCTGCTTGCTCAGCCCCATGGTGATCGGATAGAGCCGCGTGCCCGATCCGCCCGCCAAAACGATCCCCTTGCGTGCTGTCGTCATGCTTGCTCCAGTTCTTTCAGGACGCGGGACAGGCCCACACGCCAATCGGGTCGCCCGATGCCAAAGTCTGCCTCCAGCGTCCGGCAATCAAGCCGGGAATTCTGCGGGCGAACGGCAGGGGTTGGATAGCCGCTTGTGGGAATACCTGTCACAACCGTCGCCCGCCCGGCTTGGGCGAAAATCTCGCGCGCGAAATCGGCCCAGCTTGCATCCGGCGCACCGCTGAAATGATAGAGACCGCCTGCATGGCCCGCCACCATCGCCCGCCCCATGGTCAAGAGCGCCGCCGCGATATCCGCCGCCGGTGTTGGCCCGCCGATCTGGTCCTCGACCACGGTCAGCGCATCGCGCGTCTCCGAGAGGCGCAGCATGGTTTTCACGAAATTGCCGCCATGCGCCGAAAACACCCAAGAGGTGCGCAGGATCGCGCTCTGTCCGCCTGCGGCGCGCACCGCCTCCTCGCCTGCCAGCTTGGAGCGGCCATAGGCATTGCAGGGGGCCACCGGATCGAACGGCGTGCGCGGGGCCGTGCCGCTGCCGTCAAACACGTAATCGGTCGAAACATGGCAAAAGGGGATACCCAGATCGGCTGAGGCCCGCGCCATTGCCCCTGGCGCGGCCCCATTGATCACCGTGGCTAAATCCTCTTCGGCCTCGGCGCGGTCTACGGCGGTGTAGGCGGCGGCATTGATCACCAGATCAGGCGCGTGATGCCGGATCGCGGCGGCGCAAACCTCTGGCTGCGTCAGATCCGCCATATCCCGGCCCAGCGCCGTGACCTCGGCCAATCTCTGTATCTCGGTGGCCACCTGCCCGGTGCGACCGAAAACCAGTATCTTCATACCGTGTCCCTTGTTCCTGTCTGCTCAGCCTGTTCCCAGCCGCTTGCCCACGCCATCGCGCGCCAAAAGTGCCCGCCACCACGCCTCATTCTCCAGATACCACCGCACCGTGCGCCGCAACCCCTCGTCCACCGTCACCGACGGCCGCCAGCCCAATTCGGCCCGGATGCGCGACGGGTCGATCGCATAGCGCGCGTCATGCCCCGGACGATCCGTGACAAAGCTGATCTGCGCGGCATAGGACTTCCCATCGTCGCGGGGTGCGGCCTCGTCCAGAACCGTGCAGAGGCTGCGCACCAATTCCAGATTGCTCAGCTCATTCTCGCCGCCGATATTATAGGATCGCCCCGGCGCGCCGCGCTCCAGCACCGTCAAGAGCGCCTCGGCATGATCCTCGACATAGAGCCAGTCGCGCACGTTCGACCCATCGCCGTAAATCGGCAGCGGCTTGCTCGCCAAAGCGTTGAGAATGACCACCGGGATCAGCTTTTCGGGGAAATGGAACGGCCCGTAATTGTTCGAGCAATTGGTGATCAAAATGGGCAGACCATAGGTCTCGTGCCAGGCCCGCACCAGATGATCCGAGGCCGCCTTGGAGGCCGAATAGGGGCTGCGCGGATCATAGGGCGTGGTTTCGGTGAATTGCCCCGTGGGGCCAAGCGAGCCGAACACCTCATCGGTCGAGATGTGGTGGAAACGGAACCCGTCCGGCTTGCCTGCGGCCTGCCAATAGGCGCGGGCAGCCTCGAGTAGGGTATATGTGCCGGTGATGTTGGTCTGGATAAATGCGCCGGGGCCGTCGATGGATCGATCCACGTGGGATTCAGCCGCCAGATGCATCACCGCATCGGGTTGATGGTCAGCAAAGATCCGGTCAAGCGCTGCGCGGTCGCAAATATCGGCCTGTTCAAACGCGTAAAGCGGGCTGTCGGCCACACTGGCGACGTTCTCAAGACAGGCGGCGTAGGTCAGCGCATCCAGATTAACCACGCTATGCCCTTGCGCCACCGCAAGCCGTACCACAGCCGAGCCGATAAACCCTGCACCACCCGTTACCAATAGCTTCATTTACGCGCCCTCAAATGTGAACGGGCTGTCGAGATCAGCCAAACTGGGCGCTTTTGCGTCCTTATCTGACAAATCCGGCGACAAATCACCCATATCCCAGTCGATCCCGATGTCAGGGTCATTCCACGCGACCGCCCCTTCGGTGGCCTGCGCGTAATAATCCGAACATTTGTAGATAATCTCGGTCTCGGGCGTGCGTGTGACAAAGCCATGGGCAAAGCCCGCAGGCACCAGCAACTGCTTGCCGTTCTCGAAACTCAGCTCGATCCCGAACCACTGCCCGTAGGTGGGCGAGCTTTTACGAATATCAACCGCCACATCGAAAAGCGCGCCGCGCCCGCAGCGCACCAGTTTGTCTTGGGCATGGGGCGGTGCCTGAAAATGCAGCCCGCGGATGGTGCCCGGCGTCATCGACAGCGAATGGTTGTCCTGCACGAATGGAATGGTGATCCCGTGCTTGGCCAAGGCCTTGGCGCTATAACTCTCCGAGAAAAACCCCCGATGATCCCCGAAACGCGACGGCGTGATAACGACTACGCCTGAAAGGGGCGTTTGTTCAATCTGCATGGAAAATCCCTTTGGCTTTAATATCGGGTCGTAACTACAGAAGAGTAAACCGCCTGTCGATTTCTATATCAGACATAAGCACGTGCTTAGCTTCAGGATTTCGGTAACGGGGACGTGTCTGTCAATGATAAAAAAACAGCCGAACATTGACGGCGGCGGGAGTTTCCGTCGTCGTGCTGTTATGATGGGGTTGGGAGCAGACTCTCGAAGAGCTGCTAATTTTCAACGCTTCAATACAGGATCTTCCCCGGGTTCATGCTTCGGTCCGTGGTCAGCGCGATGGCTGCCAACATGATGCTGATCCAGTGTGGTGCCCAAACCGGCCTTGCCATGGCGTTCAAACTGATGATGTCAGCCCAGACGAAGTGGCGCAAACTCGACGGAGCCAACCGCATGCCCGAGATCATCGAGGGGATTGCATTCAAGGACGGGATCAAACAACTTAGCCAAGCCGCCT
>NZ_JAGPVV010000165.1 GCF_018066915.1 Roseovarius sp.
CGCGCACTCCTTCGGATCGGAAGCGCCGTCCACACCGTCGAGGTCGGCACCAGCCTTGGCAGCGCCAAGGTCGCGGCGATCGGCGAAGGCGTCGTGATCCTTGCGCGCAACGGCGGCCGCAGCGAACGCCTCAGCCTACCCGCCTCCTGATCCCGCCTCACACAGAAAAACGCCGCCCCCGTTCAGGAGCGGCGTTCTTTGTTTCACAGCTTTGGGGCTGGCTCAGCCTTTGCGCGCCCGGATCACTGCGGTTGCACCGGTCACGATCATCGCCGCAATCACGGCCTTGACCGCATCGCCCAGCAGGAACGGGGCCATCCACCCGGACCAGAGCGCATCCGCGCTCTTGCCCAGCATCGCTGCAGGCCATGCCAGACCCGGCAGATAGAGCAGCGCCGAAATCCCCATGCCACAGATCGCCGTCGACACGACACCGCGCGCCAGGCCCCGCTCGACCGCGAGGCCCGCCAGATAGGCCATGGCGACAAAGCCAAAGAGGAAACCAGCGGTCGGCCCCATCAGCGCCACACCGTTCAAGCCACCGGCAAACACCGGCAGGCCCATTGCGCCCTCAGCCAGATAGGCCAGCAGCGTCAGCGCCCCCAGACGCGAGCCAAAGGTCAGACCGACCATCAGGATCGCCAATGTCTGAAGCGTCAGCGGCACCGGATAAAACGGCACGCTCACCTGTGCGGCCACCGCAATCAGGAAAGAACCGCCCAGAACCAGCCCCGCCTTGCGGAGCAGGGTGTCGTGACCGATCACGGCCTTGGTCAAAACTGTATCGCGCATGGTTCGCGTCCCTCTGTTATGTCTCTCACCCGACTTTTTCGCTGCAAGCGCGAGAAAGTCAAGCGATTGCCCTTGAATTGCGCCGCAACTGGTGGGATTTCCGGTATATGGACACAAGCACACCCCTCCCCATCGCCCTTGTGACCGGCGCGTCGCGCGGTCTGGGCGCCGCCATGGCCGAGGCCCTGGCCAAAACCCATCACGTCGTTGCCGTCGCCCGCACCACCGGCGCGCTCGAGGAACTCGACGACCGTATTCAGGCGGCCGGCGGTCAGGCGACGCTGGCTCCGATGGACATCACCAACACCGGGGCCATGGCGCAGCTTTGCCGCTCGATCTATGACCGCTGGGGCGCGATTGCCACTTGGGTCCACGCGGCGGTGCATGCCGCCCCCCTGACGCCCGCCGCACATCTGTCCGAGGGCGATTGGACCAAATCCGTGGCCTGCAACGTGACCGCCACCGGCATCCTCATCCCTTTCATCGCCCCGCTTCTGGGCACCGAGGGTCAGGCGGTCTTTTTTGATGATCCGCACGCGGGCGAGAAATTCTTTGGTGCCTATGGTGCCACCAAGGCCGCGCAAATTGCGCTTGCCCGCTCTTGGCAGGTCGAAACGGTCAAAACCGGACCGCGCGTGCATATCCTGACACCCAACCCCATGGCCACCGCCACCCGCGCCCGCTTTCACCCCGGCGAGGACCGCGATGCCCTTGCCCATCCACGCGACGAGGCCGCGCGCCTGATGGCGGAATTGACCTAAAGCACCCTCCCATGCTTGCCGCCCGCCCCGGTGCCCGCTAGACAGAGACCACACAAGAAAAAAGGGCAGGCCATGCGTATTCTGATCACCAATGACGACGGCATCAACGCCCCCGGTCTGGCCGTGCTCGATGAAATCGCCAACGCCCTCGCCGGTCCGGATGGCGAGGTCTGGACCGTGGCCCCCGCCTTTGAACAATCGGGCGTCGGGCATTGCATTTCCTACACCCGCCCGATGATGATCTCGAAAATGGCCGAGCGTCGCTACGCCGCCGAAGGCAGCCCGGCCGATTGCGTCCTTGCCGGCCTGCATGACGTGATGAAGGATGCGCGCCCCGATCTCGTGCTCTCGGGCGTCAATCGCGGCAACAACGCGGCTGAAAACGCAGTCTATTCCGGCACCGTGGGTGCCGCGATGGAGGCGGCGCTCCAAGGCGTGCCCGCCGTGGCCCTCAGCCAATATTACGGCCCCGCCAACCGCGATCTCGACGACACCTTCGAGGCTGCGCGCGTCCACGGCCTGCCCACGCTGAAACGCCTGCTCGACAAGGGCGTGTGGACCCGTGACGATTACGGCATCTTCTACAATATCAACTTCCCCCCCGTTCCCGCATCCGAGGTCAAGGGTCTGCGCGCCGCGCGTCAGGGCTTTCGCCGCGACATGGGCTTTGGGGTCGAGCCGCATGTCGCGCCTTCGGGGCGGCGCTTTCTCTGGGTCACGGGCGCGCCGCAGCACGAACCCACCAGCCCCGGATCGGATGCCGATGTGAACCTGCAAGGCTATATCTCAGTGACCCCGATGCGCGCGGATCTCACCGCCCATGACGCGCTGGAGGCGCTCAAGGCGATCGAATGACCGACGACGAGGATCACAGCAACGCCGAACGCAAGATGCAGTTTCTCTTTGCCCTGCGCTCCAAGGGCGTGACCGATGCGCGGGTTCTCACCGCGATGGAGCAGATCGACCGCGGCCCCTTCATTCGGGGCTATTTTTCCGAGCGCGCCTATGAGGACATGCCGCTGCCCATCGCTTGCGGCCAGACCATCAGCCAGCCCTCGGTCGTGGGCCTGATGACACAGGCGCTCAAGGTCACGAACCGCGACAAGGTGCTCGAGGTCGGCACAGGCTCGGGCTATCAGGCCGCAATCCTCAGCCAGTTAGCCCGCCGCGTCTATACCGTGGACCGCCACAAACGTCTGGTAACAGAGGCGTCCGAGATCTTTCGCGCCCTCGATCTGACCAATATCACGGCGCTCACCGCCGATGGCAGCTTTGGCTTGCCCGATCAGGCCCCCTTTGACCGCATCATCGTGACCGCCGCCGCCGAAGACCCGCCGGGCCCCCTATTGGCCCAACTCAAGATCGGGGGTATCATGGTCGTGCCCGTGGGTCAGTCCGATGCTGTGCAGCGTCTGATCCGCGTGACCCGGCATGAAACCGGTTTTGAGTATGACGAATTACGCCCCGTGCGCTTTGTTCCTCTGGTCGAGGGGCTTGGGCGCGACGGCTAAGCCCTGTATAAGCAGGGCATATGTAAACCAAGGCCCCGGCCAACAAGGGACCACTCAAGAGGATGATCGAGATGCGCAAGATTTCCCGCTCCGCACCGCTTCTGGCGACCATGGCCTTCGCTCTGGCGGCCTGTGACCAACCCCTCGATCTCGACATGCGCGGGGCCTTTGGCAATGCGCCCAGCACTGCCGAGGCGGCGCGCAACGCCACCGCCCCGCGCCCACAGCCCGATGCGCGCGGCATCATCTCCTATCCCGGCTATCAGGTCGCCGTGGCCGAGCGCGGCGATACCGTCGGCAGCTTGGCCCGCCGCATCGGGGCCGATGCCGGTGAACTTGCCCGCTACAACGGCGTGCAGACCGGCGATCCCCTGCGCAAGGGTGAAATCCTCGCCCTGCCCGGTCGCGTCGCCGAACCCTTGGGCGGCCCGATCCAATCCCCCTCCGGCGTCGACATCGGCAGCATCGCCGATGGCGCGATCCGCCGCGCCGATTCCCAGACGGTGACCGCCACCGCCTTGCCGCCCGCAACGCCCGGCACCGCCGGAGCCCCGGCGCAGGTCGGTGCCGAACCCGTCCGCCACAAGGTCGAGCGCGGCGAAACCGCCTTTTCCATCGCCCGGCTCTACAATGTCTCGATCCGCAGCCTTGCCGACTGGAACGGGCTTGGCCCCGATTTCTCGGTGCGCGAGGGACAGTTCCTCTTGATCCCCGTGGCCCTTCCCGGCGAGACCACCGAACCCTTCGACGAGAGCGACGTGGTCGCTGTCACACCGCCCGGCGCTGGCACGCCTACGCCCACGCCGCCAAGCGCCTCCAAACCGCTGCCGGATGAGAAAACCGCCCCCAAGGCCGCACCGGTCGAGAAAATCGCCGCTCCCGATCTGGGCAAGACCGAAACCAAGACCACCGCGGCACGCATGTCCTTCCCGGTCAAGGGCGACATCATCCGCGAATATGCCAAAGGCCGCAATGACGGCATCGACATTTCCGCCACCCCCGGCGCGCCCGTCGTGGCCGCCGATGCAGGCACTGTCGCCGCCATCACCGAGGATACCAACGGCATCCCGATCATCGTGGTGAAACACGCAGGCTCGCTCTTGACGGTCTATTCCAATGTCGAGGGGCTGACCGTCAAGAAAGGCGATAGTGTCACACGCGGGCAAAAGCTCGCTGAAATTCGCCGCACCGGCACTCCGGCGCTACATTTCGAGGTGCGCGATGGCTTTGACAGCGTCGATCCGATGGGCTTTCTCGGCGGCTAACTGTCTCGGGGTTTATGTCGGCGGCGGGGCTGCGCAATGCGCGCCCGCCGCGGCCATACCAGAGCCAAGCGCCAGCATCGGCGGCGCGGCATAGGGGTTGAGCGGGTCCGCCGCCACCGCGTCAAACGCGATAAACCCGGCCATCAGCACAAGCATCGCCATCGTCACATGCGCCCGGATCATTTGCGCGCCTCCAAACCCAGTGAGGGCCGTATGCGCACGCCCACCCATGACCCGGCAAAGGCTGCGACAAACCAGATCCAGCCATGCGCCGACCCGGTGCCGATCCCGCTGAAAAACGCGCCGATGTTGCAGCCAAACGCAAGCCGCGAACTATAGCCAAGCACCAGCCCCGCAACAATCACAGCAACCCATGCCCGCGCCGGCAAAATCCCGATGGGCGAGGCCAGCCCCGCCCGCCACCACGCCATGAGCGCGGCCCCCCCGATCAAACCAAAATCGGTGAGCGAGGTTACATCCGTCAACACACTTGCGGCCACTTGCGCCTGATTGCCCGGTGCCGACCAGAACGCCGATCCCGACAGATCACCGCCCAGTCCCACCACCACCTTGGCGACCCAGAGACCCAATCCGTAAACCACGCCCCAAGGCTGCCCGGCAACAACCAGATGCAGAATCGCCAATCCCGCAAGCGCCAGAATCGCCCCCCAATACCGCGCAGGCAGCCGGTGAGAGCCGCGCTTGCCCAGTATCAAGGCCAAGCCAGCGATCGCCGCCAGCCCGATCAGCGTGATCGCCAACCCCTGCCCGCCCGACAGCACCATGACCGGCAAACTGCCCAGATTGGTCCACCATGTCAGGTGATACGCCCCGGCAAAACTGCCGATGGCAAAAAACGGCAGCGCCACAGCGCCGATTGCATTGCCGCTCCCGGCATTGACCAGCGTGCCCGACCCACAGCCCAGAACGATCTGCATGGCCGCACCAAACACGAACGCGCCACCGATCATCGCCACGCCGATGGGCGCATGCGCGCCCTTCAACTCGGCCCCATTCGCCGCCAAGAGCGGAAAGGCCAAGCTTGCGACAATTGCGATGCAAATCAACTGCGCCAGCAACCCCGAGGCATCGCGCTCCAGGATCATCCGCCGCCATGGCCCGGTAAAGCCAAAGCGAAACCCTTCCAGCGTCAGCCCAAAGCCAAGACCGATCAGCAGCAAAAGCCCATAGCGGGGCCCCGCAAAGAGGGCCACCGCCAGCACCACTGCCGCCACCGCGACCAAGGCCATAAGGCGCGACGCAGCGCCGGGTGAGGACGGGATCGCGGCAGAGGCGGCTTGGCTCACGCGGGGCTCCTGTTCGGCTTAATATTTGCCGGTGATCTTGTTCAGCAGATTCTGGAACAGGCCCGGCACATTGGCCATGTCATAGCCCGCATTCGACCAGCCGACCATCGATTCGGGATACATCCGCACCCCTTCGATGCCCGCAATCTCGCTCAGCGCGAACCAGTTGGTCGCGGCCCAATGCCCGGTGTTGCAGAACGACACCAGCCGGTCGCCGGCCTCAAACCCGTTCTCAGCCGCCAATTCGCGGATCAGGTCCGGCTTGATCAGCGTCGGTTCATCCTGACCGAACCAGCGGTCGTGGGTGAAATAGCGCGACTGCGGCAGGGTGCCCGGCTGGGTCGCCGCCGCGTGCTTGGTCTCGCCCTTCCAGAACGCTTCCGGGCGCGCGTCGATCAATTCGGCACTGTCCTTGCCGTCGATGATCGCCTTCACATCCTCGCGCGTGGCGGTCCATGTCGGGTCATAGGTCACGGTGATCGCGCTTGGGGTAATGGCCTCTGCCGCCCCCTTCGCCACCGGCTTGCCCGCCTTTTCCCAGGCGTTCATGCCGCCATTCAGGATCGCAAGGTCAGTCAGGCCGCTGGATTTGAGCGACCAGTAAACCCGCGCCGCAGCACCGAAATCAGTCTGGTCGCTGCCCTGATGCACCACCACGATGGGCCGCCCGGCCGTGATCCCCAGACCGCGCAACACCTCGGTCATTTTCTCTTCGGGCACGATCTGGCCCGGATTTTCCGCCGGTCCCCGGAACAATCCATAGGGGGCCGGGATCGACCCCGGAATATGCCCCGCCTCGAATGCGTCGCCGGTGCGAATATCGAGAACAATCGCCTCTTGCGCGACCTGCGCCGCGATCACACCCTCAGGGTCCGTGAGCGGCCCCAGTTGCGCCATCGCAGCCACCGGCGACACAATCAGCGCCGCCGCCAGACCCAGTTTTCTGATCCTGTCAAACATGGTGGTATCCCCTTGATTTCCTGACGCGGAACCTAGGCCCCGACCAGACTAACAACAAGACGCCTGCCCGCGTTTCACATTCTCTTGAGCGAATAAGAAGCATCGCCCGAGCAGGCGCGCGTCCCCCAACCAACATACCGCGACAGGGCCGGAACACGAACAGCTTTCCACAAAATACAGGGATCTTAGAACATATTATCCAAATACCTGCGCATCTTCATCCTCATCACCGCGCCCCGTTCCTTTGGCCCCGGTCACGATTCCCAGCGATTTCAGCTTGCGATGCAACGCACTACGCTCCATTCCGACAAATTCTGCCGTCCGGCTGATATTGCCACCAAAGCGGTTGATCTGGGTCAGCAGATACTCGCGCTCGAACGCCTCGCGTGCCTCGCGCAGCGCCATCGTGGCAACCGCCCCCGACAGCACAACGCGCCCCTCATCCACCGGCCCGCTGCTCTCGCTCGGCAATTCGCGCGCCAAAATCGGCCCAGTGCCCTCGCCGAGGATCAGCACCCGCTCGATCACATTGCGCAACTGCCGCACATTCCCCGGCCAGCGCATCGTTTGCAAGAGCGCCGCCGCCTCCTCGCTCAGGGGGCGCAGCGCCAGCCCTTGGGTCTTGTGGAACATGGCGATGAAATGCTCGGCCAACGCCGGAATATCCTCGCGCCGCTCCTCCAGACTGGGCACCGCGATGGGCACCACATTCAGCCGGTGAAACAGCTCGCGGCGGAACCGCTCAGCGGCAATCTCCGCCTCCAGATCCCGGCTGGTCGAGGATATGACCCGCAAATCCACTTGAATCTTGGTGCTGCCGCCCACCCGCAGGAATGTCTGATCCACCAGAACCCGCAGGATTTTCGACTGCGTGCCCATCGGCATGTCGGCGACCTCATCGAAATAGATCACCCCGCCATTGGCCTCCTCCAAGAGCCCCGGCACCACGCCGCCCTCCTCGGATTCGCGGCCAAAGAGCACTTCCTCCATGCGCTCCGACGCAATCGAGGCACAACCAACCGTGACAAACGGCGCCGAGGCGCGCGCCGAGTTGGCATGGATATAGCGCGCCGCCAATTCTTTGCCCGCTCCCGCAGGGCCAGACAGCATCACCCGCCCGTTCGATTTCGTGACCTTGTCCAATTGCCCCATCAGCGCCCGAAAGGCCGAGGCCTCGCCCAGCATCTCCGAAGGCGCGGTTTCCCGACGCTTGAGCGCCTGATTTTCCCGCCGCAACCGGCTGGTTTCCATGCCGCGCCGGATCACCACCATCAGCTGATCAATGTTGAACGGCTTTTCGATGAAATCATAGGCCCCCTGCTTGATCGCCGCGACCGCAATCTCGATATTGCCATGGCCCGAGATGATCACCACCGGCACATCCGGATAATCCCGCTTGACGGTCTTGAGAATGTCGATCCCGTCCATATGGCTGTCCTTGAGCCAGATATCGAGGATCAAGAGGCCCGGCTGCTCGGCGGCAATCGCGGCCATCGCCTCGTCGGAATTGCCCGCCCGACGGGTGGCATAGCCCTCATCCTCCAGAATATCCGAAATCAGCTCTCGAATATCACGTTCGTCATCGACAATCAGAATATCACTCATCGGTCCCTCAACCAGCCAGTTCGGCCTCTACAGTGTCTTGCATCACCAACGGCAGGCTCACCACGGCCATCGCCCCGCAATGTGCCCCCGCCTCGAACGGTTCCGCATCCTCAAGCACGAGCGTTCCGCCATGCTCTTCGATGATCTTCTTGACAATGGGCAGGCCAAGTCCCGTGCCCTTGTCGCGCGTCGTCACATAAGGCTCAAAGAGCCGCGCGCGGTCTTGCGGCAATCCGATCCCGTTGTCCGATATGCGGATCACGGCGCGGTCGCCCTCAATCGCGCTCTCGATCCGGATCATCGGGCGATGGCCCTCGGGTGCGCCCTTTTCCTGAAGCGTTTCAATCGCTTCTCCGGCGTTCTTCACGAGGTTTGTCAGCGCCTGCCCGATCATCGCGGCGTCAATATCTGCCCTGAGCGGTGCCGTATCCAGCCGCAGATCGAACGCAACCCCCGGCTGCCCGCTCTCTTGCAAGAGCACGACACCGCGCAATACCTCGCTCAGGCTTTCCTGTTGTGTCACCGGCTCGGGCATGCGCGCGAACTTGGAAAACTCATCCACGATCCGGCGCAAATCATTGGTCTGGCGCACCACTACATCGGTCAGTTGCTCGAGGCTCAGCGCCTCCTCGGGCGGCAATTGCCGCGCGAACTTGCGCTTGATCCGCTCGGCGCTCAATTGAATGGGCGTGAGCGGGTTCTTGATCTCATGCGCGATCCGCCGCGCCACATCGCCCCAGGCGGCCATGCGCTGCGCCGACACAAGGTCGGTCACGTCATCAAACGCCACCACATAGCCCTCGCGCGTGCCCGCCTCGCTGATCCGGGTGGACATGCGCACCAGCAGGTTTTCCTGCCGCGTGCCGCGCATCACCTTGATTTCCTCTTGCACAAACCCGCCCGGCACGGTGCGCAACCGATCAAAGAGCGCGCCGAATTCCGGCACCACCGCATTCAGCGCCAGCGATTGTTGCTCTTCGGACCAATCCAGCAACCGCTCGGCAGCGCGGTTGACAAAGGTCACGCGCCCCTCCGCATCCAATCCCACAACCCCCGACGACACAGACCCAAGCACGGAATCAAACAACCGCCGCCGCCGCTCGATCTGTTGCGTATTGGTCAAGAGCGCCTCGCGCTGGCCCTTCAACTGCCGGGTCATCTGGTTGAAATAGGTGCTGAGTTGCGCAATTTCGTCGTCGCCCTCTTCCTCGCGCACCTGCGTGTCGAGATCCCCCTCGCCCACACGCTGCGCGGCAGAGGTCAGCCGCCCCACCGGCTGCGACAGCCGCTCGGCAAACCACATGCCCAGCCAGATCGCAGCCAAAATCAGGATCACCGCAAACCCGAGATAGAGCAGCCCGAATTCAAACAGAACCCGCCCCCGCTCGCTCTCGCGTTGCTTGTAGAAATTGGCGGTTTCCTTGGTCTCGTCGAGCAGGTTCAAAATCGCCCCATCCACCGTCCGGCTGACATAGAGCAACCGATCCGGCAGCGCCTCGAGCGGCATCAGCGCGCGAAACTCGTTATTCTCCCAATCGCGGATCACCACGACGCCCTCGGCCTGCGCTTGGGCAATCTGCGCCGCCGTCGGGCGCTCGTAGTCAAAGAGATAGGACCGCTCGCCGCGCGCCCTGATTTCGCCCGCGCCATCAATCACAAACGCCTCGCGCAGCCCGCGCTGAATTTCCCGCTGACCAGAGGACAGAACCTGACGGATATCGCCATCGGTCATGAACACGGCGGCGCGTTTGGTGGCATTGATCACCCGCGCCAATACCCGAATATCGGTTTCCAGATCGCGGCGATGTTCCTCTTCATAGGCCTGCGCTGCGGCGACGGAACTGTCCACCACCCGGCCCACCCGCTCGGAAAACCAGGCTTCCAACCCCATGTTGACCGACAAGGTGGCAAACACCGCCACGGTGATCGTGGGCAAGAGCGCCATCAGCGCAAAAACCCCCGTCAACCGCAGGTGCAACCGCGATCCCGCCGAGCGACTGCGCCGCGCCGCCACCATCCGCGCCACGCGCTGCATGACCAGCCCGGCCACCATCAGCACGTAAACCATGTCGCAGAGCAGAACGAGCCGCAGGCCGTTCGACGTGGCCCCCTGATCGAGCGGCCCCATCATCAGATAGGTCGCAAGCGCCAGCACCGGGCCAAGCAGCACGAGGCCCAAGGTCGCCCCATTCTGGAGACGTTGCAACCGGCGCAGGCGGCTTACACCCTCCCACGACAATCGCCTGCCTCTGAACCCACGTGTCTGCGTTGCCACGCACACCCCCCATTCCCTCGTGGGGCTGCACATGCTTCCCCGCAACATATGGACTGTCCGGGCGCACACGCCCCCGTTTGGCAACAGTCCTGTTGCAGTTTTACATCAACTTGCGGCGGCGTGTCACGTTAATATCCAGATCGGTGATCTTCTTGCGCAAGGTATTGCGATTGATGCCAAGCAGATCGGCGCATTTCGCCTGATTGCCCGCCGTGGCATCCAGCGCAATCTCGATGAGCGGCAGCTCGATTTCACGCAAAACGCGGGTATAGAGCCCCGGAGGCGGCAAGGCATCGCCGTGCAGATCGAAATACCGCCGCAAATGCCCCGCAACCGACGCGGTCAGGCTCTCGCCCCGCCCTTCGCGCATCACCGGCTCAGCACGCGGCTGATTGCCCAAAACCGCCTCGACCTCGGCGCGGCTGATTTCCTCGGCCATCGCGGTCAGCCCGATTCGCCGCACCGCGTTTTCCAACTGCCGCACATTTCCCGGCCAGCTATAGGCCCGCATGAGTTCCGCCGCCTGTTCCGACAGATGCCGCGCCGGCTGTCCATCGCGCTCGTCCCGCGACAGGAAATGCTCGGCCAAAAGCGGAATATCCTCGACCCGCGCGCGCAGGCTCGGCACGTCGATCACCGCCCCGCTCAGCCGGTAATAGAGATCCTCGCGCAACGTGCCCTCTTCCAGCGCCCGCCCCGGCGGCACCCGGCTTGTGGCCATGAACCGCGGCACATGATCGCCCGGCGCATCCATCATCCGCACCACCCGGCCCTGCGCCTCAAGAGGCAGATCCGTCACCTCATCCAGAACAATCGTGCCGCCCTTGACCCGCGCCATGATCCGCGATGGCCCGTCCAACTCGCGCAGATCCCCCGGCGTGACCGTAACAAAGGGCAGCGTGCGCCGATCCGAGAAATCGTGGATCGCCTTGGCGATCAACGACTTGCCCGTGCCCGACTCGCCACAGATCATCACCGGCAGGTCGGTGTTCATGATCCGCGCCACCACCCGGTAGAGCGCCTGCATCGCCTGCGTGCGCCCGATCAGCGGCAATTCCTCGGGCCGCTCCGCCTCGACCTCACGAATGGGCCGCCGTGCCCGGCTCTCGAGCGCCCGCGCCGTGCGCTTCATCAGGTCCGGAAGCTCAAAGGGCTTGGGCAGGTAATCATAGGCTTCCGCCTCTGCCGCCTTGATCGCCGTCATGATCGTGTTCTGCGCCGAAATCACGATCACCGGCAATCCGGGCCGGTCCTGCGCGATCTTGGGCAGCATCTCAAGACCATTGCCATCGGGCATCATCACATCCGAGATGACGACATCGCCCTTGCCCTCGCCCACCCACCGCATCAGCGTGGTCAGGCTCGAGGTGGCATGCACCCGGCACCCCGCCCGTGTCAGCGCCTGTGTCAGAACCGTGCGGATCGTGCGGTCGTCATCGGCGACCAGTACCGTGCCATCCATCCTCAAGCCTCCTTGGTTGCGTCCGCTGCCCGTTGCAACGAAATCCGAAATACCGTGCGTCCCGGCACGGAATTGACCGAAATCCAGCCGTCATGGTCCGAAATGATCTTGGCCGCCAAGGCCAATCCCAACCCCGTCCCATTCTCGCGCCCCGAAACAAAGGGATCGAACACCTGATCGGCAATCTCGGGCGGCAGGCCGGGACCATCGTCGATGATCTCGATCTGCAAGGGCAGCGCCTTGCCCTGCCCCTCGCCGCGCCGCACCCTGAGCGACTGTTCATAATAGGTATGCAGGCGAATCGTGCCGGGCCTGCCCCGCGCCGCCTCGGCCGCGTTTTTCAAGAGGTTCAGCACCACCTGAAGCAATTGATCCCCATCCCCGAGCGCCAGCGGCAAGGACGGATCATAATCCTCGACCAGCGCCATATGCGCCGCAAAGCCCAGCATGGCCGACCGCCGCGCGCGGTCCAGCACGTCATGCACATTCACCGGGCGCATGTCCGGCGCGCTGATATTGCCAAACTGCTCGACCCGTTCCAACAGGCTCACGATCCGGCGGCTCTCGCTCACGATCAAATCCGTCAGTTCCAGATCCTCTGGCGCCAGCGTCATCGACAAGAGCTGCGCCGCGCCGGTAATGCCCGCCAGCGGGTTCTTGATCTCATGCGCCAGCATTTCCGCCATGCCGATCGCCGATTTCGCCGCCGATTTCACATTGCTGTTCTGCACCATGCGCCCGGCCAACTCGCGCGGGCTGATGAGCATGATCATATGCCCCGGACTGCCCGTTAGCGGTGCCACCTGCAAATTGCACTGCATCGGCGCACGCTCGCCGGTGCCCACATCGACATCGTTGACAAAGAGCGGCGCGTCATTGGCCCGCGCCCGCTCGAACGCCTCTTCCAGCGGCGCGTTGACCGCCAGTTTGTCCCACACAGGCTGCCCCATCAACGCCCGCGACGACGACATCATAAAGCCTTCCGCCGCCGGGTTGATCCCCGCGATCCGGTCCTGAGGATCCAGCAGGATCGCAGGCACCGGAAGCGAGGTCCAGATGGCATCATCCACGCTCATGCCGCCGCCCGCGCGTCCACAGCGCGCGCCTCCATCGTTTCGGGCAAATGCTCCAGCACCGCCGCCGGGCTGACCGCCGTCAGCACCGCGCGCCGCAGACGCTCACCCGTGCCCGCCGCATCCATATACCACCCCAGATGCTTGCGCGCGACGCGCAGCCCCAGATCGCGCCCGTAAAACCCGAGCATCGCCTCGTAATGCCCGGCCACCAGATCGGCCAATGCTGCACCTTTCGGCTCCACTGGGGCCGCGCCCTGCCCCATCGCCGCCGCCACTTCCGCCAGGACCCATGGCCGCCCGCGTGCGCCCCGGCCAATCATCACACCCGCCGCCCCCGATTGCGCCGCCGCCCGGCGCGCCGTGGCAACATCGGTAATATCGCCGTTCGCAATGACCGGAACGTTAACAGCCGCCACAATTTCTGAAATCGCCGCCCAATCCGCCGCACCGCTGTAAAACTGACAGCGCGTGCGCCCATGCACCGTGACCATCGCCACACCCGCCGCCTCCGCCCGCCGCGCCAACTCCGCCGCGTTCAAACAGTCGTGATCCCAACCCAGCCGCATTTTCACCGTCACCGGCACATCAACCGCCGCGACCACTGCCTCAATCAACCGCAACGCATGATCCAGATCCCGCATCAACGCCGAGCCAGAGGCCCCAGCCCCGCTGGCACTCACCACCTTCTTGGCCGGACAGCCCATGTTGATGTCGATGATCCGCGCGCCTTGGTCCGCAACCACCCGCGCCGCCTCTGCCATCCATTGCGCATCGCAACCCGCCAGTTGAACGGCTGTGTTTTCGGCCCCAAGGCCCAGTTCCGCCTTGCCCCGCGCCGAGGGTTTGGCCTGCACCATCTCCTGGCTTGCGACCATCTCGCTCACCACGAGGCCCGCGCCAAAACCCGCCACCACGTTGCGAAACGGCAGGTCGGTGATTCCCGCCATCGGCGCCAAGAGAACCGGTGTCGCCAAAGCCTTGTCCGCGATCCTGAGCATGTCCCTGCCTAATCCTTGTGCATATCGCTGGTTCTACCTGTGAACCCCGTCCCAAACAATGATCACAGGCCCAAATAACAGTCGCGGCACGGTGCATTGCCTAATAATTAGGCAGATGCTCAGCCATTGCGCTCGGACAAAACCCGTCCTAATCAAGAGCCATGACAACCGCCGCCCTCATCGTCGCCGCAGGACGGGGC
Source organism: Roseovarius sp. (assembly GCF_018066915.1). Classification (GTDB taxonomy): domain Bacteria; phylum Pseudomonadota; class Alphaproteobacteria; order Rhodobacterales; family Rhodobacteraceae; genus Roseovarius. The sequence goes on from NZ_JAGPVV010000165.1 coordinate 14,213, forward strand.
ACCCGCGCAGGCGGGGACTGCCCCAAGCAATGGCAGCCCCTTTTGGGCCGCCGTGTCATCGACTGGACGCTCGACGCCTTTCTGGGTGCCAAAGGGATCGACCGCATCCTCGTGGTGCTGCATCCCGACGACCTCGACCGCCTCGCCCCCCATCCCCGGATTATGGTCACGACAGGCGGTGCCACACGCGCCGAGTCGGTCCGAAACGGGCTCGAGGTCTTGGCGAGTGATCCGCCCGACCATGTTCTCATCCATGACGTGGCAAGATGTTGTACAAAATCACCTTACATAGCTTACATAGCTTACAAAATCCGCAGCACCGGATTGCCCGCGCTCGCCCCGGCGCTCCCCGTCACCGATGCGCTCTGGACCGGGGTCGACGGGCGCGTGACCGGCACCCGCGACCGAACCGGGCTCTACCGCGCCCAGACCCCGCAAGCCTTTGATTTTGAACCAATTCTTGGCGCGCACCGGGCACATGCCGGCGACGCCGCCGATGATGTCGCCGTGGCCCGCGCCGCCGGGATCGACGTGACCATCCTCGATGGCGATGAGGACAACCTCAAGATCACCCACCCGCACGATTTCAAACGTGCCGAGAAAATACTTGGAAAACAGATGGATATACGTGTCGGCTCAGGTTTTGACGTCCACCGCTTCGGCCCCGGCGACCATTGCATGCTCTGCGGTGTCGCCGTCCCCCATGATCGTGGGTTGCAAGGCCATTCTGACGCAGATGTCGGGCTTCACGCCCTCGCCGACGCTATATATGGGGGTTTGGCACAGGGCGACATCGGCCGTCACTTCCCCCCCAGCGACCCCCAATGGAAAGGCGCCGAAAGCCACATCTTCTTGCGTCATGCAGTTGGCCTGGCGGATGAACTTGGGTTCAAGATCAATAACATAGACGTCACTCTTATCTGTGAACGCCCCAAGATCACCCCCCATGCCGCCGCCATGCAGGCCGCCCTTTCCGAGATTACCGGGCTCGCTTCTGACCGCATTTCGGTCAAGGCCACCACCTCAGAACGCCTCGGATTCACCGGACGAGAGGAAGGCATCGCCGCCCAAGCGGTCGTGACATTGGTCAAATCATGCGCCTAACCCATTTGATCACAACGTTTTTCTACGTTGGCCATATGCGCCCGGCCCCCGGCACATGGGGATCGCTCGCGGCCCTGCCTGTGGCATGGGCCCTGCATCTTGCAGGCGGACCGTCTCTGCTCTTCGCCGGAATTGTGCTCGTCTTTGCTTTAGGTTTGTGGTCTACGCATCTGGAAACAAAGGGAAAGATAGATCACGATCCGTCCGAGATCGTGATTGACGAGGTGGCCGGTCAATGGCTCGCCTTCCTGCCTGTCTCGATCGGGGCCTCCCACGCCGGCGCAGACCTCCTAAGTCTTTGGCCCGGCTTTGTTTTCTCCTTTCTCGCGTTCCGCTTCTTCGACATTACCAAACTCGGCCCCATCGGTTGGGCCGACCGCCGCAACGATGCCTTGGGTGTCATGCTCGACGACATCGTCGCAGGCTTTGCCGCCGCGCTTTGTGTCCTTTTGGCTGCCGGTTTCTATCACGGGGTTCTAGGGGTATGATTGCAAAGAAGATTCTTGCCCTTGCAGAAGAAAAGGGCCTGATGATCGCCACAGCCGAAAGCTGCACAGGTGGCATGGTCGCCGCTGCGCTGACTGACATTCCAGGCTCCTCTGCCGTGGTTGAACGTGGCTTTGTAACCTATTCAAATACTGCGAAAATCGAGATGTTGGGCGTGTCTGACAAAACGCTTGCCACCTATGGCGCCGTGTCCAAAGAGGTGGCGCAGGAAATGGCCGACGGCGCCCTGCACCACAGCGCGGCACAGCTTGCGGTCTCCATCACTGGCATCGCTGGCCCCGGCGGATCAGAGCACAAACCCGAAGGCCGCGTCTGCTTTGGCCTTGCCAGGATCGGGCACCCGACCCGGACCGAAACCGTGGAATTTGGCCCGCTAGGGCGCAGCGTCGTCCGGGAGAGCGCTCGAAATCATGCACTTGAACTGCTTTTTATCTCTTTGAATGAGTAACTTGGTCAGCATACTTCATGCAGACCCATAGAGCTCCTGCGCCCGCTGCTCAAAGGCCCGCACGATCCGCTTCATCGCCTCGTAGAAGAACAGATCAGCTGCGGATTGCAACAACCTGTTCTTGAACACAAAATCTACATCAAAGCTGACCTCGCACCCGCCCTCGACATCGCGAAACGCCCAGTTCGAGCGCATGTGGTGGAATGGACCCTCCAAATACTCGGTCTCGATCCGCCGCATCTCGGGCCAGAGCACCACGCGACTGCCAAAGCGTTCGCGGAACACCTTGAAACTAATCACAAGATCCGCTTCCATGATCTCTGACCCATCCTCTTGCGGGCGCACGGACCGCACCCGCGCCGCCGCCGTCCACGGCAGGAACTGCGGATAGCTGGCCACATCGGCCACGAGCGTATACATCTGCTCGGCCGTATAGCGCAAAACGCGCGTCTCAGAATGTGTTGGCATGCGCCCCCCGGTTTCCGCGTGACAGTGCGCCGCTTTTTCCTAGACTGGTCCGGGATGTTCAAGGGGGTCACATGCCGCAGCACGCCTATGTTATAGATAAAATGATCTCGGCCAAGAGCATCGCCGCGCGAATCGAGGCGCTGTCACATGAGATTGAGGCCGAATTCGCAGGCACGCAGAAATTGGTGGTTGTGGGCCTCCTACGCGGCTCTTTCATCTTTATCGCCGATCTTGTGCGTGAACTCGATCTGCCAGTTGAGGTCGATTTCGTTGAAACCTCATCCTATGGAAACGCCATGGAGAGCAGTCGAGAAGTTCGTATTCTCAAGGACTTGCGCGGCGATATTGAAGGGCGCGACGTGCTTGTGGTCGAGGATATCGTCGATACCGGCCACACGCTTTTCCACGTGCTGCACCTGCTCCAAAGCCGCAGACCGCACAAGCTCCGGACCATCGCACTCCTCGACAAACCCTCGCGTCGTGAGGCGGATATTCGCGCCGATTGGATCGGCTTTGAAATCCCGGATGAATTTGTCGTGGGCTATGGCATCGACTACGCGCAACGCAATCGCAACCTGCCCTACATTGGCAAGGTGCGGTTCGTCCAAGACTAACGAAAAGTGGCGGACCCAAGAGGATTCGAACCTCTGGCCTCTGCCTTCGGAGGGCAGCGCTCTATCCAGCTGAGC
>NZ_JAGPVV010000166.1 GCF_018066915.1 Roseovarius sp.
GCCGCGTTGATCACGCCATCGGCCCCGCCGGGCGTGCCCGTCATGCCGAAATCGCGCACTTCCGTGTCGACGCGCACCGTGCCGTTCACCTCCGCGCGGTTGCCCGCCGCATCGACCGACACGGCTGTCACCGGCGCATCATACTGCCCCGCCGCCAGCGCGCTCCCCGCCACATTGGCCACCCAAGTGCCCGAAGGATTGGCGACCACATCCTGCGTCACCCCGGCGAAGCTCACCGTGACCGTCGCCCCCGGCGTGGCGTTGCCGGTGATCGCCACCAACCCGCCCGTTTCCACCAGATTGACCGTGCCATCGCCACCGGCAGAGGCAGTATTGAGGCTCAGATCATTGGCCTCGGTATCCACACTCACCGCTTGGCGCAATTCGCTGACGTTGCCTGCCGCATCCGTGGCCACCGCCACCACATCGCCGGTATAGGTGCCGCTCGCGATCTGCGCGCCGGTAAAGTTCGCCGTCCAGCGGCCATCCGCCGCCACGACCGCATCCACCACCGCCGTGCCAAAGGTCAGACGCACCGTCGAGCCCGGCTCGACCGTTCCGCTCATGGCAAAGCCGCCGCCCTGCTCGGCCGCGTTGATCACACCATCCGCGCCACCGGGCGTGCCCGTCATGCCGAAATCGCGCACTTCGGTGTCGACGCGGAATGTCCCGCTGGTGCTGCTGGGATTGCCTGCCGCATCGACCGTGGTCGCTGTCACCTCGGTTTCATATTGCCCACCGGGCAGCGTGCCGGGATCGAACTCTGCGGTCCAGACACCGTCTTGCCCCACGAGCACGTCGCGGGACACGCCCTCAACCGTGACCGTGACAGTCGCCCCCGGCGTAGACGTGCCGGTGATCTCCACACCGGCGGCCTCTTCGACCAGATTGACGACACCATCGCCGCCAACCGCACCGGAATTGATCGCAATGGGATGCGGCACCGTATCCAGCGCCACCACATCCGTGACCACGGTCGAATTGCCAAACCCGTCCGTCGCGGTGATCACCACCGCAACCTCGCGCTCGCCACCGGGAATATCGGCCGGATCGAACACCACCTCCCACTGGCCATCCTCGCCAATCACCGTGGTCTCGGTCACGCCCTCGATCACAACCGAAATCTCGGCCCCCGGCTCGCCGCTGCCGGTGATCTCGATCCCATTCTCGTAATCCTCGGCATTTACGATATCGTCGGTCGAGACCACACCATCCTCGATGACCACCTCGGGCGGCGTGGTGTCGATCACCACAACCGGCCCCTCGAGCGTGGTCTCGGTGCCATCGGGCTCCGTCACCACAACGACCACATCATGCTCGCCATCCTCAGGGAAGGTCTCGTCCTCGAACACGACCTCCCATTTGCCATCGTCATCGGCCTCGGTGGTGACGGTCTGATCGCCAATCGTCACCTCGACCTCGGACCCCGGCTCGGCATCGCCGGTGATCGTGATCTTGGGGTTTTCCTGATCCCCACCAATCGTGATCGTGCCGTCTTCATTTACCTTTGGCTCGATCCGCGGGCGTCCGCCGCCACCGCCATCGCCACCGCCGCCGCCAACCACAGCCGCCGCCGCAACACCGGCAGCCCCGACACCGCCCAGCCCCAAGAGCCCGCCACCGCCCAAGAGAGCAGCGCCCAGCATCGACACCTCGTCATCCTCGGCGGGTGCCGTAACGTCGTTGCCGCCCAGAAAGATCAACTCTTCATCGGGGCTCCACTTGGCCCAATGCTCGGTCGGGCCATACTGTGCATAGACCGGCCCATCGCCGCCCTCGCTCAGCGTCACCTCGTTGAGATACCCGTCGGCGCTGATGAAGAGCCGGCTCTCGGGCGTGCCCGCTGCCGAGTAATACCCCTCCAGGACAACAACCCGCCCATCCGCAAGGTTGATCACCAGATTCGACCCATCGCGGGCAAAGCCCTGAATGTCCATCTGCCGAAGATTAAGAGAAATTTCTTGTCCGTGACCCGCAGGAATGACCGTAACGCCATCTTGACCCGGAATAGACCCACGCTGAGAATTGCCCACATCTGTGCGGGCGATAAAATCAATCGCTTTCATAACACCACCACTCTGACCTCAGGGTTCGACACTTTGTTGCGTCGATTTGTTTTATTGCTTCACAAATATCTTTTTTCCGCCGCAATCGCTAGATGTTTTTGTCGCATGGCCCCCAAAATACGCCGTATTCCCATAGATATGGACAGACTGAGTCTATTTGGGCACGCCCCTCCACACGGATGAGTCGATCACCCCTCCCGCCACACAATCAGACCGGACATCGCTCCCACCTTTGCGCCACGAGGGGTTGACGCGCGCGGCCCATATCCACACAGTCGCCAAGCTTGCAATCCCGCCATCACAGGACCAACTCCGTGACCACCCAGCTTTCCGATACCGTGGGCCTCCTGCGCGAATTGATCGCCTTCCCCACGATCTCCGAACTCAGCAATCTCGACATGATCGCCTATCTCGGACACCGGCTTGAATCGGCGGGCGCACGGGTGGACATCTTTCACGACGAGATCGGGCACAAGGCCAATCTCTTTGCCACCATCGGCCCAGAGGTGGATGGCGGCATCGTGCTCTCGGGCCATTCCGATGTGGTCCCCGTGGCCCAACAGGATTGGGCCTCTGATCCGTTCGAACTGACCGAGAGCGGGGGCCACCTCTACGGGCGCGGCACCTGCGATATGAAGGGCTTTATCGCCGCCGCCACCACCATGGCCCCCTATTTCGCCGAACGGGTGCGCGACCGCCCCATTCACTTTGCCTTCACCTATGACGAGGAAGTGGGCTGTTTCGGCGCGCAGGCCCTGGTCGAGAGCTTGCGCGCGCGCGGCCTGCGCCCCGGCGTGGCCATCATCGGCGAACCCACGATGATGCGCGTCATCGAAGGGCACAAGGGCTGCTATGAATACACCACGCCTTTCTGCGGTCTGGCCGGGCATGGCTCTGCCCCCGACCGGGGCGTGAACGCCGTCGAATACGCCGTGCGCTACGTCAACCGTCTGCTGGAATTGCGCGAGGCCCTGCGCGCCCGCGCGCCCAAGGACAGCCGCTTTGATCCGCCTTGGACCACGATCAACACCGGCTCGCTCAAGGGCGGTGTGGCCCATAACGTCATCGCATCCAATGCCACCATCGAATGGGAAATGCGCCCCGTTCAGGCCGCTGACGCCAATTTCGTCAAAGAGGACCTGCGCCGCTATTGCGAGGAAATGCTCCTGCCCCGGATGCGCGAGATTTGCCCCGACGCCAGTATCGTCACCGAAATCATCGGCGAGGTCGACGGGTTGGAACCCGCCGAGGTGAACGAGGCGCGCGACATCATGATGGAACTCACCGGCGCCAATGGCGCCGACCTCGTGCCCTTTGGCACCGAGGCGGGGCTCTTTCAGAATTACGGCATGTCCGCCGTGGTCTGCGGCCCCGGCTCGATTGATCAGGCCCACAAACCCGACGAATACCTCTCGCTCGATCAACTCCAGCAATGTCTCGACATGCTGGGACGGTTGGGCGACAGGCTGGGGCACTGAGGGGCGCGGTCGCTGGGCAACCGCCTGTTTTAGCCGCCACTCACACCCGCCGAAAGGTCAGGTAATGCGGCACGCGCCCTTCGCGCAGCGCCTTTTGCTCGTAGCGCGTGGAAATCCAGTCCTCCCACGGCTTGCGCCAATCCGTCGGCCCCTCGGCCAGCCACTCGAATCCTGCACGCGGCACCTCTTCGAGAGTCTGGCGCACATAGTCGGGAATATCCGTGGCGACGCGAAAAATCCCGCCCTTTTTCAACACCTTGGCCAGCGGCTCCAGATGCTCTTGGGTCACGAACCGCCGCCGGTGATGGCGCGCCTTGGGCCAGGGATCAGGATAGAGCAGAAACGCCCGCGCGACCGACCCTTCGGGCAAAACATCAAACATATTGCGGGCATCACCGGGATAGACCGCGACATTCTGCGCTTCTGAGGCCCGGATTTTCCCCAAGAGCATCGCCACGCCGTTGATGAACGGTTCACAGCCGATGATCCCGGCTTGGGGATTCTGCACGGCCTGATGCACCATATGCTCACCGCCGCCAAACCCGATCTCGAGCCAGACCTCACGATCCCCGAACAACGATGTCAGATCAATCGGTTGCCGCTCGGGGTTCACGTCCCAATCGACGGCCCCCGGCGACAGTTTCGCCAAATCTTCCTCGAGATAGGTCTCTTGGCTTGGCCGCAGGGTCTTGCCCCTGAACCGGCCATAGAAATTGCGCCACGGCGCGCCTGTCGGATGTCTGTCTTGGCTCATTTGCAGTTAAACTGGCGCGTGAGGTTCACGCGCCAGTCCCTTGATCACACAGCTTTTTTCAGAGCGTCAACCAGATCGGTCCGCTCCCAGCTAAAGCCGCCATCGGCCTCCGGCGCGCGCCCGAAATGGCCATAGGCCGCGGTGCGCGCATAGATCGGCCGCGTCAGCGACAGATGCTCGCGGATACCGCGCGGGGTCAGGTCCATGCACTGCGCCACGGCCTTTTCGATCGCGCTTTCATGCACCTCGCCGGTGCCATGGGTATCGGCATAGATCGACAAGGGCTTGGCCACGCCAATCGCATAGCTCAGTTGCAGCGTGCAGCGCTTTGCCAGTCCCGCCGCGACCACGTTCTTGGCCAGATAGCGCGCGGCATAGGCGGCCGAACGGTCCACCTTGGTCGGATCTTTGCCCGAGAACGCGCCGCCGCCATGCGGTGCCGCGCCGCCATAGGTGTCCACGATGATCTTGCGGCCCGTCAGACCCGCATCGCCATCCGGCCCGCCGATCACAAAGGTGCCGGTCGGGTTCACATGCCATTCGGTCTCTTCGCTCAGCCAGCCTGCGGGCAGCACTTCGCGGATATAGGGCTCGACGATGGCGCGGATGTCGTCGCTGGTCTGGCTCTCATCGGAATGCTGCGTCGAGAGCACCAGTTGCGTCACCGCCACCGGGCGACCGCCTTCATAGCGCAGCGTGAGCTGCGATTTTGCATCCGGCCCGAGGGTCGGCTCAGCGCCCGATTTGCGCACTTCGGCCAGCCGCTTGAGGATCGCATGCGAATAGAGGATCGGTGCCGGCATGAATTCCGGTGTCTCATCCACGGCATAGCCAAACATGATGCCCTGATCCCCGGCCCCGTCCCGGTCCACACCCTGCGCGATATGCGCCGATTGCGGATGCAACAGGTTCTGCACTTTCAGGGTATTCCAGTGAAACGCATCCTGCTCATAGCCGATGTCGCGCACGCAGTCGCGCACGATGCCGTCAATCCGGCCCATGAAATCCGCCAGCCGCGCCTTGTCGCTCAGACCGACCTCGCCGCCCACGACCACGCAATTGGTGGTGGCAAAGGTCTCGCAGGCCACGCGCGCATTGGCTTCTTCGGTGAGAAAGGCATCAAGAATCGCATCGGAAATCCGGTCACACACTTTGTCCGGATGCCCCTCCGAAACGGATTCGGAGGTGAAAAGGTAATTCTGTCTTGACATGAAGTTGCTCCATTTGATGTCACCGCCACGCCAGGAAGCCGTTGTGGGGGATTAGGCCGTGGTTACGCCCCTGCATAAGCAGCGTCAATGCCTATGTGCGCGCGCGCGCCCGCCTGTGACCGAACCGCGACAACGCCAGCAAAACAAGGAAAACCGCCAGCATTGGCGCATCCCCCAGCCGGGCATAGACCGTGGGCGGCAAGGGCGGCGGCAGCGCCGCATCGCGCCAGCCCGCCTCGCCCAAGGGCAGCGCGTCGGTGATCCGCCCGGTGGCGTCGATCATCGCGGAAACGCCGGTATTGGCCACCCGGATCATCGGCAACCCAAACTCGGCGCTGCGCAACCGCGCCTGTGCCAGATGCTGATAGGGGCCGGAAAACTTGCCAAACCACGCATCATTTGTGATGAGCAGGATGAAATCCGCCCGCCCCGGTGCCGCCCGCAAGTCCTGCGCGAACACCCCCTCGTAGCAGATGAGCGGCAAGGCGCGCCCCAGTGCCCCCATGTCGATCACCTGCGCCCCCGGACCCGACGAAAATCCCTGCCCGTCCTTGGCGGCCATACCGTGAATCCCAAAGCGCGCCAATTGATCGCCATAGGGCATGTATTCGCCAAAGGGCACCAGATGGTGCTTGTCATAGACCGCCGCCACGCTGCCCCCCGCCTCGACCAGCGCCAGCGTGTTGAAAAGCCGCATCTCGTCGCGGCGTTGCAGCCCCACCACCACCGGCACGCCCCCCGCCGCATCCGAGATCACCTCGAGCGTGCGCGCGGCATTCTCGAGCATCACCGGCACCGCCGTTTCCGGCCACACGATCACATCGGGCCGCGTCTCTCCTGCCGCCGAAAACGCCAATTGCCGGTCAAAGAAGCCTTGGATCTTGTCAGGGTCCCATTTTTCATGCTGCGGCGCGTTGGGCTGGATCAGCCGCACCGTGGCCGCCTCTGGCCCTGCCCCCGCCTCTGGCGTCAGCACCGCCGCAACAGGCCACAAGAGCGCCATGGCACCCAAGGCCGGCAGCGCCCATCGCGCGCCGGTCATTGCCCTCCACAACGCCACCGCCGCCAACAACAAAAGCGCCGTCAATCCCGCCGACCCAAGGTAAGACGCCCAATGCAAGAGCGGCGTGTCGATCAGCACATGCCCCGGCTGCGCCCAGGGAAACCCCGTCAGCACATAGCCCCGCGCCAGTTCCATCAGACCCAAACCGCCGATAAACCCCAACGCACCGCCACCGACGGCCCGCCCAAGCCCCAGCGCCAAAGCCCAAAAGAGCGCGAGCCCCCCGGATAGCCCCAAAAGCGCAAAGGGGGCCATCCAGCCATGTCGCGCCACATCAACGAGAAACGGCTCGATGATCCAGTTGAGCGACACAAGGAAATACCCGGTGCCAAAGGCCCAGCCGATCACAGCCGCCTGTCGCCCCCCTGCCGCGCGCCGGAAAAGCCCATAGGCCAGCGCAAAGCCCAGAATACTCAGCGGCCAGGCCCCAACGGGCGCCTGCCCAAGCGCGGTCACAGCCCCAAGCGCCCCCAGCATCAGCAGACGCCAGCGCCGCGAGCGGCCCGCGACCCGATCCATCAGGGCCGCGGCCCGACCTGTTTCACGCATTCTTTGCCTCAGGCAGGCGCACGCGCACGCGCTTGATGCGGCGCGGATCAGCCTCCATCACCTCGATCACCGGCCCGGCGGGATGCTCGATCACCTCGCCCCGCACCGGCACCCGGCCCAGCAGCATGAAAACCAGACCGCCCAGCGTGTCGATTTCTTCCTCGTCGATTTCCTCGGCTTCGGTCAGCGACATGCCGATCTCTGCCTCGAAATCCTCGAGCGGCGTCTTGGCAAGGGCCACGTAGCAGCCGGGTTTTTCCAGCGTCCAGTAGTGATCCTCGTCGATGTCGTGCTCGTCCTCGATCTCGCCCACAACCTGCTCGATCAGGTCCTCGATGGTGACAAGACCGTCCACCCCGCCATATTCGTCGATCACCAGCGCCATATGCCGCCGCTCGGCCTGCATTTTCTGCAACAGAACGCCAATTGGCATCGACGGCGGCACAAAGAGCAGCGGGCGCAGCATGTCTTCGAGTTGGAATTCCTCGGTCTCGCCGTTGAATCCATACTTCAGCGCGAAATCCTTGAGATGCAGCATGCCGATGGGCGTATCCAGCGTGCCCTCATAGACCGGCAGCCGCGACATGCCGCTGTCGCGGAACACATGCACAAGGTCCTCTTTCGAGATCGTACTGGGCACCGAGACAATCTCGGCCTTGGGAATGGCCACGTCTTCAACGGCCATGTGCCGCAGATTACCCATGCCCGGCACGCCATTGGCTTGGGCCGGATGCTCATCCTTGGCCTCTTCGGCCTCGTCACTTGTGGAAAAAACTCCAAGAATGCGGCGGAAAAATCCGCCCGATTCCTCGGTTTCCCTGTCGTCGTCCGGCGGCGCGCTCTGCGCTGCCATAGACGATCCGTCGATACTCTCGCCCATCCATCTCTTTCCAGGTGACAGGGCACGCGGCCCCAGCACGGCTAATATGGGTCACTGACCCCGAGTTTGCCAAGTATCTCCACCTCAGTTGTTTCCATCAGAGTGGCATCTTGGTCACGCACATGATCATACCCCAACAAATGTAACACTGCATGAACGATCAGATGCGTCACATGGTCCGCCAGCGGTTTGTCGCCTTCCGCCGCCTCGCGCGCACAGGTGTCCCAGGCAATCGCAATATCGCCCAACTCCGGATCAGGCCCCGGCACCGGCGGCACAGGCACCGCACCGGGCACCTCTGCTCCCCGCTCCTCGCTCGGCCAACTCAGCACATTCGTGGGCTGCGGCTTGTCGCGGAAATCCTCGTTGAGCCCGGCAATCCGCGCATCGTCACAGCCCAGCAGGCTGATTTCCCAATCCTCGGGATCAAGCGCCAGATGTTCCAGCGTGGCCCGCGCCGCGCGTTCGGCCAAATCCTCCAGCCCCGCCGCCTCCCAGCGGTCGTCCTCGATCACCACATCGCACAGCATGGCGCCTTAACCTTCCGCCTCGTAGGCCTCGATGATCGCGGCCACCAGCGGATGCCGCACCACATCCTTGGACGTGAAATAATTGAAACTGATCTGCGGAATCTTGGTCAAGAGCCGCTCCGCATCCGCCAGCCCCGACGGCACACCACGCGGCAGGTCGATCTGCGTGCGGTCGCCGGTGATTACCATCCGGCTGCCCTCACCCAGACGTGTCAGAAACATCTTCATCTGCATCGAGGTCGCATTCTGCGCCTCATCCAGCACCACAAAGGCATTGCTCAGCGTGCGCCCGCGCATGAAGGCCAGCGGCGCAATCTCGATCTTCTTCTCCTCCATCAGCTTTTGCACCTGCTTGGCGGGCAGAAAATCGTTCAGCGCATCATAGAGCGGCTGCATGTAGGGATCGACCTTGTCCTTCATGTCGCCCGGCAAATAGCCCAGCTTTTCGCCCGCCTCGACCGCAGGACGGCTCAGGACAATCCGGTCCACATGCCCTTCGATGAACATGTTGACCCCGACCGCCACGGCCAGATAGGTCTTGCCGGTGCCCGCAGGCCCGATGCCAAAGGCCAGCTCATGCGCAAACAAGGATCGCACATAGGATTTCTGCGCCTCGGTGCGCGGCTCCACGTATTTCTTGCGGGTCTTGATCTCGACCGGACCGCTCTTGAACATCTCGAGCTGATCGCCGGTCAGCGCGCCGGTCTCGGCTTCTGATCCGCCCATCCGCAATTCGCGGTCCACATCGCCGCGCTCGACCGCGCGCCCACTCTCCAGCCGGGAATACAGCGCCTGCAACACGCCGGTCGCTTCCTTGACCGGGCCCTCATCCCCCAGAACCGACAGGTGATTGCCACGCCGCACGATCTGCACAGCCAGCTTTCGCTCAATCTCGGCCAGGTTCCGGTCATATTCGCCGCAGAGATCAATCAGCAGCATGTTGTCGGGGAATTCGATCACGGACTCTTGCAAAGAGGCCAGATCAGCGGCGGGGGGCGGCGCGTTATTACCCAAGCATATCTCCCACAGGGTCAGAGGTTCCCCATCACAGTGCCAAGATGCCGCCGCCTGCGCAAGCAGACAGCCGCGATTCCGGGAAAACCGGCGAAAAAAATGCGGGCCGCAAAGGGCCCGCACATTGGTTCAGCATTTGGGACAATCCCGATCAAATCGGATCGCCGATCAGGCTCGTGGAGCCTTGTTTGAAATTACCGGTCGCCACAGTCGGCGGCGCGATACCGGAACACACCGGCTTGCCAAACTTGTCCAAACGCTGCGAGAGATACCCTTCGACACCGTCGTCGATGATCCAATGGTCGCAGCCATTGGGATCAACCCAGATCCCGGCCTGCATCTGGCTCAGATGCCCCTGGTCAAAGATGTTGCGGTCTACGGTCTTGTCAGGACCTGCATCACAGGCGGCCAATAGACCGACGATGGGCAGGGCGAGTGCGATTTTATAGGTTTTCATAGCACAGCCCCCTCAGCGCCAGCACAGGATTTCGACACGGCGATTCTGCGCCATGCCCTCGGCGGTATTGTTGGTCGCGCGGGGCATCCGCTCGCCATAGCCGCGCACATCCGCGATGCTGGCACCACTGCTGCGGGCAACCGAGGCCACCGAATTGGCACGCCGGAGCGACAGGCCCATGTTGTATTCATCCGAGGCGCGGCTGTCGGTATGGCCGACGATGGTGTAAGAGACCGCTTGCGTCTGCTGGAAAAACTCGCGCAGACGTTGCTGCCCCGAGGAACTGATGCGCGCGCTGTCCGTGGCAAAGAGCTGATCGGTATTGACCACCCCGCACAGATTGACCTCGCGGCACACCGGAATGCCTTGTCGCGTCACATGCGGGCTCATGTAGCCCTCTGCGCCGTCATCCATCACCCAATGCTCGCATCCATCCGGGTCCACCCAGATGGTCGGAATATAGCGTTCCCCGACAACGGTTCTTTGCTGCTGCGCGCTTGCGCCACCTGCCATCACCGCGACGCCAAGAGCAATGGCACTTGCCCCCCGCATGACCGCGTGAAGCGTATTCGAAATGCGTTTCGTCACGACCCCAGTCCTTTTATTGCCCCCCGGCAGGGAACCACACACAAGGCCCCCAACCATTTAATACTTCGGAATTGTATCAAGTCTTCGCTTAAAGTGAAGCAATTTTCACCAGATATTGTGCCCTTCCGGGAAACAATGCCACGCTCTGGCCACATTTCCCGCACAGCGCCGCGCAATCAGCCCGGACCAGGCCCAGATTCAGCGCGGCAACAGGCGACCGGCCAGCGAATTGGTCGCGCTCTCGATGATCTCGACCTGCCGCAAATCGCCCACCGCGACATCGCCGGTGACATGTACCGCGTGCAGGTGATCGGACTTGCCCACCATCTGCCCCGGCATTCGCCCGGCCTTTTCAAAGAGCACACCGACCCTGCGCCCGACCATCGCATCCTGCGCCGCGCGCTGCTGGCGGGTGATCAGCTCTTGCACCCGATAGAGCCGCTCGGTCTTGACCTCTTCGGGCACCTGCGGGCGCTCGGCGGCGGGGGTGCCGGGCCGTGTGGAATATTTGAACGAAAAGGCAGAGCCGTAGTTGACCGCCTCGATCAGATCGAGCGTCGCCTGAAAATCCGCCTCGGTTTCCTCGGGGAATCCCACGATGAAATCCCCCGACATGAGAATATCGGGCCGCGCCGCGCGGATGCGCTCGATCAGCCGCAAATAACTTTCGGCGGTGTGGTTGCGGTTCATACGCTTGAGAATACGATCAGACCCCGACTGCACCGGCAGATGCAGATAGGGCATCAGCTTCGGACAATCCCCATGCGCCGCGATCAGGTCATCTTCCATGTCATTGGGATGGCTCGTGGTAAAGCGGATACGCTCCAGCCCGTCAATCTCGCTGAGCGCGCGAATGAGCCGCGCCAGACCCCAATCACCGCCCTCGCCGGCCCCATGATAGGCGTTGACGTTCTGCCCCAGAAGCGTGATCTCGCGCACGCCCCGCTCGACCAGACCACGCGCCTCTTCCAGCACGCGGCTTGCCGGGCGGCTGACCTCTGCCCCCCGCGTATAGGGCACCACGCAAAAGGCGCAGAACTTGTCACAGCCCTCCTGCACGGTCAGGAACGCCGTTGGCCCGCGCGCCGCTTTCGGCCGGTGCCGCAGCGTGTCGAACTTGTCATCAATCGGGAAATCGGTGTCGAGCGCCTTGGCCCCGTCCCGCACCCGCGCTTCCATCTCGGGCAGGCGGTGATAGCTCTGCGGTCCCACCACCAGATCGACCAGCGGCTGACGGCGCATGATCTCTTCGCCCTCGGCCTGCGCCACACAGCCCGCAACCCCGATCTTGAGGTCGGGCTTGTCGAGCTTGAATTGCTTCATCCGCCCCAGTTCGGAATAGACCTTTTCCGCCGCCTTCTCGCGGATATGGCAGGTGTTGAGCAGGATCATATCGGCCTCGGCAGGGTCTTGCGTCTCGACATATCCTGCCCCGCCCATGGCCTCGGCCATGCGCTCGCTGTCATAGACATTCATCTGACAGCCATAGGTCTTGATATAGAGCTTTTTCACATCCGCCATGCGCCCGGCCTCCGCCCTTGGGTTCCCTTGGGTTCAAGCTGTCTGACTACATCAGGGGAGAGGGCACTTGCAATGCCCCCGCGTTTCGCGGATTCTGCGACGAAAACCATGGGTAGAGCAGAGCATGACCGCCCCCGATCTCAAGAGCTTTCTCGCGAACCCCGGCAAGGCGCTGGCCAAGGGGCCCATCGCCATGGTCTTTGCCGAGGATGAGGCCGAACTCAATTCCACCTTGCGCCACCATCTCGACACGGGCTTTGCCGCCGTGCTGCTCTTTGCCCCGGATGCCTTTACCCTCGCCCGCGACGTGGCCGAGGCACCGGGCCTCTTCCGCATCCAGCACGATCTGGCCTCGGGCGATAGCCTGACCGACACCATCAACGCGATCATCGCTGCCGCCCCCGGTCTCTGGATGTATTACTGCTACAACGCCGAATACCTCTTTTATCCGTTTTGCGAGACCCGCACCGTGGGCGAAATGCTGGCCTTTCACACCGAGGAACGCCGCGACGCGATGCTGACCTATGTGATCGACCTCTATGCAGACGATCTGACAACCCACCCCGACGCGGTCTGCCTCGAGTCGGCGCATATGGACAAATCCGGCTATTATGCGCTCGCCCGTCCCGATGTGGACAAGCATAACCACCCCAAGGAACGTCAGCTTGATTTCTACGGTGGCCTGCGCTGGCGGTACGAGGAACATATCCCCGCCAAACGCCGCAAGATCGACCGCATCGCGCTCTTCCGCGCCAAGCCAGAGCTGAAACTGCGCGAGGATCACACCTTTTCCGACGAGGAATACAATACCTACGCCTGTCCCTGGCATCACAACCTGACCAGCGCCATCGTGTCCTTTCGCACCGCCAAGGCGCTTAAACGCAACCCCGGCTCGACCTTCGACATTCACAGCTTCAAATGGCACAATTCCATTCCGTTCGAATGGCATTCCAGGCAATTGCTCGATCTGGGTCTGATGGAACCGGGCCAGTGGTTCTGAGGCGGGATTAATCCGTCGCCCGCAGCAACAGCGCCGTCAGCGGATCAAGCCCGGCATCCTTGGCCACCGCAACGCCGCCATCAAGCCGTGCCAAGAGGGCGCGCGCGGTCTCGTTGCCGTCAATGACGCTCTGCGCCCGCGCAACCACCCCCTGCAACCCGTCATGCACCCCCGGTGCCAGCGCCCGCTCCTGCCAGATGGCCACCAGCGCGCAAATACCAAGAGAGACACCCGTCATCCATGCCCACCACCGCGCGCGGCGGGCACGGGCAAGTGACTTCATCTCAGAAGTTTGGGCGATATGGCGAAAGTCTTGCATGGACGCAGCCTGCCACAGAATCGCGTCAAAACCGTGGCAAAACTCCGGTCAAATACGGTCCGAACTCAGAGGTTCTCGGCCTGCGGCATCCCCAGCACGTGATAGCCGCCATCGACATGGATGATCTCACCGCTGGTGCAGGCCCCCGCATCCGACGCCAGATAGACCGCCGTGCCACCAATCGCCTCCAGCGTCGCATTGGCCCGCATCGGCGCGTTCAACTCGGTATGGCGGAACGTCTTGCGCGCGCCACCAATCGCGGCCCCGGCCAGCGTCTTCATCGGTCCGGGGCTGATCGCGTTGACGCGAATCCCGTCCGGTCCCAGATCATTCGCCAGATACCGCGTCGCCGATTCCAGCGCCGCCTTGGCCACGCCCATCACGTTGTAATTCGGAACCACCTTGTTCGACCCCTGATAGGTCAGGGTCAGCAGACAGCCACCCTGATCCTTCATCATCGGATAGGCGCGCCGCGCCACCTCGATGAAGGAATAGGCCGAGATTTCCAGCGAATGCTTGAAATTGGCCCGGCTCGTGTTCAAGAACCGCCCCGTCAATTCCGACTTGTCGGAATAGGCCACCGCATGCACCACGAAATCAATCGTCGGCCACCGCTCCGCCAGCGCCGCAAAGGCCGCATCGAGCGAGGCATCATCGGTCACATCGACATCAAGCAAGAGGTCAGAGCCAACGCTCGCCGCCAAGGGCTCGACCCGCTTGGCGAAATTCTCGCCCTGATAGGAAAAGGCCAATTCCGCCCCCGCCTCATGCATCGCCCGTGCAATTCCCCAGGCGATGGAGCGGTCATTGGCCACCCCCATGATCAGGCCGCGCTTGCCCTGCATCGCAATCGTCATCTCATCTCACCCGTGAAATTTGCTCAGCAACATCGACCCATTGGTGCCACCAAAACCAAAGGAATTGGTCATCACCGTATCCAGACCGGCATTGTCCACCCGCACCGTCGCAATCTCAGCGGGATCAAGTGCCGGATCGAGTGTTTCGACATTGATCGACGGGGCGATGAAATCGTTTTCCAGCATCAAGAGGCAATAGATCGCCTCTTGCGCGCCCGTGGCCCCTTGGGAATGACCGGTCATCGACTTGGTGGAACTGATCGGCGGCGTGGTGCCCCGGCCAAAGACCCGGCGCACCGCCTCCACCTCGCCCACATCACCGACCGGCGTCGAGGTGCCATGCGCGGTGATATAGCTCACGCGCCGCCCTTCGGGCAGCGTCGCCACCGCCAGCCGCATCGCCCGTTCGCCGCCCTCGCCCGAGGGCGCCACCATATCGGCCCCGTCCGACGTGGCCCCATAGCCCGTCACTTCGGCATAGATCTTGGCCCCGCGCGCCTTGGCACGCTCCAATTCCTCGAGCACGACAATGCCGCCCCCCGCCGAGATCACGAACCCGTCGCGCCCCACGTCAAAGGCGCGGCTCGCACTCGCGGGGGTGTCATTATACTTGGACGACATCGCCCCCATCGCGTCAAAGAGGCACGACAGCGACCAATCCAATTCCTCTCCACCACCCGCAAACATCACGTCCTGCTTGCCGAACATGATCTGTTCAGCGGCATGGCCAATGCAATGCAGGCTTGTAGAACAGGCCGAGGTGATGGAATAGTTCAGCCCCTTGATCTTGTAAGAGGTGGCCAGATTGGCCGAAATCGTCGAACACATGGTCTTGGGCACGGCGAATGGCCCGATCCGCTTGGTCGATCCAGTCTCGAGCGCCACTTGATGCGCCGCCAGCATCGCGCTTGTGGACGGCCCGCCCGAGCCTGCGACAACCCCGGTACGCGGGTTGATCACGTCTTTTTCCTCAAGCCCCGCATCGGCAATGGCCTGCCCCATGGCGATATAGGCATAGGCCGCCCCGCCCCCCATGAACCGCAGCGCACGCTTGTCCACATGCTGAGTCACATCGAGATTGATCGCCCCGGCCACCCGACTGCGAAAGCCATGTTCGGCCATCGCCTCGTTTGCGGTGATGCCCGAGCGCCCCTCTCGGAGTGATGCCAGAACCTCTTGGGCGTTGTTGCCAATGCTGGAGACGATCCCCAGACCTGTGACGACGACACGACGCATGGGTGCCTCCCTCTGCTTTGTTACAGCCTCTGTAAGACAGCGTGAGTTGAGGGGCAAGCGGTTAGGGGGCCATCCGATCACCACCGCGCGCTCTGGTTACGCTTTGTGCAAAGGTCCGGCCAGCACCACGCCGCCCGGACCCAAAAGTTAACGCCCCGTGCGCTCGTGGATGTGAAGCATGGAGTAACCGCCCGTACGCTGATTTCGGAGATAACCACCCACGGACCGCGACCTTACAAAATCCCCTGACAAACCTTACAGAGCTTACAAGCTGCGTGCCGCGCCCTGATCCCCGCCCCGGGCCCGGCCCGGTGCCTCGCTCAGCCGGTCCACGCCCTACTTGCGGAAAATTGCCTCGCCCTGTTCGTCGATGACCTGCTTGGCCTTGCGCACACAAAACGCCCGTGCCTCATCGAGACTGGCAATCGTATCAGCCCGCAAAAGCTGATGCACCTTCACCTCGCCCGCGACGTCCTTTTCGATCCGCGCTGCCACCCGGTATCCCCCTTCGGCCGCTTGCGGCGCTGGGAAGATACGGAAATCCTTATATATTTCCGGCTGCGCCTCAGGCTCCGCCTTGGGCTTGCCCCCAAACAATCGCGACAGGATCGACATACGGCCTCCAGATTATGCACCGTAGGGTGCGCATTCATTGCGCACCCCATAACCCCCTGTTTTCAAACGCAGACTTTCATCCACCTTACTGATCCAGAAAACTCCGTAGCTTCCGGCTCCGGCTGGGATGCTTCAACTTCCGCAGCGCCTTGGCCTCGATCTGACGGATACGTTCGCGGGTCACAGAGAACTGTTGCCCCACCTCTTCCAGCGTGTGATCGGTGTTCATGCCGATGCCAAACCGCATCCGCAAAACCCGCTCTTCGCGCGGCGTGAGGCTCGACAGAACCCGCGTCGTGGTTTCCTTGAGATTGTCCTGAATGGCGCTATCCAACGGAAGGATAACGTTTTTATCCTCGATGAAGTCGCCAAGCTGGCTGTCTTCCTCGTCGCCAATCGGGGTCTCGAGCGAAATCGGCTCCTTGGCGATCTTCATCACCTTGCGGACCTTTTCCAGCGGCATTTGCAGCTTTTCGGCCAGTTCCTCGGGCGTCGGTTCGCGGCCAATCTCGTGCAGCATCTGACGGCCCGTGCGCACCAGCTTGTTGATCGTCTCGATCATATGCACCGGAATCCGGATGGTGCGCGCCTGATCCGCGATGCTGCGCGTGATCGCCTGACGGATCCACCAGGTTGCATAGGTGCTGAATTTATAGCCCCGGCGATACTCGAACTTGTCCACCGCCTTCATCAGGCCGATGTTGCCTTCCTGAATAAGATCAAGGAATTGCAGGCCACGGTTGGTGTATTTCTTTGCGATCGAGATCACCAGACGCAGGTTGGCTTCGACCATTTCCTTCTTGGCTTGGCGCGCCTCTTTCTCGCCTTTCTGCACTTGCTGCACGATGCGGCGGAATTCGGAAATGTCCAAACCCACATATTGACCGACTTGCGCCATGTCGGCGCGCAACTCGGCCACCTTTTCAGGGCTGCGCTCAATGAACATCTGCCAGCCGCGTCCGGCCTTGCGCGCCATGTCTTCCAGCCAGTTGGGATCAAGCTCGCGACCGCGATATTCTTCAATGAATTCAGAACGGTTGATGCGCGCCTGATCGGCCAGTTTGACCATGGCACTGTCGATCTGCATGATCCGGCGGTTGATGCCATAGAGCTGATCAATCAGCGCCTCGATGCGGTTGTTGTGCAGGTGCAGCTCGTTGACCAGCTCGACAATCTCGCTGCGCAGGGTCTGATAGGTCTGCTCCTGCTCGCGGCTGAACGATCCATCCTCGTTCAGCGTGGCCGAAATCCGGCTGTCCTGCATCTCGCTCAGCTTGACGTAATCCGACGCGATCCGGTCCAGCGTATCCAGCACGCGCGGCTTGAGCGCGGCCTCCATCGCGGCAAGGCTCATGTTGGCCTGCTCGTCATCCTCGTCGTCGTCGTCGGAATGGATCGGATTGCCATCGGCATCCAGATCAGGCTCGTTTTCATCGCGCCCCATGCCGCCGGGCGCGTTGGGCACATTGGCGGCGCCTACCACCGGCTCGGCATCGTCATCGCCCAACTGGGTGCCAAAAGTGGCCTCAAGGTCGATCACATCGCGCAACAGGATGTCTTCGCCCAAGAGTTCGTCGCGCCAGATGGTGATTGCCTGAAAGGTCAGCGGGCTCTCGCAGAGGCCCGCGATCATGGTGTTGCGTCCGGCTTCGATCCGCTTGGCGATGGCAATCTCGCCCTCGCGGCTCAGAAGTTCGACCGAACCCATCTCGCGCAGATACATCCGCACCGGATCATCCGTGCGGTCGAGCTTTTCTTCCTTGCCCGAGCCAAGCGTGATCTCGCCGCGACGCCCGATCTCGGCCACGGCGGTCGAGCGCCCCTCTTCCTCTTCGGCATCCTCGGCCTCGATGATGTTGATCCCCATCTCCGAGAGCATCGACATCACGTCTTCGATCTGTTCCGACGA
>NZ_JAGPVV010000173.1 GCF_018066915.1 Roseovarius sp.
AAGGAACCCGGCCACGATCCCCGGCAACACCACATGGCTGATCGCATCGCCGATCAGCGCCTGTCGCCGCAGCAGCAGGAAATTCCCCGGCAGCGCACAGGCCACTGCCGCCGCAATGCCAATCAGCAGCGGCGTGAGCGACAGCATGACGAAATCCTGTCCCATCACACCGCCCCCTCTGGCCCAAGGCCCCGGTCAAGGGCTGTAATCTGATCGCCTGTCAGCACCTCTTCCAAGGGTGTCAGCCCGTCATAGCGCGCCGCTGCCGCCTCGAACGCCGGGTCCGAGCGCAGGATTTGCCAGCGCCGCTCGTCCAGCCGTGCGCGTGCCGCCATGGCACGGCCTGCCTCGGTCGCGACGCCATCGGCCCGCGCCAGCCCCGCTCGGCGCATCAAGCGCAGGGTCAGCGGCTCATAGACCGGCTGCCCCGCCGCCAGTGCCAAGAGGCCCTGACGCAGATGCACCCGCCGCTGAAATCGCAGATGCCGCAAGGCCGCTGCCAGCACGCCCCGACCGGGGGCCAGCAAGAGCGACAGCACGAAGAGCGCAAAGGCTGCCAGCACAATGAGCGGCCCCGTGGGCAGATCCGGTGCCGTGGCGGAAACTGCAGCGCCCAGATAGCCCGCAACCCCGCCAATGATCCCCGCGATCATCACCACATGACCTGCGCGCTCTGACCAGAACCGCGCCGCCACCGGCGGGATGATCAAGAGCGCCACGATAAGCACGAGGCCCACCACCTTGAGCCCGGTCACGGTAATGGCAAGCGCCAATCCCATCATCGCCAGATCGACACGCGCAAGCCGCATCCCCTGCCCCACCGCATATTCGGGGTCAAAGGCCACAAGGATCATCGGCCGATGCAAGAGCCACACCAACGCCAGCACCACAGCGCCGCCCGCCGCAATCGTCAGCGCCTCGTCGCGCAGCATGCCTGCCGTAGCGCCCAGCAAAAAGGTCTCAAGCCCCGCCTGCCGCCCGGCATCCATCACCTGCACCACCGTCAGCAGGACAACGCCAAAGCCAAAGAACACCGACAGCACCGCGCCAATCGCTGCATCCTCATGCAACCGCGTGCGCGTCGTGAGCCACGTGACGGCGAGAAGGCCCAGCCCCGCCGACAGCGCCGCCCCCAGCATGAGACCGGGCAGAAACCGGCCTTCGCCGCCCATCGCCACCATGACCATGAACCCCAGCACGACGCCGGGCAGGGTGGCATGGCTGATGGCATCCGACACCAGCGCACGCTTGCCCAGATAGAGATAGGTGCCCGTGGCCCCCGCACCCACGCCCAGCATCATGGCCCCCAGCGTGACCAGCGTGGCGTTATATCCCAGTTGCAGCGTGAGCGCGTCCCAAAGCATGCTCAGAGCGCCGCCGCCCCACCCATCTGCGCCAACGCCAGCCGCCCGCCATAGGCGGTTTGCAAATGCGCGGGGGTGAACACCTCGGCCACCGGACCTTCGGCAATGGCGGTGGTGTTGATGAGAAACACGCGGTCGAAATACTCGGCCACCGTGGCCAGATCGTGATGCACGGCGATCACTGTCTTGCCCTCGGCGCGCAACCCGTGCAGCACCGCGATGATCGCCTTTTCCGTGGCGGCATCGACGCCAGCAAAGGGCTCGTCCAAGAGATAGAGATCCGCCTCTTGCGCCAAGGCCCGCGCCAGAAACACCCGCTGTTGCTGCCCGCCCGAGAGCTGCCCGATCTGGCGATGGGCAAACCCTGCCATCCCGACCCGGTCAAGACAGGCCGTGGCGCGGGCGCGGTGGCTGGCCCGCACCCGGCCCAAAAGACCCAATTCGCGAGTGAGACCCATCATCACCACATCAAGCACGCGGGCCGGAAAATCCCAATCCACGCTGGCGCGCTGCGGCACATAGGCAATCCGCGCTCGCCGCTCGTTCAGCGGGCGGCCAAGGCTTGTAACCTGTCCAGACAAAGGCCGGATGATCCCGAGCGCAGCCTTGAGCAGCGTCGATTTGCCCGCACCATTCGGGCCGACGATGGCGGTCATCTGACCGGGGCGAAAACTGACATCAACGGAAAACACCGCTGGTTTTTCACCATACGAGACCGTCAGCCCCCGGATCGACAGCGGGCTGTCGGTGTCTGGCGCGGTGGCTTTGCCAACCAGTTCCAATGCCATGCTCATCCCCCAGCCGCCAGTTTTCCATCCATCCCGCGCCCCGGAGCGGCGCCGCCCAAGGCAGTGGCGATGGTGGTCACATTATGGTCGATCATGCCCAGATAGCTGCCCTCATAGGTGCCAGGTGTGCCCATAGCATCCGAGAAAAGCTCGCCGCCGACGATCACCTCATGCCCCTGTGCCGCAGCCCCTTCGATCAGCGCGCGGATATTGCGATCCGACACGGTGCTCTCGACAAAGACCGCCCGGATCTGGCGACTGACCAGCAGATCAACCAGATCGCGAACCCGCGCCAGACCGGCCTCGGATTCCGTGGACAATCCCTGAATACCCTCGACGCGGTAACCATAGGCGCGGCCAAAATAGCCAAAGGCATCATGCGCCGTGACCAGCACGCGGGCCGGTTCGGGCACAGAGGCCAAAACGCCCGTGGCATAGCGGCCCAGCCGCGCCAAATCGTCCTTGTAGCGCGCGGCGTTGCTGGCAAATAGGGCTGCATCGTCGGGCCGCGCGTCGCTCAGCGTTTGGGCGATGCGATCAACCACGACCGCCCACAATTCCGGCACCATCCAGACATGCGGATCATAGCGCCCCTCGTAATCCTCATGCGCGATGCGTTCTGCCTCGGGTACCGCCTCGCCCACCGGGACAACGGGCGAGCGTGCGGCAAGTTTCAGCAAAAACTCCTCCATCTGCGCCTCAAGATAGAGGCCATGCCAGAGCACCAGATCAGCGCGGGCGAGGGCGGCAATATCGCTGCGGGTCTGGCGGTAGGAATGCGGATCGATCCCCGGCCCCATCAGGGCGCGCACCGAAACCCGATCACCGCCCACAACCCGCGCGGCGTCAGCGATCATGCCGGTGGTGGCGACCACCTCCAACGGGGCGGTTTGGGCAAAGGACGGGCACGAAGTGAGCGCCACCGCGCCCAACGCAAGGCCAAGCGCGCGGCGGCGGGTCAGAGACGGAAAGGCTGTGATGTGGTGTGACATGAGAATGAATATGAGAACTATTCGCAACAAGTCAAGGCCCCCTCCGGCCGATTGATCCCCCTCCGCTTTCATGCCACCGTCCGTCCGCGAGGGACGAGGGAGGAAACCACCATGCAAGGCCAGATGATGCATCGGCCGCTCAGGATCATCGACATCCTGTTGCACGCCGCCGAGGCGCATGCCACCGAAGGCATCGTGTCGGCGCGGGTCGAGGGCGATCTGCACCGCCAGAGCTATCCGGAAACGCTGGCGCGGGCGGCGCAACTGGCGCAGGCGCTCACGGCACTTGGACTGGAACCGGGGGACCGGATCGGCACGCTGGCGTGGAACGGGCACCGGCATTTCGAGCTTTATTATGGAATCTCGGGCATGGGCGCGGTGTGCCATACCCTCAACCCGCGCCTGTCGCGCGAGCAATTGCTCTATATCATCGGACATGCGGGCGACCGGCTTTTGTTCCTCGATCT
>NZ_JAGPVV010000183.1 GCF_018066915.1 Roseovarius sp.
GAAGGCGGCGAGGTCGAGGCCTATGACGCCAATGACTATTCAACTGATCGATAAGGGAGAGATACGCGTGAGAGATGAGATCAATCCGCTGGGGCCGGACCCGTTCGAGACCCAGGCCTTGGGTCGCGCCGCGCTGACGGCGCTGGCCTATCCGGGCCGGGTGATCGGCTGTGATGCTGCCCTTGCCGGTCTGTTGCGCACCTTCGTGCCGACCGGCACACGCCTGCATCTGGATCCGGCCTTCGAGGCTGCGGGCGTGGCAGGCCCCGACGGCGCGCGCCCTGTCGGCCCCGAGCGCGCTACGGTTGCTGCGGCACCGGCGGCGCGGGCCGCGATCATACTGCCCGCCCTGCCGCGCGGCACGCTGCTGCACCCGGAAGAGGGGGCTTTGCTGATCGTCATGGTCGCAGGTTTGGCGGAGGCCGAAGGCGGACCCCGCTATCGTGTCAGCCGGGGCGCGGCCGGCGGGCGGACACGCGATCTGAGCGTCACCGGCTTGCCCGACGGCTTCGTAGCCGCTCGCGCTGCCGCCACGGCCGACTATCCGCTCGGTGTGGACATTTTGCTTGTCGATGAGACGACGGGCAGACTCGCGGGGCTGCCGCGGCATGTGCGTCTTGCGCACGGGGAGGAGTGAGATGGGCTATACCGTTGTTCGTGGCGGCACGAGGGCGATGCTGGCGGCCGAGGAAATGCTCGATGCGGTGCGCCTTGGCGCATTTCGCGCCGCACCAGAGGCCGCGCCCGAAGTTGCACAGCAGGTGGAGATGATCCTGTCGGCGCAGCGCCATGCGGTGGATCGGGTGATGTGCGAGGCGGGGCTTTATGCGCCGCGCTTGGCCGCGCTGGCGATCGTCCAGTCCGAAGGCGACGTGATCCATGCCTCTTTTGTGTTGCGCGCGTTGCGGGTAAGCCTGCCGCGCCGGGGAACCGCAGAACCGCTCGACATGGACCGGATGCGGGTGTTGCGGCGGCTGTCCTCGGCGTTCAAATCGGTGCCAGGCGGGCAGTTCCTTGGTCCGACGCGCGATTATACACTGCATTTCCTGCGTCACGATCTGCTGCGCGAGGTGCCGCAGACGCGCCGAGCCGAGGCCTTGGCCGCGCTCGGGGCCGATGGTGCCGGGCAAACCGCTCCGCTTCCGGCGATGCTGCGTGTTGTGGAGGTGCTGCGCGAGGCTGGGCTGGTCAAGCAACCCGCTGAGGCCCCCGAGGCCGAGCCCGCCGATATCACCATGGCACCGATGCGCTTTCCGCGCCCAGCCCGGTCGGCGCGGTTGCAGGCGCTGGCCCGAGGCGAGAGCGGGATGCTGATCGGCCTCGCCTATTCCTCTTTGCGTGGCTATGGCCATTCGCACCCCACCCTCGGTGAATTGCGCGTCGGCCATGTGCCCGTGCGGCTGAGTCACCCAATATGGGATTTCGACGTGGACATCGGCGAGGTGCCTGTCACGCAGGTTGATGCGATCATCTCCGGCGTGGGCACGATCTCGACCAGCGGTGATGATGAGGATGGGCTGCGTCTGGCGCTCGGCTTCGGCGCGGCGCTCGGTCAACAGGAAGAGCGCGCCATCGCCATGTCGATTCTCGATGGCTGTCTCGAAGAGGGAGACGCGGAAGAGGGCGGACCGTCCGACGATACCGAGTTCGTGCTCTACCATTGCGACGGTGTCGAGAGCCTCGGCTTTGTCGAGCATCTGAAAAAGCCGCATTACATGCTCTTCGCTTCGGTGATGGATCGGATGAGCGCGGCAAATGCAACCAGGCGGAACGCTGTCGGCGACACCGTGGCGACGCCCGAAACCGAACCCATGGAGGCCGGAGAATGACCGAG
The DNA here is from genome assembly GCF_018066915.1 of Roseovarius sp. Lineage (GTDB taxonomy): Bacteria > Pseudomonadota > Alphaproteobacteria > Rhodobacterales > Rhodobacteraceae > Roseovarius. The sequence continues at coordinate 1,835 of NZ_JAGPVV010000183.1, forward strand.
CGTTTCACGACCGGGGCCTGGGATGCGCCCTGGCCCTTTGCCTATCTGGACGAGTTCATGAAGGCCTCGGTCCGGCTTGCGGTGCTGCGTGCAGTCTGCATTCCCGGATATCAGGTGCCCTATGTCTCAGAGGAGGTGCCGATTGCGCGAGGCTATGGCTCGGGCGGATTGCAGGTCACGCTGTCGCTGATCGGCCCCGATGACCGTTACAAGATCATCGACGAGGGCGATGACGAGACGGTGAACGCCGTCAACCTGCGGCGCATGGTCGGGCTGGTGACGGGGGCTGTCGCCACCACAGATCCCGAACGTGCCGATCTCATTCAGACCCGTCACAAGGTGCCGGAGGTGCCATTGCGCGAGGATCAGATCGTGATCCTTCAGGTCGCCTTTCCCGATGCGTTGCGGTTTTTCGAACGCTCCGAGGCGGTTGCGCGGCAGATGCACGCCGAGAGGGATTACAGCAAGCTTTGGCTCAGGCTCTATGAAAGCGTCATCGCCCATGGCGAGATCATGATCGGCGGGCGCTATCCGGTGATGATCGAGGGGCGCTATGTGCTTGATCCCACCCATGTGCCACGCTGGGATCTGCCCAAGCTCGATCATTCGCCGGCGCTCTTCATCTTCTGCGCCGGCCGGGAAAAGCGCATCTACGCCATCCCGCCCGATACCACGGTAGAGCCCTTGGGCTTTGAGGATCATCCGTTCCGCGTCGAGGATCAGACCGGGCGATCCTGCCGTCTATGCGGCTCGACCGAGAGCTTTCTCGCCCCTGCGCTCGGGCCGGACGGCGAGATGACCTGGACCTGTTCAGACAGTGCCTGGTGCCGCAAATGCCGCGGTGAAACGCTGGAGGACATGACATGGCAAACCCTGTGATCCGGGTCGAAAACCTGTCGCTGCGCCACGGCGCGCGACCCTGCGCGGGGAATTGCCCGGCGATGGAGGCCACGACCCAAAGTGCCGTCTGCCCGGTCTGCGGCGCGGTCTGGGCGCTGCGCGATGTGTCCTTCGAGGTTTGGCCGGGCGAGATTTTCGGCATTGTCGGTGAAAGCGGCGCGGGCAAGACCAGCCTCATCGACATGCTCGATTTCCGCGCCGAGCCGACGTCAGGCGCGATTTATTACAACGGTTGGCGGGAAGGGAAGCAGCCGCTCCACGATGCCTCTGCCGAGGAGCGGCGCGCGCTGCGCAATTCCGATCTCGGGATCGTCTATCAGAACCCGCGCCGCGCGCTGATGATGGGCATGAGCGCGGGCGGCAACGTGATCGAGCGGATGCTAGCCGCAGGCGAGCGGCATATCGGGAGGATGCGCAGCCGCGCGCATGGCCATCTAGATCACATGGAACTGGGCGACCGGATGGATGTCGAGACCATGACGCTCAGCGCCGGGATGCGCCAGCGGGTGCAGATCGCGCGCGCATTGGCCAACCGTCCGCAAGTGCTTTTGCTTGATGAGCCGACAACCGGCCTCGATCTCTCGGTGCAGGCGCGCACGCTCGATCTCATCCGCAAAGTGCAACGCGAGCTTGGCCTGACGGTGATCCTCGTGACCCATGACTGGGGCGTTCTGCGGCTTCTGGCGCGGCGTGCGATTGTGCTCAAGGCGGGCCGCGTCGTGGAAAGCGGCATGGTCACGCAACTCATGGAAGACCCCCAAGCCCCCTATACCCAACTATTGGTGAGTTCCGCACTATGACATGCCCCCCCGTTCTGGAGGTGGCAAACCTCAGCAAGACCTTCACCTTGCATCTTCTTGGCGCGCGCGAAATCGTGGCGCTCAATGATGTGTCTTTTGCCCTTGCCGAAGGCGAGTTTCTGGCGCTCACGGGGCGCACGGGCGCAGGGAAATCGACGCTGATCAAGACCTTGCTGCATTACAACCGACCAACCGGGGGGTCTGTGCGGTATCGGCGTGCCGATGGCACGGTGCTCACGCTGGCCGATCTGCCGGTGATCGACCTCATCGCGTTGCTCGAAGGCGAGATTGGCTACGTTTCGCAGCATCTGAGCGTTGTGCCGCGGGTCGGTGCGCTTGATCTGATGATCGAGGCGGCACTCCATGACGACCGCGCCCGTGCCGAGGCCGAGGCGCTGGCGCTGTTCGAGCGGCTTTGCCTGCCCGAGGCGCTGGCACCGGTCTATCCGGTGACGTTTTCGGGCGGCGAGAAGCAGCGTTTCAATCTTGGCCTCACGCTGATGCGGCACCCGCGTTTGCTGATCCTCGATGAGCCGACCGCCGCGCTCGACCCCGCGACGCGGGAGGTCGTGATCGACCTACTGGCGGACCTCAAGGTCGCCGGCACCTCGACCATCGCCGTGCTGCACGACCGCGTTGCCGTGGATCGGCTGGCCGATCGCGAAATCGAAATCAACGACGGGCGGATCATGGCCGAGACGCCAATCTGTCGCAAGGAGGAAACTGTCCTATGACCCTTGTTATTGAAAACGCCCAGATCGTTCTGCCCGATCGTGTTGTCGAGGGGGCGCTTTGCCTTGAAGACGGGCGCATCACCGACATCCGCGAGGGGGCGGGCGCACCGGACGGGGCCGGACAGGTGATAGACGCCGAAGGCGATTGGCTTATCCCTGGCTGCATAGACCTGCATGGCGACGATATCGAATTCGAGATCGGCGCGCTTGGCCCGCGTGCCGGCACCTTGCGCATGCCGGTCGAATTGGGGCTCATCCAATCCGACAAGAACGCCGCCGCTTGGGGGATCACCACGAAACTGCACGCCATCGCCTATTTCGAGGACGAGGCCAAGAACCGCTCCAAACGGCTTTCGAGGCAGATCATGGACGCGATCCGTGATCACGCGGCGGCGGGGCGGCTACTGGTTGAGCACTGGGTGGACCTGCGATACGAGGTGACTGCCGATCCAGCCTATACGCTCGAGGCGATGGCGCATCCGGTTGTGCGGATGATCTCAGTCATGGATCATACGCCCGGCGAGGGGCAGTTTGCTGATCTGGAAAGTTACAAGGCCCTGAACCGGCAGTTGACCGATGCCGATGATGACGAGCTTGAACGGCTGGTCGCCGAGAAACAGGCGCGTGCCCATCTCAAGACGGCGCATGAAGCCCTAGTCGCCGCGCGCGCGCATGAACTTGGCCTGATCATCGCCTCGCATGACGACAATAGCGCAGCTCGGGCCGAGGCATGGTACGCATTAGGTGGTCGCCTGTCGGAAATGCCCGTCCGTCTGGAGGCGGCAGAGCGCGCCCACGCCTTGGGTATGTTTGTCAGCATGGCAGGTCCTAATTTGCTGCGCGGCGGCTCGGCCAGCGGCAACCTGAACCTGATCGAGGCGCTGGCAGTGGGCGCATTGGATGCGATCTGCTCGGACTACTATCCGCCTGCGCTGGTCTGTGGCGCGTTCAAACTCGTTCAGGACGGACATATCCCCGATCTCTTTGACGCGATCCGGCTGGTCAGCAGCGGCCCTGCCGCAGCACTTGGCCTAACTGATCGCGGTGCCATCGCCCCCGGCTTGCGGGGCGATCTGGCACAGGTCTCGACCCGGCTCGGCCATCCGGTCGTGCGCCGGACCTTCCTGGCCGGAGACCTCGTTTACGAGGACCGCCGGTTCGAGAAAACCCCAACCAACCGCTGCTAGAGGATATCATGAAAAACTTTCTTACCGCGACCTGCACCGCGCTGACGCTGGCCATCACCGGCCCTGTCGTCGCCGAAGAACTGACCGTTTATGACCTGCCCAGCAAATACATGAACTGGGCCGGTCTGGTGGAGGCCTATGAGGCCAAGACCGGCATTCGCCCCACGCTCGACCTCAAGAACGGATCGAGCACCGCGCTGGCCGCGCTCAAGCTCGAGGCGGCAAACCCGATCGCCAATGCGGCGTTCTGGTCGCTCGACATCGCCTCTGAGGCCAAGGCTTCCGGCGTCACTGCCCCGCTCAAGGTTGCGCGTTTTGACGAGATCCCCGCAGACCTGCGCGACCCGGAACACTATTGGTGGGGCGTCGGAACCGCCAATATCGTGATCGGCGTGAATACGGACGTCCTGGAACGTCGCGGCCTGCCGCTGCCGACCTCGTGGGCCGATCTGCTCGACCCGAAATACAAGGGGCTTGCCTGTTCGATGGATCCGACCTGGTCGGGCACTGCCTCGGTGTTCATGTATTCGATGAATGCGATCCTGGGCGGCACGCCTGACGATTTCACCACGGGCTTCAACTTTCTCAAGGCGTTCCAAGACAACGGTCACAGCTACCGCACCGAGATCGTGGCACCGCGTCTGGCGCAAGGCGAATGCCCGATCACCATTGATGCCGAGGGCAACATCCTGATCGAAAGGGCCAATGGCGCGCCGGTCGATGTGGTCGTTCCCTCGGAAGGTGTGGCGGCGGTGCCGCTCGGCATGGGGTTTGCCAAAGGTGCCCCCGAACCCGAGAAGGCCGCCGATTTCCTGAACTGGGTGCTGAGCGACGAGGCACAGGAAATCATCGCGCGCTCCTATTTCCGGCCTGTCATCGCCAGTGCGATCCCGGCGGAGATGTCGGATGCCTTCCCCGAGATCGCCCGTCAGGTGCCTGTGGACATCCCCCATGCCGCCGCCAATGTCGGCAATCTCAAACGCGCCTTCACCGCTGCCGTGCTGCAAGGCGGCGATGTCAAGGCTGCGCTGAGCGAAATCGGTCTGGCGGGAAGCTGAACCATCGCGCCGGGGGCGGCTTGCCTGCCCCCGGCCCCTTTTCCAATCTGACCGACCGGGGTCTTTGCCATGCGCGCCTTCATGATCGTAACGACCATAGCCCTGCTGGGCATATTCGCCCTCGGCCTGGCCTATCCGCTGGCAACTGTGATCCTCGTCAGCCTGACCGGCGAGAGTGGCGCGCCGACGCTTGATGTCTATCGCCGGGTCTTTGCGAGCGGCTACTTCATGCAGGCGCTGGCCGAGACCGTGATGTTCTGCCTTGTGACCTCGTTCATCGCGACGGCGTGGGCTCTGCCCCTGGCCTGGCGGATCGGGCGCAACGGGGCGGGGGCGCATTTCCTG
>NZ_JAGPVV010000184.1 GCF_018066915.1 Roseovarius sp.
CCGCTCCCATTCGTCGAATTTGAGGGCGGACATGGGCGACAGCGGCATCACGCCAGCGTTGTTCACCAGCACGTCGATGCGGCCCCAGAGGTTGAGCGCGGTTTGCGCAAACTCCTGCATGGAGCCTAGATCGGTGACATCGAGCGACCACGTCGCGACCTCGGCACCGGTGCCGCGCAGATCCTCTGCGATGGCGTCCAGCCGATCCGTGCGGCGCGCGCCCATCAAGATTTTCGCGCCCTGCGCTGCAAGCGTGCGCGCGATGCCTTCGCCGATGCCGCTGGAGGCGCCGGTAATCAGAATGACCTTGTCCATGGTTTACTCCTTATCTGACTGTTGCAAAGAGCAAGATGGACGCAGACCATTGTGAACGGTATACCGTTATCGCTGGACTGGTTGGTTAGCATCACGCGACAATGGGGGCGTCCTATGGACTTGAACTTGCTGCCACTCCTGCTCGCTGTAGCCGAAGAGCAGAACTTTCGCGCTCCGACTTGCGTCAGTGGAGAGGGCCGCGCCACGTTGGGCGCGGCCGCGACTATCTCACCGGCTTGTCACGACCTGCATGACGGCTTCGGACAACTCGATCACCGCGCCGTTGCGGGTGTTGAAATCGGCATCTGCATCCGACAGGAAGATGGTGATGAAGTAGGGCTCCTGATCCGGAGGCGTTACCATCGCCACGATGTTGCGGTTGAAATTGCCGCTGCCCGACCTGTCCGCGACATGCCAGCCTTCCGGCGTGCTTGCGCGGATCAGGGCGCCGGTGACGCCCCCTTCGCTCATCCAGTCGACCAGTTGCGCGCGCGATTGCGGTGTAAGGGCGTCGCCCGTCAGCAACGTCTCTATCGTCGACGCCATCGCTTCGGGCGTGGTTGTATCGCGCGGGTCGTCCGGCGCGAAGGTGTTTACCTCCGGCTCGCGGCGGTCCAGCCGACTCACCGGATCGCCGATCTCGCGCAGAAATGCGGTCACGCTTTGCGGTCCTCCGATCCGGTCGATCAGCAGGTTTGTCGCCGTGTTGTCGCTCATGTCGAGCGCGGCGTGGCATAGTTCGCCCACGCTCATCGTGTCGCCGATCATCTTTTCGGTGACAGGCGCATACTCGAGGACATCTGCCACCTCAATCGCAATCCGTTCGTCAAGGTCGAGGTCGTCCTCATCGACACGATGCAGGACGGCGCCGCACAGCATGGTCTTGAAGGTGCTGGTCATCAGGAACCGTTCCTCGGCACGATGGCTAACGGACCAATCCGAGCCGCTGTCGCGGATCACAAGACCGACGCGCGCGTCGAGCTCTTGTTCGATGCGGTCGATGGTTGCGGCAAGGTGTAGTTCCGGGTTCTGGCCAAAGGCAGGGGCACCCGTCAGCAGTGAGAGGGAAAGCCCGGCAGCCAGTAGAGGCAGCGAAGTGGCGTGCGTCAACATGGGTTCATCCTTGTCTGAATTGATGGCGCACGGCACCGCTTTGTCGCCTAGACAAGGCGAGGGATGACGAGCGGCCATCAAGGGTTGGAGTTTACGAGACACCAATTTATGTCACGCCTCACCCCTTAGTTTGCTGCTTTACGGCCATCAAACGACAAAGTATCACACTAGACATTAGCTGGAGTAATGCCGATGGATCGCCCGGACCTGCCTCTGAACGGACTCCGCGTGTTCGAGGCGGCCTACAGGCAGGGCAGTTTCACCCGCGCCGCCATAGAGTTGCGTGTCACCCAAGCCGCGGTCAGCCATCAGGTGGCAAGGCTCGAGGATCGGCTCGGCGTCACATTGTTCGTGCGCGCATCCGGCGGATTGGTGCCGACGGATGAGGGCAGGGCGCTGTACCCTGTTCTGGAACACGGCTTCGACGCAATGGCGCGAACGCTCGACCGCATTACCGGACATCGCCACATCGAGACGTTGAAGATCGGTGTTGTCACGACTTTTGCCGTCGGTTGGCTTTGGCCGCGTTTGCCTGAATTCCGGCGGGAGTATCCGTCGATTGACCTTCGCATCTCGACCAACAACAACCGCGTCGAGATCCTGCGTGAGGGACTCGACATGGCGATCCGCTATGGCAGCGGTTCCTGGACCGGACTTGAGTCTGACGTGCTGCTAGAGGCTCCGCTCGCACCGCTATGCGCGCCGTCGATGGCCAAATATCTGACGACCCCTGAAAACCTCGGCCGCGAGGTTCTGCTGCGGAGCTATCGCAGCGATGAATGGCCGCGCTGGTTCGCAGAGGCAGGGGCACCCTGTCCACCGCTGACCGGTCCGATGTTCGATTCCTCGCTCGCCATGGCCGAGATTGCATCGGATGGCGGGGGCGTGGCGCTCCTCCCGGTGGAAATGTTCACGCGCCGCATTGCGGATGGGCGGTTGGTTCAGCCGTTCTCGACGATGTTGTCTGCGAGTAGTTATTGCCTGACATGGCCTGCGGACCGACCGCCTACCCCTGCCATGGGAGATTTCAGAAACTGGTTGCTTGCTGCATCGGCAGAACCGGTCACAGGTACCAGTGCCTAGCACCTGCATCTACCAGCACTTCGGGATCGCCCAATCTGAGGGCTCTGGCAGTCCGCGGGCATGATCTGGCTTGGTTATTGATCATCGTGGAGCCTGGCGAGCCAAAAGAATAGCCACCCTCTTGCACTCGCTGTCACTAAGTGACATCTAGTGCTCGTGTCACTTAGTGACACGGTGGTGTGGGTGTTGCGAAACTGTTCATTTGCCCGAAGAGAAAGACAACCCACTGGCACCATCGTGAGGGAACGGAGGCCGCAGAGTGACAGACGGATCGAGACTAGAGGACGCGCGGCTTGACGTATCCCGACACGCAGCAAGGCTGTTCTGGGAGAAGGGCTTCGATGCGACCAGCGGTGACGACATAGCCGCTGCGGCTGGCATCTCGACGCGCACTGTCTGGCGCTACTTCCGATCCAAGGAAGCCTGCGTCGAGCCGGTGTTGAAAGTCAGCGAATTGCGCTTCGCGGCACTTCTCGGCCAATGGCCGAAAACCGAGAGCATCGACCAATTCCTGGCCCGGTCCATGACGGCATTTGTCTCTGACGATGCCTTCGTCCGGGACAGCATTGCCGCCGTCCGCATCCTCGCAATCCTGCATCGCGAGCCGGCCCTGCGCTCGGCCTGGCTCATGGCGTGTCACGCTGCGGAGATGGAGCTAATCGGCGTCGTCGCCGACCGTGCGGCGCGGACTGCGGACGATTTCGAGGTCAGGCTCTGCGCCGCTGCCATCACAGCGGCGATGCGCCTGGTGGACGAAGAGATCAGCGCGGCCGTGATCAACGGCGGTATTCACGTGACGTCAGAGGAGGCGACGGCCCGCATCATTTCGGCGATCCGGGCAGCCGCGACACTCCCCATCTGCGACGCCGTCGCCTGACGGCGGCAGCCCACTCAGGCCAGCGCGTCCGAAAGAAAAATAGGAAACATCACCATGACAGCACAAAGCAGCCGGCCCGCCGGAGACACAACCATCCGCCAAACGCGCCGAAAACTGGCCGAGCGACAGGGGCGGCGCTCGATGACGATGCACCTTCTTCGAGGGACCGCCGCGGCGCTGCTCCTGTCCATCGCCCCGGCTGTTGCACAGGAGAACCCACCGATGACCTACCCGGAAACACGTCAGACCGATACCCAAGAGGTGCATTTCGGCGTCACTGTCGCCGACCCATTCCGCTGGCTGGAGAATGATCCGCGCCAGGATGCCGAGGTCGCGCAATGGATTGCGGCGCAGAACGCCGTCGCAGCGCCCTATCTCGAGGGTCTTTCCGGGCGGGATGTCTTTCATCGCAGGCTGACGGCGATGTTCGACCACGAAACTTTGACCCCACCGGTCGAGCGCGGCGGCCTCTACTTCTTCACCCGCAACGGCGGGCTCGACAACCAGGCGCAGCTTCTGGTGCGCGAAGGGGCTGACGGGGCGAACCGTATCCTGATCGACCCGAACACCTGGTCAGAGGACGGCACCGTGGCGCTGGCCGACTGGGCCGTCTCGCCCGATGGCGCGTTCGTGGCTTTTGCCATGCAGGACGGCGGGTCGGACTGGCGGACCATTCGGGTGAAGAAGACATCGACAGGCGAGATCCTGGACGACACGGTGGAATGGGCGCGGTTCACCACGATCGCCTGGCATCCCGATGGGTCGGGGTTCTACTATTCCCGGTTTCCCGAACCCGAGGCAGGGGCAGCCTTCAGCGCCGGCGTCGAAGGCCATGCCGTCTATTTTCATCGACTTGGTTCGCACCAGTCGGAAGATCGGCTGATCCATGCGGCGACGGCGGAACAAGCTCTGTTGCATACTGTCGATGTCACACCTGATGGCCGTTACCTGATCGTCTACACGTCCGCGCTGACGGGGGGCGTTGCGGTCACGGTGACGGACCTGTCTTCCGCCAATCCCGCGCCTGATACCATCATCGAAAGCTACGATGACCGTTGGCTCTTGCTGGGCAACGTCGGCACGAAACTCTTCTTTGCAACGCAGAAAGGTGCGCCTCGGGGTCGGATCGTAACGATGGACCTCTCGGAGGCGCAGCCCGAGTTTTCGGAAGTGATCCCGGAACGGCCCGATGCAGTCTTGCGCGAAGGCGGATCCGCGATGCTGGGCGACCGGATGCTGCTGTCCTACACGATTGATGTCCAGTCGCAGGCTGAGCTCTACACTCTAGATGGAACGTTCGAGGGCACCGTCCCGCTGCCGGGGCCCGGCAGCACCGGCCTCGTCCACGGCCGTCCCGGTGCGAACGAGGCTTTCTTCGCCTTCACCAGTTATGATGCGCCGCTGACCGTCCTGCGCCTTGACGTCGATGCAAACCGCACGACGGTCTGGGCCGAACCCGAAATCGCAGTCGATCTCGACACGATCACGGTCGAGCCGCATTTTTACGCCTCGCTGGACGGCACGCGGGTGCCCCTGTTTGTCGTTCGGCGCAAAGACGTTGACGGTCCGGCGCCGACAATGCTGAATGCCTATGGTGGTTTCGGGATCAGCATGGTGCCACATTTCTCGCCAGCCGCCATGGCCTGGGTCGATCAGGGCGGCGTCTACGCAGTGGCGAATATTCGTGGCGGTGGCGAGTACGGCCAAGCGTGGCACCATGCCGGCCGGCGCGCCAACAAGCAGAATGCGTTCGACGACTTCATCGCCGCCAGCGAGTATCTGATCAACCAAGGCATCACGCCTTCCGATGGGCTTGCGATCCATGGCGAGTCCAACGGTGGGCTGCTGATCGGCGCCGTTGTCAATCAAAGACCGGACCTCTTCGCGGCAGCCCTGCCGGGGGTGGGGGTGCTCGACATGCTGCGTTTCGATCGCTTTACAAGCGGCGTTACTTGGGTTGAGGAGTTTGGCAGCCCTGCCGTCGAGGAAGAGTTCCAAACCCTTCTATCGTATTCGCCCCTCCACACAATCCGCGAGGGTGCGCGCTATCCTGCAATTCTTGTCACGACGTCGGATACGGATAACAGGGTCGTTCCCGCGCATTCTTTCAAATATGCGGCCACGTTGCAGGCCGCCGACATCGGGAACAGGCCGCATCTTCTGCGTGTGGAAACCCGCGCCGGGCACGGGACCGGCAAGCCAACTAACATGGTGATCGCAGAGTTCTCCGACATGTGGGCCTTTGCGGCCCACTGGACCGGGCTCGAGGTCAGGGAATTCGACTGAGCAAATCAGGAAAGAGCGCCCTCGCTTTCAGAGGCTGCGCAACAATCCGGCTACCTGACCGATACGTCCGGGGAAGGATGAATGGATCACCACGGTCCCGGTTGCCGGTGCAGCTATCTCCTGATTTTCGCCAATTACCGATGAAAGGACACCTCAATGACCGAAATCCATCCAGCCAATAGTTCCGAAGATGAAGCACGAGGACGCATCTTGGCGCTACTCGATCAACATTCCAAGGCGGCCGGGAAATCATTCAAGTCCGAGATGATGTTATTCGAGGCGCATGAAGACGGTCGTTACCTCGGTGGTCTTGCTGCCCGTTTTTCGCTTGATCTGAAATGGGTGTTCGTCGAGCTCTTGGCCGTGGCCGAGGAGGGCCGCGGCAAGGGGATCGGTGGCCAGCTGATGGCGCGTGTCGAGCAGGAAGCACGCCTGCGAGGGATGGACGGCATATGGCTCGACACATTCTCGTTTCAGGCCCCTGAGTTCTACAAGCGCTTGGGCTACAGCGAATTTGGCCGGATCGACGGTTATCCTGAGAACGAGGCAAGGCTCTTTTTTGTAAAGCGGCTCTGAGATCCGAAGGTCGAGCCCTTCTGCAATGATTGGCTAAAACTCGGTGTTGAATGCTTTCCAAGCGTTTTGGCGAAGGGATCAGGATCTGGATACGAGTATCAACCCCGCAGATTTCCGCTGGGGTCGAGCTTGACATGCACCGGGTGCTCCAACGGGTTTCTACTGCACAGAGGACATCATCCACAGAACCCAAAGCGGGCCGCGATTGGGTAGGGCGCGGCACAACGCTCCTCTGGGGTGGACTGAAAGAAAGGAAGATAATGCGTAGCAAGAGCGATTGTTGGTTCATGGAACCTGACGAGATTATACGCGTACCTCGGGTTCCTGCCGACTTGGAATACCATCGCGTCTACGCGGGCGAAAAACGGAAGATCGGCCGAGGATTCGTCGCGATCATCCTGCTATTTGCGGGTCTCATTGTTTTCGCGCAACTATGCCTCGCCGTCGCCTCTACGGTCGACACCCACATCCTTGGGCGGACAGGCTTCACGCCTCTGATGCACGCTGCGGGGGCCCTTGCTTTGGCTCTACTCATTCCATACAGCATGCTGCTTCAGCGCTGGCTCTATGGAATTCCCGCCCGCTCCCTGCATTCGGTGGCAGGACGATTCAGGTTCGGGGTGGTCGGCCGTGCGTTGATTGTATTCGGCCCCTTGCTCCTCGTCGTCCTGTCCGTCGGATTTCTTCTGACACCCGGTTCCAGGGTCCCATGGAGCACGGCGGATCTGGTCGCGTTCTTCATCATCGGTATGACGCTCACCCCGCTGGCTGCCGCGGGTGAGGAATACGGACTTCGTGGCTTGATGTTCCGCGTTGTTGGCAGCTGGACACGCGGACCCATTTCCGGCGCAATCCTAGGGATCTTTGTCACGACGGTCTTGTTCTCGCTTTTTCACGGTACCTTGGACCCTTACATCCTTGGCTCGTATCTCGTGCTTTTCGGTGCAATGGCCATCATAACCTGGAGGACGGGGGGCCTTGAGGTCGCCGTCGTGCTGCATGCGGTCTACAACGTCAGCGCCATTGTCTTGGCCACAGCGCTCCATCTCGACCTAGGAGGCGACCTGAGCAGGCGCGGTGAGATCGCCGGAACCCCCGCCAACCTCGTGCCGAGCGCCGGGCTTGTCGTCATCACCGCAATCGTCTGGTGGACCACGCGTAAGAGCGGACCGGCGCGGACGCCGGCGATATCGAGCGCGTGATCTGTATCGGTGAGCTCCGGAATTGCCTGCAGCACGTTGCAATCAGGGGTTTTCGGAGATCGAGAGGAAACCCTTTGCATGAGCATGCTTCTCCCTGTTTCCAGATCGACGCGTTGAACGCGACTGCTCCGCGCGTCGCGAGATGCTTCTCTTGGGTCTAGTCTGGCATGATCGCGTCAACGAAGTCCACAACCGCATCCACGACCGAGGAATCAATTGGCATGGTCGTGTCGGCGTAAGTCGCGAGGTTCGCCGAGGGATCTTCGGATGCCACGGTCTTGAGGACGTGATTGACTTCTGAAAGCAATGCGAGGGTCGCATCAGGTGTGGCATCTGCCAGCATGCGTGCGTCCGCCACGCTGACTTGCAGGTCGCGCGTGCCTTGCAGAACGAGCACGGGAACCTCGACACGGGCTGCCAGTTCAATAGGGTCGTAGGACATTGCGTCGATCAAGAAGCCCTGAACCTCTGCGCCAAAAAGGGGCCGCAGGGCGGGACTCATGGTGCCCGCATCGACCCGATCGCCGCGCTTTAGCGTCGCGAGTGCCGCCTCGGCCTCCTTCAGGTAAGGCGCATTCGCGGGGTTGGCGCGCAGCTGCTCGCCGATCACTTCGTCCAAGGGTCGGCCGATGCTGGCGATCAAGATCAACCCACAAGCATCCGGCATACGCGCAATTGCCGCCAAGGCGACCAGTCCGCCCTCGCTGTGCCCAATGGGAATGACGCAGCGCGTGCCGTCCTCCGCGGGCAACCGCTCCCGGATAGCGGCCGTCCAGGCAAGAAGATCGTCGCCATAGCTTGCGATCGTCACATCGTTCGGGTCGAGGATGGCGCCCTTGGATCCGAACATGCCGCGCTTGTCGATGCGCACCGATGGGTAGCCCCGCTCGGCCAGCGCTTCGGCAAGCAGTCTGTAGGGCGCTGCCGCGATGCCGAGAGGCGAATTGCCGTCGCGGTCAGTGGGTCCCGAACCGGGCACGACCAGAAACACCGGCACGTCCGCCGGAAGCGGCCCACGCTGGGTCGGTAGGGTCAAGGTTCCCCTGAGGGGGCCAATCGGGCCCGATGCGGTCAGTTCTTCCTCTATCGGCATGCTTTCTCCTGTGTTCAAATCGCCGCCTGTTTGGGCGCTCACGGGCGATGTCATTGCGAATCCAAGCGATACGGCAAACAGTCGGGCGATGATGACGAGCGAAGGTTGCATGGGGATGATGCTCCATGAATTTTCTGACTAGGGAATGGGCAACTGCGCGCCGCAGTCCTGCGAAGAGCTCAGATCGCTCAGGTTTGTGCAACCGCCAGATCGACCCCCGGCGCATGCAGGCTCTGGTGCGAGAGCGTGAATATCTCGAATCCTTCCGCTGTGACCCCGATCGAATGCTCGAATTGCGCCGACAATGACCTGTCCCGCGTCACGGCGGTCCAGTCGTCAGCAAGCATCTTCACGTCGGGCCGTCCGAGGTTGATCATCGGTTCCACGGTAAAGATCATCCCTTCCCGAAGTTCGGGTCCTGTGTTCCGTCTGCCGACATTCAGGATGTTCGGAGAGTCGTGAAAGACCCGTCCGATGCCGTGACCGCAGAAGTCGCGGACGACGGAACACCGCTGCGACGCCGCGTAACTCTGGATGGCATGACCGATGTCACCCAACCGAGCGCCGGGACGAACCGCCCGGATGCCCCGCATCATTGCCTCATGCGCGATACGGATCAGCCGCTCGGCGGCTCTCTTGGGTTTGCCCACGGCGTACATGCGGCTGGCATCACCATACCAGCCATCAAGGACAAGCGTCACATCCACGTTCACGGTATCGTCCTCGCGCAGCTTTCGCGCCGTGGGGGCACCGTGGCACACCACGTGATTGACCGACGTGCAGCAGGCGTATTCGTAGCCCTTGTAGCCCAAAGTGGCCGGTCGGGCGTCATGTGTCGCGGCGAAGTCGAGCACGAAGGTGTTGATCTCGGACAGCGGAGTTCCGTCCCGGACAAGGGCGGCGATCTCGTCTAGGCATTGGGCGGTCAGGGCCCCTGCGCGGCGCATGCTCGCGAAGGCGTCCGGCCCGTAGAGCTTGATGCGTTCCGTCCGCCGGGCGCTCTGCGCGGGCGGAGCAACAGGGACGTTGATGTAAGTGACCACCCGGTGTCCCTTCTTTGTTGGTGAATCTTCTTGCCGGCGCTGCCCGATTGACGGACCATCACACCGAATATGCGTTTCGTATATGATTCGTATAATTGGGGAAAGGAGAGATCCGGATGGGCATCGTCAAGATCGCCGAGGACCTGCATGAGGAGCTGCGCAAGTCGAGCACCGTCATGTGCCGTTCGATCAACGCTCAGGCCGAGTTCTGGATGAAGGTCGGCATGTTGGCCGAGGCGAACCCTGGCTTGTCCTACACCGAAATCATGGCTTGGCAACGCAAGCTGGCCGATGTGAAGGTGCCCGAGATCGACGCCGCCTGAGAGGCTCATTTTTCGGCCAGACTTGCCAAATCCGCGGCGGCGTCCCTCAAGGCCATTCGACCCTTGTCCCTTGTCTCTGCCTCGATGCCGAGGCTTCTCGACAGCCAGGCGAATGCCAGACGCCGCGTCGCTTCAAGCGTGTCGGGGACTTCGGCCTCTGTCTCCATTGCGTCCAGACCGCGCGGGACCTTCTCTCGCGCGGAGACCTGACCAACGCCGAAATCGCGCATCGGGTCGGCTATGGCTCGGCCAGCGCCTTCGCTATGGCTTTCGTCCGCCATGAAGGGAAACTGCCCGGTGTCGTCGCCGAATGGCACGGAAATGCGCAACGCGATGAGGATGTCTGATCCGACGCCGTCAACGCGCGCCCGCTCAGGCGATCCCAAGGACTGACCGCACGCCCAGCAGGTCGACGCCAGCCTCCTGACCGCCAGTTGACGCAGGGAGAACTCGGCAATTTCTGAACTGCGCCATGTTCCTGCAATCTTCGGCTGCATCTTGCGCGGCGACAGAGGTTCGCTGCGATGCGGACAGCCGTCGACCACGAGCAAACAAGAGCCCGAAAGGAAAACTCAATGCAAGATATCTCTTTGTCACACGGTCTGCGAACGACTTCGCGCCTTTTCGTCGTGGCAGCAGTCACGGTCTTGGTGGCCGGGTGCATGCAGGACGACTATTCTTCGTCAAAAAGGTTAGAGAGGGCCCAACTGCAGAACCTGACCAGCGAGACCGCGCTCAATGCCCAGATCATGACCGATCGGGCGCGCGAGCAACGCTGCGACCGCGATCCAAACCGAAGCGAGTGCTGACGTCGTCAGGATCTTGGGCGTGATCCACCACGTTGACCGCGCTTGTGACGCCAACTGAAGAGTTGGAAGTCGCCTAAGGTAGCGGGTCATGCACCAATCAGGGCTGGATCATGTCAGACTGAACGCGTGGAACGGGCGTCGGCGTCTAAAGCCCGAATGCGCCCGTTCCGCTATCTGCAAGGGCTGTTTTCCGGATGGTTTCGGTCCACCTAGACGGGGAATTCTGCCGAGATCTACGTCGCCTCAGTTCGCGGGGTGAGCTCACCTCTTTCCACCATGGATGGTCGAACGGGGTCTCAAGCCCGTATCGATCTTCGACGTCACCGATTTATTTTCGCGAGAGAAACCAAGATTCTCGTTACTTCAGGTTCAGCGCGACAAAGCGGCCGAAGGAGCGGATCGCAGGGGACAAGCGCGTGGAGGCGTAAGCGAGCGAGATGCCGATTTTGGGCAGAGGAGGCAATCCCTTGTCGATGATGGAGAGGTCGCTGGGCACGGCGGCGCGGGTCGCCACGCTGACCGCGAGGCCGGAGCGCGCGATAGCCAGCAGGCCGGAGAGCCCGTTGCTGGCATGGGCCACGCGATAGAGACGAGAACTTGCATCCATCGCGCGGCGAGCCTCGATATGGTCGAGGGAGTCGGGTGCGGCGAGGGCAAGCGGCAATATCGGCTCCTGCAGCAAGGCTGGCGCGTCGGTCGACGCGATCCAGACCAGCGGTTCATAGCGAATGACGTCGGACGGGTCCGCCGTGCCTGGCAGGGACAAAAGCGCAAGGTCGATGCGGCGGCGTTGCAGGAGCGGTCGCAGTTCGACGGTGGGGGCGCTGATGATCTCGATCTCGATACCGGAATGCGCGGCGCCGTAGCGCCGCAGCAGGTCGGGGAAGAAGGCAGTCAGGTAATCCTCGGGGCAGCCGAAGACGATCGAGCCGCGGAGGTCGTCCTGCCTGATCAATCCGAGCGTTTCGTCATGGGCGGCAAGGACACGTTCGGCGCCGGGAAAGAAGCGCTCCCCCGCCACTGTGAGAGCGACGCCGGAACCGGTGCGGTGAAAGAGTTCCTCGCCCACGAGGGCCTCCAACCGCTTGATCTGCAGGCTGACCGCTGATTGCGTACGTCCGATGCGTAAGGCGGCGGCGCGCATGGAGCCGGACCGGGACACGGTGATGAAACTGCGCAAAAGGGCGATGTCGAGATCGGGCATATGAGGTTTTCTCAATTCAGAGTAATAAAGAATGAATTATACTTGAAGGTCAATCGGCGTTAGCTCTTGTCGCAACTTTTTCCACCGAAGGGATGGTGCAATGCCCGACTCGAGTCGACACTCCGCTTTCTGGTCCGATGTGGACAGCCACGTGATGCGCTACGGCCCGGTGTTCGAACGGCGGATCATCGACCGCGCTGAGGGGTGTTTCGTCTATGACACTGACGGCAAGGCTATCCTCGATTTTACCTCGGGGCAGATGAGTGCCTTGCTGGGGCATTCGCACCCGGAGATCGTCCGGGTAATTCGCGAGCAGGCAGGGCGGCTGGATCACCTTTTCAGCGGCATGCTCTCACAGCCGGTGGTAACGCTATGCAGCCGGCTGGGCCGCATGGTGCCGGGGCTGGAGAAGACTATGCTGCTGTCGACGGGTGGCGAAGCCAACGAGGCGGCGATCCGGTTGGCGAAATGCGTGACCGGCAAGCACGAGATCGTGGCGTTTACCAAGAGTTGGCACGGCATGACGGGGGCTGCGGCCTCGGCCACCTACAGTGCAGCGCGCAAGGGGTACGGCCCGGTGACGGTCGGCTCCTTCGCGATCCCCGCGCCACATGCCTATCGGCCGCGCTTCACCCATGACGATGGCAGCCTGGACTGGCAGACGGAGCTGGACGACGCCTTTGCGCTGATCGACGCGCAGTCGACGGGCAGCCTTGCGGCCTTCATCGCCGAGCCGATCCTGTCGTCGGGCGGGATCATCGAGTTGCCAGAGGGCTACCTAGCCGCGTTGAAGCGCAAGTGTGAGGAGCGCGAGATGCTGCTGATCCTCGATGAGGCGCAGACCGGGGTGGGGCGTACCGGCACAATGTTCGCGTTCGAGCGGGACGGGGTTGTGCCGGATATCCTGACCCTTTCAAAGACTTTGGGCGCGGGGCTGCCGCTGTCGGCGGTAATGACCAGCCGGGAGATCGAGGAGAAAGCGCACGAGCGCGGGTATATCTTTCTGACGACACATGTGTCCGACCCTCTGCCCGCCGCCGTGGGGCTGGCCGTACTGAATGTGGTGGAGCGCGAAGTGCTGATTGCTAGGACAACGCAGGCCGGGGCGGTGCTGCGCGACGGCCTTCTGGCGCTGCAGCAACGCCATGGTTGCATCGGAGACGTGCGCGGACGCGGCTTGTTGCTGGGGTTGGAGATCGTGACCGACCGAGAGAGCCGCATGCCGGACCTCGAGATGGGCGACCGGATTGCCGAGGCGGCGATGGAACGTGGTTTGAGCATGAACATCGTCAAAGTACCCGCCATGGGCGCGGTCTTCCGGATCGCGCCGCCGTTGACGGTGACGGATGCGGAGATCACGCAAGGGCTGGATATCCTGGGCGAAGCGCTGGAGGTGGCGGGCCGGCGATAGGCCAATTGCAAGGTGGCAGGCTCTTGTTCGGTGCCGGAACCGAATGGATCGTCCGGCATCGGCGGACCTACGTGAATGCGATCAACTCCTCAGGTCGACCGCACGTTCTTTTATTCCTTGAGCCCGGATCGGGCTGCTGAATTGGAAGAAGCCGCGGCAAAAGCGGGAACTCCCGGGAAGTCCGCTCCTATGCTTCGGTTGCTTGACGCCCCTTACGACTTTGC
>NZ_JAGPVV010000188.1 GCF_018066915.1 Roseovarius sp.
CATTACTTCCGCAAGATCGGCCAATTCACCATTGAAAGTAAGGATCAGTGTTACCGGTCCTCCGCCGCCGTCAATTTGCGTGGCAAAAAGGGACGTATCAACATAGGTTCCTATGATGGTTGCGTCTGAAAAGTCAGGCGACACGGTTAGTTCAAGCGGCGTGTCCCCCAAACTTCCAGTAACAAACCCTGCCTGATCCTGCGCTGCCGCGCTACCTGCCATGAGCCCCAAAGCCAGCCATAAGGCATCCATGAAACGTGGTGTGATTCGCACTTCGTATCCCCCGTCTGGTGGGCCTACTTCGTAAACCTGTCTGGAGAATCTCGCCCCGTTCGTTTGGAGTGGGCACGATGCGATTTTGCGTGTTATCCTAAGCCCGTTTTTAGAAGTCTTTACGGATAGTTGCCGATGACAGTCATGAAACGCCTGCTGTTTGGAACAGTTATGTTGGCGCTCAGCGCGTCCGGAGCGGCTGCCGAAGAGGTACTTTTGACATTGACCGGTGCTGTCACCGGCGGACAGGTGGAGCTGACACAGACAGACCTTGACGCGCTCGAGTGGCACGAGATCGCGACTTCAACGACTGTGACCGATGGCCAGCCGGTGTTCCGTGGCGTTTTGATGCGCGATATCCTTGATCGTGCGCAGGCCCGTGGCGACACCGTGACGGCCCGCGCACTCAACGACTATGTGATCGACATTCCAATGGATGATTTCCACGAGTTCGACGTCATCGCGGCGCTTTACATGGACGGCATTGCACTCACACCGCGCGATAAAGGGCCGGTCTGGATTGTGTACCCACGCGACGATCACAGCGTGCTGGCCGATATCCGCTATGACATGCGCTGGGTCTGGCAACTCAGCGCGCTGCATGTGCAATGAACCGATTGGGCGCGCACTGGCGCTATGCCGGCTTGGGCGCGTTGATTGTAGTCTGTCTGGGGCTGCTGGTTGTTGCAGCTGCCAACATCATCCGCATCGAACGGCAAATGCAGATTTCGGCAACCCAAAATATGACATGGATCTTCGGTCAGACCCAGATCGAGGCGCTGTCTCTCTCCTCAGCCCTGTCAAGCGATGCGAGCTCGTCCGAGGTGCTGCTGCGTTATGATCTTCTGGTGTCACGCTTGAATCTCCTGCGCGACGGCCCCCAATGGCGCTTCCTCAGCGAGGCTGGACTTGCAGACGGGCTGATGGGTTGGCGGGACGGATTGCTCAGGCTCGATCCAGCCTATGGTGGCGACCCGGCAGCGCTGAAGGCGCATGTCACAGCGCTGTCAACGGCCTTACGCCAGAAGGCGAGCCAAGTCATGTCGCGGGAGTGGCAAGTGCAGTCTGAGCGTCTGGATCGGTTGCGTAAACTGCACCTTCTGGCGCTGGTTGCCATTATGGGGGCTCTGATTTCAGGCGCCGCACTCGCCGTTTTGCTTGTCGACCGCGAAAGACGTCTGATGCGGGCTCGGGTAGACCGGCTCCGCGCCGAGCGGTTGCAACGGGACCTGAATCGCGAGCGTGCAGCATCAGAGGGCTATCGGCGGTTCGCCGACCTGATCGCACACCAAGTACGGACGCCGCTTGCGGTCATCGACAGCGCGATGCACCGGCTGACCCGATCTGGCAAACCGCCCACACCCGAGGTGATCCGCGCCAAGGCAGACGTGTCGCGCCAGGCGGTGGCGCGCCTTATTCGACTCACCGACACCGCACTTCTGATGGCGCGGGTCGATAGAGGTGCGGTTGCGCCCGAACTGGCTTGTCACGATCTGGATAGAATTGCCGCCACCGCAATCGAGGATTTGCAGGCGGGTCGCCGCGTGACGCTTCGCAGTGGCAACCGTCCGGTCACTGCAATCTGCGATCCTGTCCTGACAAGCGAAATCCTGGCAAACCTGCTGGGCAATGCCTTGCTCTATTCCCCGCCCGACAGCGAGATTGATGTCAGGCCGCTATTCAGCGGCGATATGGCCATGTGCGACGTCTGTGACCAAGGGTCTGGTATGACACCTGAAGAACTGGCTTGTGCTTTCGATAATTTCGCGCGTGGGGCGCGACATCGCGATCTGCCGGGTTCGGGACTCGGACTGCCGCTAGCGCGCCATCTTGCACGCCTTCAGGGCGGCGATCTGACCCTGAAACCGCGTGAGGGCGGCGGGCTGATCGCGCGGTTGAGCCTGCCGGGCAAGGTGGTGACATGACCGCCCCGCTGATCCTGTGCATCGAGGACGAACCTTCGTTGCGCGATGACATCGCTGCTGAACTACGCGAGGCCAGCTATCGGGTGATTGCGGTGGGTGACGCGCGGGAAGCTCTGGATCAGCTCAACAGCCGTCGCCCTGACCTTATCCTGTGCGACATCGTCATGCCCGGCATGGACGGCCACGCCCTGCTCGCGCATTTGCGGGCCACGCGGCCCAATTTCGATGACATTCCCTTCGTTTTCCTGACCGCGCTGTCCTCGCGCGAACAGATGATCGAGGGACACCGCGCCGGTGCGGACGATTACCTGACAAAACCCATTGATTACGATCTTCTGCGCGCCATGGTCGCTGCGCGGCTCGACCAGGTGGCGCGATTGCGGTCATCTAGACGCGATGCCCCGAGTACGGCGGTGCTGGATCGGCTCGCGGTCGGCGTGGTCCTGCTGGGAAAGGATGGCGGCGTGCGCCATGCCAATCGCGCGGCGCAAATCCTCGCACGGCAGGCCAAGATCGACCTCGGCCCCCGTATCGGCGTCGAGGGCGGGGATGGCCGTAAACTTGTGGCGCTGGCCAAGAAGGTGGCCTCTGGCCAGGTGGCCGAGGCGGCGCTCCTGCTCGAAACAGGGGGCCGCCGACTTATGGTTCTGGGGCGGCCCCTTGGACAGGCAGCGGGAAAGGACGGCATCGCAGCCATGCTCACCATCTCCGACCCCGAACGTCAGCAGGCGCTTGATGCCGAGACGTTACGCCAGTTGTTCGATCTTACCCCGGCCGAAGCCTGCGTTGCACTTCTCATCGCAGAAGGGCTGCGGCGCGATCAGGTGGCCGATCGGCTTGATGTATCGTCCACCACCGTCGCGTTCCACCTACGAAACATTTTTGACAAGACAGGGATCCGCCGTCAGGCCGATCTGTTGGGGCTTGTCCGGTCAATGCCGATGGTGTGGACCGACCCGTAAGACTGCAACACCGCTTTCCAGATACCGACCAAACTGAAAGGAGACATCGAATATGGCCAAGACATCCCTTCTGTGCGCAGCCTGCATCGCATCCGCTACAACCGCAGCCTATGCCGAAACCCCGAAAGACCGGACTGTTGCGGCGATCGAGGCCGCCGGTTGCACAGTCGACGACACGAACATCAATGCGGTTCTTGACGGCCTCGGGCTCAGCGACGAGGCTTTCCGCGTCATCGGCGAAGAGCTTGTCGCCGAAGGCTTCGCCGATGTCTCCCAAATAGGGGTATTCCGCCTGACAACGCCAGCATGCACTGCGACCGCTGGCACGCAGACAGAGCGTGCTGTCGCGGCGATCGAGGCAGCCGGATGTGTCGTCGACCGGTCGAACATCAACGAGATTCTCGATGGTCTGGGACTGGCTGATGATGACTTTCGCACCATTGGCGAGGCCTTGATGGCGGAAGGTCGGGCGCAAGTATCCGATGCCGGCGCATTCCAGCTGACGACACCGAATTGCAACTAAGGAGAACGCATCATGAAATCATTCCCGTCACGAACCCTGTCGCTTCTGGCATTCGCGCTGCCGTTACTCTCCCTTCCGGCCCATGCCTGGGAGGTCGAGGAGATCGGCAAGATCACGGCCACCTTTGATGGCGAAGCCTTCGAGCGTTCAACAGTCATCGTGACCGATGGTGATCTTGTATCGCCGACGGCCAATTTGTTTCTGACTCTCAATAATTTTTCCTCCCTGAGCCTGCTGACGGAAGACGGCAATTTCGTCATTGACGCCACTTTCATGTCGCATGCCCCCGGACCGGAAACGGCACCTATTTCGACCAGCATGAGCTTTGCCCCCGATGGAAACATGCAATTCTGGATGTCCGAGGGCGCGCCGGAGCCGCTGGAAGTGACTTTCACGACGTTGTCGGTAGAGGGCGACAAGGGTCATGCCGCTGGCAGTTTCCGGGGTGTTCTCTGCTTTGCCGATGGCCTCGGGGCAGAGGTCGACCCTGACAACTGCCGCCC
>NZ_JAGPVV010000191.1 GCF_018066915.1 Roseovarius sp.
GTCGCGCCCGGTGCCGCCGCCGATGTCATCCGCGCCGTCGCCGCCGTCGATGCTGTCGTTGCCAAAGCTGCCGGACATGCTGTCATTGCCGTCGCCGCCCGAGAGCGTGTCGTTGTCCGCCCCGCCCGCAACCACGTCAGCGCCCGCACCGCCCGAGATGCTATCGGCACCAAAACCGCCGCCGATGATGTCATCCCCATCGCCCCCGTCGATAGTGTCATTCCCCAGACCACCGCCAATGTTGTCATTGCCGGGGCCGCCCGTAATCAGGTCATTGCCATCGGCCCCGGCAATCGAGTCATTGCCTGCCCCGCCGTCCAGAATATCATTACCCGCCTGACCAAATACGCCGTCATCGCCGCCCTCGCCGCGCAGCACGTCGTCGCCCGAGTTGCCGATCAAGGTGTCGGCCAGTTCCGTCCCGACACTGGCCAGAGGCACATCCAGCGCCGAGGTCAGGAAACTCGCGTCATTCGTCAGCGCGAAGTCCAGCACGGCATTCTCGAAGGCTTCGCTGCCCTCTTGCAACCCAGCCGCCAGAGCCGCTTCGCGCGCGGCGGCAAGCACCCCCGGATCAAGCGTGTCGAGCGACACGATCGCACCGGGAAAATCCGACTGGAAGAACCCATCCGGGCTCTCACCCGCCTCATAGGTAAAGAGACTGTCACCAAGGCTGCTGACCCGCCAGTCATCGCGATACCCGCCATAGAGGTCCTCGAACACCAGCGGACGCGCCAGCACGGTGCCATCAGCACGCGCGATATCGTTGTCGGGATTGCCATCGCCATCCCCGAGCAGCCCCTCGAGCGACCCCAGCAGCTCTGCATTCAGCCGCACATCGAGATCGAGCCGCCCGTCCCGCACCCGCACGACGACCTGACTGTCGCCATTGCCGATCACGCCATCGGCGCCGGGATAGACGATGGTATAAACATCCCCCCGCCGGTAAATGCGCCCCGCACCCACATCGAGCGCGTCGCCATCGGCAAGCGCCACCGCCGCACCATTCACATGCAGCGGGTCCGCATCCGCTGCGTCGATCATCACCGGCGTGCCGTCGAGATTGGTGGCAATCGCCTGATTGACGCTGACATTCTCGCCCACCGGCACCATGCGGGCCTGCAAGGCAAAGCCCTGCGCGTCGGTCGATTGCAACAACACGAATTCACCGGCCGCCTGGAAATCGTAGTCCACCCCATCCAAGGTCTTGAGATGCGGATCGCCCGAGACCCATGCCGGAAAGCTGTCGGTCGAAAATTGCGGCAAGAGATCAAGGAACGCGTCGATGATCCCCGGGTTATCAATATCCGGCCCGCCAAAGCCAAAGGCATCCAGCAGCAGCGTCTCTGCCGGCACGCCTTCGAACACCGTGCGGATGGTGTCGAACCCAACCGTCAGCAAGCTGACATCGCCCGCGGCAAAGGTTTCCAGAACTGCAATACTCTGGTTGATGACCTGCTGCACCGAAAGCCCGTCCGGCACGAGGTCAGGTGTCAGGATTGCCGAAAGCTGCGCGCGGATCGTGGGAATGATCCCGAGCAAGAAACTGAAATCCGTGGTCAGAAGGCTCGCCTCGGCTGTGTCCAACAGCGCCAGATACTCTCCGACCGTGAGGGTCTCGGGATCGACAATAAGCGCGTTGGTCAGGTCCGGATTGTTGAGAAAGGTGAGTGCCGTCAGCAATTGGGCATTCAGGGCGGTCAGATCCTCGGGGCTGGTTACGTCAAATGAGTCGGGAAACATTCATGGCTCCATTTCAATACCTGGGCTTTGTTGCAGTAATTTTGTCCGAATCGACCTTGGGTCTATCAACGCCGATGACCATGGCCGATCCGAACGCACACACCCTCAATCACCCGATGTCCCCTGCCCGGCGCCCCCCTGTTGGTGCAGACAAAGCACCAAGAGGGAGTTGCGTGAAAAAACGCGCGCGCAGGCCTTGAGGCTCGGCTGATCGATCACCTTTTTCACAGTAGCCATCACGAAACCGTGAAATCAAGAGAAGGCTTCAGGACCTGCGTCTCAAAATTGCGCGCGCGCCATGGGACACCACAGCGCCAAGCGGGCGTCTCACCATTGTTCAGAGTCCGTCGCTGACCAAGGATGAGACGCGGACGCAAAGCGTGTGCGCGACCGTAACGCCCGTGCCTTGGGCAAAGCGGTAGGTCGTCTCGGCGTCGCGCAGCGTTCCAAATGCGCGAGGCTTTGCTCCGGCATTCCCCAAAATGCCTCCGCCAAAGATCAAACGACTGTCGCAATCGAGAGATTTTCTTGACAAACGCCCTTATCCAGCTCTGAATTAACGCAATTTAGATAAATGTAGTAGTGCAAGGGGTTTTGAAATGACCGAAGCGGAATTAGGCGCATTCATTGCAAAGTTGAAGAGCGACATCGCTCTCCACGAGAAAATTGGTCAGGCGCGGGATGCCAAAAGCTACGCGGCCATCGCGTCCGAGGCAGGGTTCCAAATTTCTGCGGATTGGCTGGAGTTGGAGCGCGCAAAGCTGTCAGAGGCAGAATTGGAAGGAATCGGTGTCCGAGGGACAACGACCTACATAAGCCAGCCGTGCAGGCCGAGCTGCGGCATCACATGGGATAACTGTTAGGCATAGACCTTGGGGGCTTTGACCTTCGACTATCCGGGGCCCATGCGTCCGGACGTAGATGTTCTGTTTCTTTCACAGACTTTCAGACCTCAACAGACCACCGCTCATAAGAATAGCGGTCGTCCTTTCTGCGGCACGATCCTCCATCAACGACAAACCCATTCCGCTAAGCCCGCTGAAAAATCCCGGTGCCTTGAGTGACTGTCCGCCAGGACCTGCGCAACGCAGGCTCACGTCCTTGTCATTACACCGAAGCAAGGCGCGCGACCGCTGTTCGTTAATCTTTTCCACAGCGCGAGCCTTGAGCCAAGCCGCAAGTGGCCAAGGTCCAGAGGACAGGATACGAAGGACCGACATCAGCCCTAGGTTGCCACAGCAGAGATGATCTCGGTTGCGCGGTTCCAGAGCGATGAGCTTCACCACCGCAAACTCGATTTCTTGCGCACAGATATCATCCCACAAATCCGTGCCCCAGAGACAGGCCCTACCCAAACCGACGCCCGGTGCGCCATTGCACCAATGCTCCAGAAAATGAACTGGTTGCTCGTCCGCAAGAGTGCCTGCATGGGTTGGCCAGTTGCCTGTCTCAGAACAGAAGTGCGCCCGTTCAAGCGCTAGGGCGGCAGCGGCCCCCGTTCGAAACCGCTCTTGCCCCGTGACGTGATGGAGCGCGGCCAGCGCGGCGGTATAACCAGCGGTCCCATGAGCAAAACCCAAGGGCGCCCGCCCGCCCCCCTCGCTCTGCCATCCACCGTCTTTGGTTTGCTGCCCGAGCAGATGTTCCCCCGCCGCAATGGCGTGGTCGAGCGCAGCCTCAGTGCCAATCCGCAGCATGGGTCCAATCATGCCCGCGGACCCACCCAAGAGATCCATTTGGTGATCTGCTTTGACAAAACGAGGTCGGAAGGCCGCAACAATCCGATCGACGGTGGCCCTGTCCCCGAGTCTCTCAAGGGCAAGCAGAACCCCGCCGCAGCCGCTCAGACCAAGGGATTGGTCGCGCCACCAGCGGGCTTGGTTCTCATCTGAGTGCTGCTCGCCCAACTCGTGCAAGGGTCGCAAAAGGGCCGACTGCATGGCATCAGACCCGGCGGGGTCTTGGGGCAGGTCGCGCAGATGATGCAGAAGCAGGGCTAGACCAATCGAACCGCTATAGAGCGAAAGACCCACCGGGCCATAGCTGAAGCTCGCACCATCCTCGCCAAGCGTTGGTCCCAACCACTCCACATAGCCTTGCGGGTCATGGATCGCCAGATCACAAAGCTCACGTGCGATCCGCCCTGCCGCCTCGGTGCCGTTTAACTGAGATGATAACGACTGGCCAGCGAACCAACCCGGGTCGTCAGGATCAGACATGCCACGATCGGCAACCTGCATGTGCTTGGATTGGACAACACCGCGAATGAGGTCGATTTGAAAGTCGATCTCCTGACTGGAGAGATCAAGGAGTCGCTCTTTGGCGGCGGAAAGTCCGCTACGTGCAAAAAAACCACGTATTGCGTCGCCTGAACTGTTCAGGTCCAGAACATCACCGTCGATAAGGTGGGAAAAGAACGGAACGTCCAATTGTTGCAACTGTCGACGTTCTTCGGCGAGCACAGGCCAATTGAGTGGACGCGTTTCGGCCATCAGGTAACTGCGCGCCATCTGTTCCAGTAAAAGCGACCTTTCCAGAGCAGAGCGCAGCGCCGCTGGCTCCAACATCTGCCGCAATATAGCGGAGTAGACACGTGTCGCACGCAAGACGATGCGCCGCGGAAGTCCCGCAAAAAGAGACAGCCCCTTCCCTTCCGCCAGCAGGGATTGCCGCGACGCGACCAAGAATTCACATTGCTTCCGAAACCCGTCACAGAACACGTCCAGATGCTGGGCAAACGGATTACGCTGCCCAAGGCCAACCGGCAGGCTCGTCACGAGATTGGCCTGTCTCATCAGCTTGCCCGGCATCATCCCGTCGCTGTTTATCCCAAGCCATCCCTGCACTGGTTCGGTTTCGCGCAACGGAGGTTCAATACCCAAGGCGCTCACGTCGACGGGGAATTTTGCGTCACCCAGAAAGATCCACTGCGGTAGCAACCCGACGCGAAGAACGGAGGTCAGAAATCGCTCTTGAAGTCGAGTTTGCTTGGCCATGGAAGTTTGCGCACATGCCTCCATGACATGATCTGGCATCTGCGGTTCAAACAAGGTTTCAGTGTCCACCAGCACCAGATGGTCACCACAGGCGATCAGGTTCTCATGGTGACAGTCGGTGCAGCCAAGAACATGCAGGATTGCCGTAAGACGGCCGGCATTCCGATAATGGCTTCGCAACTCTTCCTCATCAGCACAGGGTCGATGCGAAACATGTTCCATATACCCATAATCCCTGCAGGCATACACGGTCAGGTTCCGCAGAGGTGGAAGGTCGCTTGTTTCGTTGCATTCATGCAGCAGCGCATTGTAAGCAATATCAACACGCAGATCTTTTGGCTTGTAGACAATCTGGCACATGCCATCCGCGCGAGACGATGCAAAGGTGAGAATGGCAACGGATTGGCCTCCATTGTGCGGGTCACCCAGGTTCTGCTCTATGTCACTGAGAGAATGGGTGGCAGGGATCGAGAACAGTCGATCAAGAGCCTCTCGATCCTCGTTTACACGTCGCAATAGCTGGGCGCTCCCACTCAGCCAAAGCGCGAATACCGTGCCGATCAAACGGCCAAGCTCTGGAAAGTCTGCAAATAAGGATGACAGACCATCGCGGCGATGGTCTTGCACGAACCGGAGGTAGCCTGTGCGCAGGGGCGGACCAGAACCATCGCCAGAGATACCAAGATGCGCACGGACAATGTCGGCCGGAAGGCGACCATTGCGAAATCTGTCCCAAAGGACCCGTTCACCCAAAGAACAAAGCCGCGCGATGAGTTGATCTGCCATTTTTTCAAGGACGCCAGGGGCAATTCTTGGGCTCAGAGGGATCAGTGCTGCGGATAATTGCGATACGGCAAGAGCACGGATCGGCCACCATATATCAAGAAACGGGCGCTGCTCATCGACGGCATATGGGACAAGAGCAGCGTCCCAAGACCGTTGCAAAGCCGAAACGCATAATGCCAAGGCGGGTTGCCAGGCAAAGAGATCGTCTCGATCCCGCATAGCCTGGTTTAGAAGGTCGGCGAAACCAGTTTCCGTTAACCCATCCCAATCAAGTCGGCGAATAAGCTTTTGCGGTTCGTCCGGCGCAACAGTCTCTATCCAGCGTCCCGCCCAATCAAGATGTGGGCTCATGGCGCAGTCGCAACGTCTTGCGAGGGGAACTCACCACGCAGTCTTTCGCAAGAACAAGGAATCACCGGCACCCTCCTTCCAAGTCCCGGCAGCAGAAGACTTGGCAATATCAATAGCATGGCTTGAACGCAGACCTTTAAAATCCTTCATGTTGCGGGGCACCGGGTATCCTCGGCACCTGCTTCACTCAGTTTCTGCCGTCTCATCCTGAAGTCAACGGCTGACAGGATGCCGTTGTTCGCCTGCCTGCGGTGCTGGTTCTAGAATATCTCGGTGCCTTCCAACCGTCCCGCCCTCGCGCGTCGAATTGCGGGCCGCAATCCGCGCCGCAATTTTCGGGTTGCCGCCCGTTGGCGCTGTTGATGTCAATGTAGAAACGACCCGGAGTCCGTCTGTCCTGCACTGTAAAACCGAGGGCGTCGCGGTTGCATCCGTCAATGTGCGAGACATTTGATAAACTGGGAACCGCTCAACGCAGGTCCGTTTGTCATGCCCCCACAGTTCAAAATGACATGAGATGGCCCCCGAAACCGGACCATCCTAAAAGCCTCAAAAATTCAAGAAAGCAAAAGACGCAGCGCACCCGGAGAATATCAGCCCAGATAGACCGCTTACGCGCCACCCAGAAGCAAGAACGGTGCTCACCCCCTCGCACACCCCTCGACATCAACGGAAAAATCCGGCCGGAGCCGGATTGGGACAATTCGTATCAGAAAGGCAAGTGGCGGAGCCGATGGGATTCGAACCCACGAGACGGTTTCCCGCCTACTCCCTTAGCAGGGGAGCGCCTTCGACCACTCGGCCACAGCTCCGCCGACGCGTATAGCCGCCCCTGTGGGAGAGTTACAAGGCCAAATTTCGACTGTTTGTCCGATCCTTTGCGCTGCTTTCGCAAAAAGCCAGACAGGCCCCTGCCAAGGCACAAAAGAGGTCTGGCCGATGCGGGCCAGACCTCTGTGCAAACGGGTGACGGGCCCACCGGACGATGGGCCGCGGCGCCTGCGCAACCTCAGTTCGCCATCAGCGCCGGGGCTATCGTCACGATGGATGGGAAGAACCACAGAATGCCAAGCGCCCCAAGCTGGATCAGCACAAAGGGGATCACCCCGCGATAGATATGCCCGGTCGTGACCTCTTTGGGGGCCACCCCGCGCAGATAAAACAGCGCAAAGCCGAAAGGCGGCGTGAGGAACGAGGTCTGAAGATTGACCGCAATCATGATCGTCACCCATTTTGGATCAAAGGTGCCGCCATAGATCACCGGCCCCACGATGGGGATCACGATATAGATGATCTCGAGGAAATCGAGCACGAAGCCAAGGACGAAGAGGACCAGCATCACGATCAGGAATACCTTGAGCTCATTGTCAAAGCTCTTGAGGAACTCCTGGATGTAATGCTCGCCACCAAAGCTGATGACCACGAGGTTCAAGAGTTGCGAGCCGATGAGGATGGTAAAAACCATGCTCGTGACTTTGGCCGTCTCGCGCACCACCGGGGTCAACACCCCGCCCGTATAAAGCACCCAGCAGGCGAACAAGAGCCCGAACACCGCGTAGAGATAGGCGGCATAGGCAAAGAAGAACGCTACCCAAGACTCAAAGCTGACGCCCGCCTGATTGATCCGGAGGTCAAAGTTGATGCCGATCAGGATCGAGAGCACCACCGCCAGCGTGGCGAGGATGATGATCTTGGGCGACCGGTCCTGGTCGCGCAGCTTGCGGTATGCCGCAAGCATGATCGCCCCACCGGCCCCCAGCGCTGCCGCCGGGGTCGGGTTGGTGATCCCACCGAGGATCGAGCCCAGCACCGCCACGATCAGAACCAGCGGCGGAAAGACCACGCGGATCAGTTCATTCTTCGCCATCCGCCCAGCCCCATGGGCACAGCCGTAACAGGCCATGGCCAACGGGATCAGCAACAAGAGCACCGTCACCCCTGAAGAGGTCGAAGGCCGGATCAGCAGGATATCCACCAGAAGACCCAAGAGAATGCCCAGAGCCCCGATCAAGAGCGGTGCGGGATTGGCTGACGGCGCCACACCCCGTGCCACCGCCAGCGTCAGGCCCAACATCACCATCAGGGTGGCAACGCCCGTGCCGATAGGCGCGGCATCCGCCTCTTTCTGAACGCGAAGTGCCGCGATTTCCTCGGGCGTCAGGCGCACGCTCTCGGCCACACCGCCGGCAGCGTCAATCCCCTGTTGCTCGGCCACGGCCGCATCCCATTTCGACTGACCGTGCAATTCGATCATCGCCGCCTGACACTGAGGGCTGACATTGGTGCGCAACGACGCGGATTTGCCCTGATCGCTGAAACTATCCACAATCAGGCTCTGACTTCCAACCATACCAAGTGTCGAAAGCAGCATGACCCCAGCAATCAGCGCCACAGGGACACCCAGAAACCACGTAAAGCCCTCACCGCGGGTGATCACCTCGCCGCGTGGGCCGCTGGCGATCTGCACCGCCGGGGCCTTGGACGGGTTCACCAGCGCATAGCCAAAGGCATAGAGGCCATAGAGCACCGCGAGCAATATCCCCGGCAAGAGCGCCGCCTGAAAGAGCGTGCCCACCGACACCACCGCAGGCTCGCCCAGATAGGTCAGCGCATCGGTGCAACCTGCCGC
Organism: Roseovarius sp.; assembly: GCF_018066915.1. Lineage (GTDB taxonomy): Bacteria > Pseudomonadota > Alphaproteobacteria > Rhodobacterales > Rhodobacteraceae > Roseovarius. The sequence continues at coordinate 8,506 of NZ_JAGPVV010000191.1, forward strand.
TTGCGCCCGGTTCTCCTGCGCCACGGAATAGAGATCGCCCGCCAGCGTGCCCAAGAGCACGATCACGATAGAGGGCGGAATGATCTGCCCCAGCGTGCCAGATGCCGCGATGACGCCCGTCGCCAGTTGCGGGCTATAGCCCGCGCGCAGCATCGTGGGCAGGCTCAAGAGGCCCATTGTCACCACTGTCGCGCCCACGATCCCGGTCGAGGCCGCAAGGAACGTGCCCACCACCACGACCGACACCGCCAGACCGCCCGGCAGCGGGCCAAACACCCGCGCCATGGTGGTCAAGAGATCATTGGCGATCTTGGAGCGTTCGAGCGTGATGCCCATCATCACGAACATCAGCACCGCCAGCAGCGTCTCGATCGACGCCCCCGCCAGCACCCGCTCGTTGATCCGATTCACAAGGAAGGACACGTTGCGATCCAGCGCCACTTCCCAGCCCAACGGAAACACCGGCTGCGCCGCGCGTGGCAAGTCCGGGTATCGGAACACCGAGATGGCATCGGGCCGCACACCGCTCGCCACGATGGAGTTATAGGCCTCGCTTGATGTGTCGATGGCCTGATGAATCAGCAGCCCCGCGCTATCCAGCCCGGCAATGATGCCAAACGCCACAATCCCCGCCCCGCCAATGGCAAAGGCCACAGGAAAGCCCGATAGAATACCCCCAAAGAGGCACAGAAATACGATGATCAGCCCGATCTCGACCCCGTCCAGTCCGAATAGCATTGGTCCCTGCCCCTTTAATGTGTGCCTTCAAAGGCTTCTTCGCCCTCGCCCAGCGTGTCGCGGTCGAGGTATTTGCCCAGACTGTCGGGGCCTTCCTTGTATTCCAGATAAGAGCGCCAGAAGAACGCCATGGCATGCAGGAACACCATCCCCGCAAAGAGCACCAGCAACACCTTGAACAGGAAATAGCCGTTGAACCCGTTGGGGCTGAACCCGATGGTTTCCACATTCCAGCGCAACGCGCGGGATTTCATCAAGAGCTTATCGAGCGGTTCGTTAGCTGAAGGGTTCGGCACGATCAGGTGCCGCCACATGAAGAACCAGCCATACATCCACGTCAACACCGCCATCGGCATCATGAAAATCAGACTGCCTGCCATGTCGATGATCTTTTTGGTGGCATGGCTCACGGGCGCATAAATCAGGTCCACCCGCACATGCCCGCCTTGGACAAAGGTATAGGTGGCACAGAGCGTCACGATCAGCGCGTTATAGAGCTTGAGCTCTTCGGAATACCAACTGATGTCGAGTTGCAGCGGAATACCGATCCCGAACACCATATCGGGGCGGGCAAAGATCCGCTGGATAAAGACGATCAGGATTTGCTGGATCACCATGATCAGCCCGGCCCAGGCCGTAAAGCGACCGACCGTATTGGCCATCCCCTCGAGCCCGCGCACGCAGCCCCACATAAAGGCGTTTTTCCACATGCCCACGGCGGTGAGCACCAGAAACACCGTGAACGCCACAAAGAAGAACTCGATCGAGCCGCCATAATAGACGACCCGCATGATCGCCTCTTTGTCGGACCAATCCAGCCAGCTTGCGGGATGGCTGAGGGCATAGGCCAGATTGTAAAAGGCCATGCCGATATTCTGGAAAATCCAGAGAAAAGCGTCCAGCATCCTGTCCCCCTGACGCGCGGCGCTGCGGGCCCGCGCGGCCCGTCATCCGATTGCGGCAGGCCCCGGCGTCCGGGGCCTGCCAATCAAACCACCCTACCGGGATCAGCCCAGAACGCGGTCGCGCTGCGCGGTATAGGCGCCGTCCGACTTGTTGATCCAGGCCGAAGACGACTTCAACGACGCCATGTAGCTGTCATAGACGCGCTTGTAGATCTCGTCGCCCATGTTCTCCTGATGCACAGCATCCGAGGCCTGACCAAAGGCATCCCAGACGGAATCCGGGAATTCCAGTGTCTTGACACCGTTGGATTGCAGACGCTGCAAGGCCGAAGAGTTGTTGGACAGGAACTGTGCGAGGTTCCACTGATGCGCCTCGGCACAGCCGATCTCGACCATCTTCTGTTGCGCAGGCGTCAGGCTCTCGAACACTTCACGGTTCATGCCGATCGACAGACCCGCGCCCGGCTCGTGGAAACCGGCGGTGTAGTAGAACTTGGTGATCTCTTGGAACCCGGCCTTTTCATCGGCCCAGGGCCCGATCCACTCAGTGCCGTCAATGGCGCCCGAGGCCAGCGCCTGATAAACCTCGGCACCCGGAATGTTCTGGACCGATGCGCCCAATTTGCCCAGAGCAAGACCGCCAAGGCCCGGCATCCGGAATTTGAGACCGTTGAAATCCTCCGGCCCGTTGATCTCCTTGGAGAACCAGCCACCCGCCTGCGCGCCCGTGTTGCCCGCAAGGAAGGATTTGAGACCAAAGATCTGCCCCAACTCGTCATGGAATGCCGCACCGCCGTCGTGGTAATACCAGTTCACCAGCTCCTGCGCGGTCATGCCGAACGGCACCGAGGTAAAGAACCCATAGGCCGGGTGCTGACCGACGAAATAATAATCGGCCCCGTGATACATATCGGCCTGACCAGCGGTCACGGCGTCGAACACCTCGAACGCCCCCACCAACTCGCCCGCGCCCTTGACGTCGATCACGATACTGCCATCGGCCATGCCGTTGATATTGTCGGCAGCGCGCTGGGCGGCGTCAAACACACCTGCAAGGCCCCGACCCCATGTCGTGACCATGGTCAGATTGCGCACGCCTTGCGCATACATCGGCGCAGCCAGAGTCGAAGCCGCAACCGCAGCCCCGCCACCCAACGCGGTATTTTTCAGAAAAGAACGACGATCCATTTGGTTTCCTCCCCATTATTATGACAGTGCCGCCACCTCTCTGACAGCACCCGGACCCTGTGTAGTGGGCGAACCTTAGCGACGGGTTTTGCATCTGCAAATACCGACTACTGCGTAGAAACCGGGGGCTGGCACAAACTTTTCGAGGTGATTTTCGGGGTCAAGCCGGGTCTTTGCATACAATTGCGCACCCAGCTCACGCTTTGTGCTTGAAACCGGATCGGCGCGGGTGTTGAGATTCGCGCATGAAACCCAAAATCTTTTCCACCTTGCCGGGCTATACCGGTGCCCTCTTTCGTGCGGACCTCTTTGCAGGGATCAGCGTGGCTATGGTTGCGCTGCCGCTCAGCATCGCGATTGCGATTGCCTCGGGCGCGGACCCCGCCTCGGGGCTGACAACGGCGATCATCGCGGGCTTTCTCATCTCTGCCCTAGGGGGCAGCCGGGTGCAGATCGGTGGCCCCACCGGGGCCTTCATCGTCGTGGTATACGGCGTCATTGCCGAACACGGACAAGACGGGCTGATCCTTGCGACGCTGATGGCGGGCGTGATCCTTGTGGTCGCGGGCCGATTGCGCGCGGGCAGCCTTGTGCGCCATATCCCTGAGGCGGTGATCAATGGCTTTACCATCGGCATCGCCATCATCATCGCCACCAGCCAGATCAAGGATTTTCTGGGTCTCACCACCGAAAGCCTGCCCGCCGAGTTTCTCGAAAAGATCGAAGCCCTCTGGCACGCGCGCGACACGTTCAATCTGCAAGCGCTGTTGATCGGTCTCTCAACCATGGTTCTGATCGTGGGCCTGCGCCGCGCAGCCCCGCGTTATCCGGGCCTGATCGTTGCGGTGGGGCTGACCTCTGCCGCTGTGGCGCTCTGGCATCTGCCGGTGGATACCCTCTTGTCGCGTTTTGGCCCCCTGCCCAATACGCCCAATATGCCAGTGCTGCCGGATCTCAGCCTTGCGCGGATGATCGACCTTCTGCCATCCGCCCTCATCATCGCCTTTCTGGCAGGTGTGGAATCGCTCCTCTCCGCCGCCGTGGCGGACCGCATGATCGGCGACAAATCCCAACCCAATGCAGAGGTTGTGGCCAATGGCGTGGCCAATATCGGCTCGGCGCTCTTTGGTGGTCTGCCTGCGACCGGGGCGATTGCCCGCACCGCCACCAATGTGCGCGCAGGTGGACGCACACCTGTGGCGGGGATGATCCATGCACTCGTGATCCTGCTGGTCATGCTGCTCGCGGCCCCCTTGGCGGGCTATTTCGCCATGCCCGCCCTTGCTGGCCTCTTGATGCTGATCGCGTGGAACATGTCCGAGCCGCACAAATGGCGCAGCTACATGGCTGACCGCCCCTCGGACCGGATGCTGCTCTTGCTGACGCTTGTGCTGACCGTGCTGGCCGATCTGACCGTTGCCATCGGGGTTGGCGTGGCCTTGGGCCTCGCCCTGCGCCTGCGCCGCCGCGATGTGCCCCCCGCCGATTGGCATCCGCCCGAGCATTGAGGCACGAGACACTGGAAATGCCGCGCATTTGGCCCTATCGCTGATCCATGCAACGCCTTTTCGCCCGCATCCGGCTCAATTACGGCCAAAAGCTCTTTCTGGTCGCCACCCTGCCGCTGATCCTCACGGCACTGGCGATTTCGGTCGTGGTCACGCTGCAATCGCGCCAGCTGGCGGAACGCGAGATCGAAACCCTCGAAGCGCAACTGATCGAGGCCAAGCGCGCGGAACTCAAGAATTACCTCTCCATCGCCCGCACCGCATTTGTGAACATCTACGGGCGCGCGGCGCCCAACGACGAACGTGCCATGGAACAGGTCAGCCAGATCCTCGCTGGCATGCTCTATGGGCAGGACGGCTATTTCTTTGTCTTTGACTATGACGGCACCAACCTTGTCAGCCCAAGACGCACCGAACTCATCGGCCGCAACTGGACGGGGCTCGAGGATGAGGGCGGCCAACCCATCACCGACGAGCTCATTCGCCTCGCGCGCACCGGCGGCGGCTATCACAGCTATGAATGGCCCAAACCGTCGACCGGAGAGCGCGCGCAGATGGTGACGTATGTGATCGGGCTTCAGGATTGGCGCTGGGCCGTGGGCACCGGCGTGTTCATCGACGATGTGGTGGCCACCGTCACCGCCTCGCGCGAAAAGGTCGAGGCGCGGGTGGAGCGCACCTTCTTCTATATCGGGGCCGCGATGCTGATGGCACTCTTGCTCGTCTTCGTCTCGGGCCTCTTCATCAACATCCGCGAGCGCCGCCTTGCCGATGCCAAGCTCAAGAAACTGACCCAGCGCGTGTTTGACGCCCAAGAAGAGGAACGCGGCCGCGTCGCGCGCGAACTCCATGACGGTATCAGCCAGATTCTCGTCGGCGTGCGCTATGCGCTTGATACCGCCAAGCGCCGCCTCGCGTCGGGCGATGCGCGCGCCGCCGATACGCTGGAGCGCGGCATCACCCACCTCTCGGGCGCCATCCAAGAGGTGCGCCGCATCAGCCGCGACCTGCGTCCCGGCGTTCTCGATGATCTGGGCCTCGGCCCCGCGCTCAAAACGCTGGCCGAAGACTTTGGCAAACGCACCGGCATCGTGACCGAATTCAGCACCGTTGTCTTTCGCAACCGTCTGGATGACGAGGCCAAGATCGCGCTCTACCGCGTGGCGCAAGAGGCCTTTACCAATATCGAACGCCATTCCGGCGCCACCCGCGTCACCGTCGATGTCCGCGGCCATGCCCGTGGGGCAACGCTGCGCATTGCCGACAATGGCTGCGGCATTGACCACGCCAAACCCTCGGGCACCCCCGGTGGTGGTCTGGGCCTGCGCAACATGCAGGAGCGTGTCGAGCAACTGGACGGCACGTTCACGGTCATCTCGGGCAAAACCGGCACGACGATCGAGGCCAACGTGCCCCTCACCCACCTCTTGCCGCCTCAAGAGCGGCCTAACCCCAAGGAAAAGGCCCGCGCATGAGCCAAAATCCCATCCGGATCGTGATCGTGGATGACCACCCGATGGTCGCCGAAGGCATCCAGTCCATTCTCGAAAGCTATGATGACGTCGAAATCCTCGCCACGCTGGGCAACGGGCAGGCCATCATCGACCGGGTCGAGGCGCTTGATCCCGATGTGATCCTGCTCGACCTCAACATGCCGGGGCTGGGCGGGTTGACCACAACCGAGATCATCCTTGAAAAGCGCCCCGACACCCGCATCCTGATCCTCAGCATGCACGACAGCCCGGAATATATCTCCTCCGCACTCAGCCACGGTGCGGCGGGCTATGTGCTCAAGGATGTGCCGACTGACGAGATCAAACGCGCCATAGACGCGGTGATGACCGGGCAGCGCTATCTCTGCACCGGAGCCAAGGGATCACTCGAACCCTATGAGAATCCTGACCGCGAACAACTCACCAACCGCGAACAGACGATCCTCTTGCAACTGGCCCAAGGCAAATCCAACAAGGATGTGGCGCAAGCGCTCGATATCTCGGTGCGCACGGTCGAGACCCATCGCAAGAACATCAAACGCAAACTCGGCATCGCCTCGACAGCGGGGCTTACCCGCTATGCGCTCGAGCATGGCGTGTTGCAGGGAACGGGCGTCCGGCTATGATCCGAGCGGCCAGATGAAAGCCGCGCGCGCAGCCCCGGCGTCACGGGGGCGATTCCCGCAAAATTGCTGCCTTAAGAGACTGTAAAAACGGGAAACGCACGTTCAGACCCGCTTTTGCGCAATAAATGCAAAGATTTCATCCCGTTTTGCGACATTTTATCCACCAAATCGGCTTGACGCCCCCTGCCCCCGCACCTAATGTCCGCGCCACGCAGAACGGAGTCGCCCGCGTGGACACACTAGTATTCATCGTAGGTCATTGGCGCATGGGCCGGTAACGGACACCCGTCGGGTCCCCCATGCGCCCCCGGAAAACCGGGGGCTTTTTTATGCGAACTGAATTGACGTCATATACGGAGCACGAGCACATGACACGTCAGATGACCGGAGCGAAAATGGTGGTCCAGGCCCTCAAGGATCAGGGCGTGGATGTCGTATTCGGGTATCCCGGCGGCGCCGTACTACCTATTTATGACGAGATCTTTCAGCAAAACGACATCCGCCACATCCTCGTGCGCCATGAACAGGCCGCCGTGCATGCCGCCGAAGGCTATGCGCGCTCGACCGGCAAACCGGGCGTCGTGCTTGTCACCTCTGGCCCCGGGGCCACCAACGCGGTCACGGGTCTGACCGATGCGCTGATGGATTCCATTCCGCTGGTGGTTCTGACCGGACAGGTTCCCACCTTCATGATCGGCAATGACGCCTTTCAAGAGGCCGATACCGTCGGCATCACCCGCCCCTGCACCAAGCACAACTGGCTGGTGAGCGACACCGCGCGCTTGGCCGACACGCTGCATCAGGCCTTTCATGTCGCCACCACCGGCCGCCCCGGCCCGGTTCTGGTCGATATCCCCAAGGATGTGCAATTCGCCTCGGCCACCTATACATCACCGCAACACGCGCGCGTCTCGCATTATCAGCCCCGCGTCAAAGGCGATATCGAAGGGATCACCGATCTGGTGGCCGCGCTTGAAAAGGCCAAACGCCCGATCTTTTACACCGGCGGCGGCGTCATCAACTCTGGCCCCGAGGCCACGCGCCTCTTGCGCGAACTGGTCGAAGCCACCGGCATCCCGACCACGTCGACCCTGATGGGTCTGGGGGCCTACCCCGCCAACGGCAAGGCCTGGATCGGCATGCTCGGTATGCACGGGCTCTATGAGGCGAACATGGCCATGCATGGCTGTGACCTCATGGTCAACATCGGGGCACGGTTTGACGACCGCATCACCGGGCGGCTCGACGCGTTCAGCCCCGACAGCATCAAGGCGCATATCGACATCGACCCTTCGTCGATCAACAAGGTCGTGCGCGCAGACATCCCGATTGTCGGCGACATTGCCAATGTTCTGGCCGATGTGCTCGAGGTCTGGAAGGCGCGCGGTTCCAAACTCAACCGGGAAGGCATCGCCAAGTGGTGGGAGCGCATCAATGAGTGGAAAAAGGTCGATTGCCTCAAGTTCACGCAAAAGGGCAAGACCATCAAACCGCAATATGCCCTCGCCCGGCTCGAGGCGCTGACCAAGGACCATGACCGCTATATCTGCACCGAAGTGGGCCAGCATCAGATGTGGGCGGCGCAGTATCTGGGCTTTAACGATCCCAACCGCTGGATGACCTCTGGCGGGCTTGGCACCATGGGCTATGGCTTTCCGGCCTCCATCGGGGTGCAGATCGCCCATCCCGAGGCGCTGGTGATCAACGTCGCAGGCGAGGCCTCGTGGCTCATGAACATGCAGGAAATGGGCACGGCGATGCAATATCACCTGCCCGTCAAGCAGTTCATCCTCAACAATGAGCGCTTGGGCATGGTCCGCCAATGGCAGCAATTGCTCCATGGCGAGCGCTATTCGTCTAGCTGGTCGGAATCCCTGCCCGATTTCGTGAAACTGGCCGAGGCCTTTGGCGCCAAGGGCATCCTCTGCAAGGACCCCGCCGATCTCGATGACGCGATCATGGAGATGCTCAATTATGACGGCCCGGTGATCTTTGACTGTCTGGTGGAAAAGCACGAAAACTGCTTCCCGATGATCCCGTCCGGCGAGCCGCATAACAAGATGCTCTTGGGCGAGGCAAGCACCAAGGACGCCATCAAAGAGGGCGGCGCGGTGCTGGTGTGACGCGGGGCTCACCCCACCACCAACCACGCCCGATCAACAAGGAAACCGCATAATGTCCGCTCTGCAAATCAAAAAAGGCTCGTCCAAACATTCCGCCTATAACCTGCGTCCGACCTTTTCGGATGTGCAGGAAACCCATACGCTTGCGGTGCTGGTCGATAACGAACCCGGCGTTCTGGCCCGCGTTATTGGCCTATTCTCGGGTCGCGGCTATAACATCGACAGCCTGACCGTGGCCGAGGTGGATCACACCGGCCACACCAGCCGCATCACCATCGTCACCACCGGCACGCCGCAGGTGATCGAGCAGATCAAGGCGCAATTGGGCCGCATCGTGCCCGTGCACAAGGTCAATGACCTCACCGTCGAAGGCCCGAGCGTCGAGCGTGAATTGGCGCTGCTCAAGGTCGAGGGCACCGGCGACAAGCGGGTCGAGGCCCTACGCTTGGCCGATATTTTCCGCGCCAATGCGGTCGACAGCACGCTCACCAGCTTTGTGTTCGAGATCACCGGCGCGCCCGAGAAAATCGACGCCTTCGCTGAATTGATGCGCCCGCTTGGCCTTGTCGAAATGGCGCGCACTGGCGTCGCGGCCCTGCCCCGCGGCCTCTGACCGGGGCCGCTGCGCGCGGGCTTGTCGCGGGATTGACGCGCCGCGTCGCAGACAGGCGCGGGGCGGGCGCGGGGCTCTGGCAAACTATGCGCCAGCCCCAACCCCCGGAGACGCCAAAATGCCCGCGCTGACCGATCTCACGAATGTTCGCACACCCGTCGCGCAGGCCAACGGCCTGCCTAACGCGCATTACATCGACCCGGCCGTCTTTGAAGAGGAAAAGCACGCGCTCCTCTTCAGCCAATGGGCAGGGCTGGCGGTCGGGGCCGATGTGCCGGAACCGGGCGACGCCAAGCCGCTGGAATTTCTCGGCATGCCGCTCTTGCTCTTGCGCGACAAGGACGGTCAGGTGCGCGTCTTTCAGAACATCTGCCGCCACCGTGGCATGATCCTTGTCGAGGAACCGCGCAAGATCGAGGGCGCGATCCGCTGCCCCTATCATTCGTGGTGCTATTCGACCAAGGGCGCGCTCGTCTCGACACCGCATGTCGGCGGACCGGGTCACAACACCCATGAGAGCATCAAGCGCGACGAGTTGGGCCTGACCGAGATTCGCAGCCATATCTGGCGCGATGTGGTCTGGATCAATGTCTCGGGCGATGCCCCCGCCTTTGAGGACGCGATGGCCGATCTCATCACCCGCTGGCGCGAATTTGATCTGCCGGTCTATCACGGCGGGGCCGACAGCCGCTTTACGCTTGAGGTGAAAACCAACTGGAAACTCGCGGTCGAGAACTATTGCGAGAGCTATCATCTGCCTTGGGTCCACCCCGGCCTCAACAGCTACTCGCGGCTCGAGGATCACTATCACATCGAGAAACCGGGCGAATATTCCGGTCAGGGCACGATGGTCTATCGCCAACTGACCAATGAGACCGGCGCGACATTCCCCGACTTCGCCGAAGTGGGCGCAAAATGGAACGAACAGGCCGAATATGTCGCGGCCTACCCCAATGTCCTCTTGGGCGTTCACCGCGACCACGCCTTTGCCATCATACTGGAGCCGAAAGGGCCCGAGCGCACGGTCGAACATATCCACCTCTATTATTCGGTCCCCAATGCCGATGGTGGGCTACGCCTGCGCAATACCCAGCTTTGGAAAACCGTGTTCGAAGAGGATATCTTTGTGGTCGAGGGCATGCAGCGCGGTCGCCACGCAACCTATTTCGACGGCGGGCGCTTTTCGCCGGTGATGGACAGCCCCACGCATTGCTTCCACGCTTGGGTGGCAGGCCGGGTCGAAGCGCATCGCGCCATGGCCCACGCCGCGGAATGACCGATCTCGACAGCGCCATGATCCACGCTCATGAAACGGGCGACCGGGCGGCGCTGATCACGCTCTATACACAGGCGGCAGACAGGGCCAACACCCTTGATGCCGCCTGTTTTTTTCTAACTCACGCCTATGTCTTTGCGCTCGAGGCAGGGGCGGTCGAGGCCGCGCATCTGCACGCCCGCCTTGTCGCCCATGGGCGCGAGGCATAGCGCCTCCCGCTTCTTTTTGGCTCAAATACTCCGGGGGGTCCGGGGGGCAGCGCCCCCCGCCTCTTCAGCCTTCGGCCAGATCGCGCAATATGGGGCAATCGGGCCGCGCGTCCCCGGCACATTCCCGCACCAGATGCCGCAACGTGGCTTGCATCGACTGCAACTGCGCGATCTTTTCCTC
>NZ_JAGPVV010000197.1 GCF_018066915.1 Roseovarius sp.
GCCGCGACCGGCGCAGCTTCGGTCATGCCCAAGAGCAGGATGACAAATTCATCGCCCCCCACCCGCGCAATCAGATCGTCGGCGCGCACCTCTGCTTGCAGGCGCCGCGCCACCTCCTGCAGAACATGATCCCCCGCAGCATGGCCCAGCGTGTCGTTCACCTGCTTGAAGAAATCGAGATCGAGATGCAGCAGCGCGAAATCCTGTTCGCTCTGCATCAGTCGGTCGAGCACATGGTCGAGCGCGCGGCGGTTTCTGAGGCCCGTCAAAACATCGCTGAACGCCTGCTCTTCCGCCGCTATCCGCGCGCCTTGCAAGCGCAGGTTCAGCTTGCGCGACGCCTCCATCGCGGCCGATTTCGCCTCGATCAGATAGAGCATCTCGGTCGTGAGGTCCGTCGCCGCGAAATCAGCACCTGTCAGGCCAAAATCGCGCACCGCCTCGACCACGGAAATCCCGAACGACAGGTTGACCACCGCCCCGCCCCCCGGCATGGCCAAGAGGACCCCCTTGAGCGCGGTCTGGGGGGCCGCGCGCAGCCGCAAGCGCAGCCGCGCCCCGGCGCAGGCCAGCAACCCCGCCATATCCGCCGCCTGATGCGGACGACGCAGCTCGATCAGATCAAGAAACCTCACGCCGCGAAGGGGATGCGCGCCAAAGAGCTTGGCGAACGTCGGCCCCGCCTGCACCAGATGCCCTTGGGCGTCCAGCACCGCATGCATCGGGCAGAGGCCCGCGAGCAGAGGCAAAAGTCCCACATCCTGAACCGTCATGCCACGCCTCCACCAAGCCCCAGAGCAAAAGCCCGCCCATGGGCAAACCCCTCGTCCAAGAGCCGCACCTCGATGATTTCATGGCCCGGCGCATCCCCCTGATGCTCGACCAGCGCCAGCGCGCCATAGTCATCTGCCATCGCCCGCAAGAGCCCCACCACCACCGGCCCCAGCCGCAGCGCATGTCCCTTGGGCAGACCAACATGGAGCTGGTACTGACCGCCGCCCCGGTCCTGTAATTCCAGCACGGGCAGATCGAGATCGGCCACCGCAAGGCGGGCACGCTCGGGCAGATCGTCGAGCGAATGGAGGAACTCCACATAATCCACACCGCCAAAGCGCAGCAGGCGGCGCAGCGCCTCGGTCGCAGGGTGCGAGACCAGATAGGTGCCGATATCCTCGAGCAGATCATCGCGCCCACGCGCGAGCCGCGCCCCCACGGCTGTCAACACTTGCTCGGTGATCTCGGGCTCATAGGTCATCATCGCCTCAAACTCTGTCAGACCCAGATCGAGCCGCTGTATTGTACCGATCCAGACATCGCGCCCATAGGTATCCCTGACAAATCGCTCGATGGCGCGGTTGACCAGCCCGTGCATGACACTCTCCCCTCGGATGGCAGCAGACTGACACCCAAGCGTTAAGGCTCCCTCAACGCTTAAAATGCCGGATACTTTTCAACCCGGATCGCGCCCCAGATCGCGCCCTTGTCATCGCTGGGCGCTGCGGCTACATCTGGGGTATCCGTTGGGGTGCCCCGCTTGGGGCTGAGAGGCGCTGCGCCAACCCACCGAACCTGATCCGGCTTGCACCGGCGGAGGGAACGGAGACTGCGCCCACGCGCCATCCCCCCTGCCTGCGGCCCCATAGATGAAGAGGCCGCGCATGACCGCCCCGCCCAGTCTGACCCTCGATGGCCGCGCCCGGATCGGCGCTCTGCCGGTCTTTGGCCCGCTGCGCCTCAATTTGCCCGCAGGCCGCATCACCTGCCTGCTCGGCCCCTCGGGCGTGGGCAAGACCACGCTCCTGCGCCTGATTGCCGGGCTGGATGAGGTGACAGAGTTCACCGGCACAATCACCGCCTCGGACGGGCTGCCGCTGCCGGGGCGCATGGCACTGATGGCGCAGGGCGAGATGCTGATGCCCTGGCTCGACGTGCTGGGCAATGTGACGCTTGGCGCGCGGTTGCGCGGGATGCCACGCGATATGGCGCGTGCGCGCGAGATGCTGGCGCGCGTGGGTCTGGCAGATCATGAAGACAAACGGCCCCATGCGCTCTCGGGCGGGCAGAAACAGCGCGTGGCGCTGGCCCGCACCCTGATGGAGGATCGCCCCATCGTTCTTCTGGACGAGCCGTTTTCGGCGCTCGACGCCCGCACCCGCGCGCAGATGCAGGATCTCACCGCCACCCATCTGGCCGGGCGCACGGTGCTCATGGTCACGCATGACCCCGCCGAGGCCGCGCGCATGGGCCATGCCATCCACATCCTGACCGAGACCGGGCTAGAGGATGTCACCCCGCCCACAGCGCCCGTGCCGCGCGCCGTGGATGATCCCGAAACCCTCGCCGCACAGGGCCGCCTCTTGGCCCGCCTGCGTGCGCCCGCCTGAGAGGACCCCGCCTTGCGCCCCACCGACCATCTCCAATCCCTTGTGGCCACCGATTGGCAGGCCGCCACCCGGCACGCCTTCACCGATCAGCTTGCGGCGGGCACGCTGCCCGAGACGCGCATGCTCGCCTATCTGCAACAGGATTACCTCTTTATCGAGGATTTCGTGCGCCTCTTGGCCTCTGCCATCGCCCATGCGCCGAGCCTGCCCGATGCCATCCCGGCAGCACAGTTTCTGGGGCTGATCTCGGGGCCAGAGAATACCTATTTCCTGCGGGCCATCGCAGCTTTGGGCGGCACAACCGAGCCTCCCGCCGCGCCCCACCCGGTGACAGCCGAGTTTCAGGCGCTGATGCGCGCGGCGGCCAAATCAGGACGCTATGCGCAGATGATCGCGGTGCTCAGCGTGGCGGAATGGACCTATCTGGACTGGGCCAGCCCCCATGCGGACCGCGCCGACCACCTGCCGTTCTGGTTCGGGGAATGGATCACGCTGCACAGCGGAGCGGGCTTTGAAGGCGTCGTGGCCTATCTGCGCGGCCAGCTTGATCAGGTCTGGCCCACCCTCTCGCCCGAGGATCAAGCCGCCGCACAATCCGCCTTTGTCACCGCCACACAACTGGAGCGTGCCTTTTTTGACGCGGCCCTCGCCGGATATCCGACCGCATGAGCCGCCTCATCACCATCGCCACCTCCACGGCCCTCGCGCTGGTGCTCTGGCAGGCGCTGGTGACGCTCGCGGCATTGCCGCCCTTTATCCTGCCGGGGCCGGGCCGCGTGGCTGAAACCCTCTGGGCCAGCCGGGCGCTGATTGCCCATCATGCGACCATCACCGCCGCAGAGGTGCTGCTGGGCTTGGCCTTGGGTGCCATACTCGGCGGGCTCTCGGCGATTGGCCTGGCATCCTCACCCATGGCGCGCCGCCTCATCCGCCCGATGATGGTGTTTTCCCAAGCGATCCCGGTCTTTGCCCTCGCCCCCATCCTCACGCTCTGGCTGGGCTATGGCCTCTGGTCCAAGGTCGCGATGGCGCTCTTGATCATCTATTTCCCGGTCACATCCGCGTTCTTCGACGCGCTGATGCGCACACCGCCGCACTGGCTCGACCTTGCGCGCGTCATGGGCGCGAACCGGGCGCGGCTCATGTGGCATATCCGCGTGCCTGCCGCGCTGCCCGGTTTCGCCTCGGGTCTGCGCCTCGCGGCGGTCTATGCGCCCATCGGGGCGATCATCGGCGAATGGGTGGGCGCGTCCAAAGGACTGGGCTATCTCATGCTGCTGGCCAATGGCCGCGCCAAGATCGACCTCATGTTCGCCGCCCTGATCGTGCTGGCGATCCTGACGCTCTTGCTGCACGCCGGGGTGGACCGGGGGTGTAGAAGGTGGCTCGACGGGTCGGCGGCGGGGTGAGTTTCTTCATGGTCCAAATACTCCTGACAGCCTTCGGCCCCGCAGTCACACGCCAGACGTGTACGCCATGAAAAAGATCGCCTCCTGCCCCAAATCCATCCGGATTGCCATCCTAGGCTTGGTTCATGAGCACCTTGCCCCCGACCCGCCTCACCCCCGCGCCGCGCCTCTCGGTCTTTGTCGATGCCGAGAATATCCCTGTGACGCATGCTCAGACCATCCTTGATCTGGCCCACCGCCACGGTGCCCCTGACCTGCTGCGTGCCTATGGCAATGTCGGCCTTCTGCCTGATTGGGACAAGGTCGCCGGCTTTCAGTTCATCCATTCCGGCAGCGGCAAGAACGCCACCGACATGCTGATTTGCGTTGACGCGATGGAGCGCGCGCTCTCGGATCACTGTGCGGCAGTTCTCTTGGTCAGCTCCGATCAGGATTTCACCCATCTCGCCACCCGATTGCGGGGCTATGGTCTCACCGTGATCGGGGCTGGAGAGGCCAAGACATCAGAGCGGTTTCGCGCGGTGTGTTCGATCTTCGAGGTTCTGCCTAACTCACATACCGAACAAGCAAAACCAATCCCCAAAGTCCGCCAAGAACACGTGGCTTTGAGCGAAATAGACAAGAGAATTTGCGCCGTAATCAAGACAAATAGCCCAGACACGAATGGCATCCTGATCAGCCATCTCTCTTCACGAATGCACCATGTCTTTGGCATGCAGATCAGCACATACCCCGAAAAGAACTGGCGCTCTTTTCTTGAGAAACGCCCAACGCTCTACGCGCTCGACCCCAAAGGGCCGAACGCCAAGGTCCGCTACAAGCCCGAAGCCTTCCGAACTGCGCCCGCCTGAAACTGATGCGTTACCATCAAGACCCCTCACCGCTTTAGGGTCTGATCTGACCTTGGCCTTATACACCCTCGCGCGGAACAAGGCGCGGAACGCGCCGCCGCGTGATCGCTGGGCCGACCGTCGCACCGAAGGTGCGCCGCTTCATATCGGCACGCCTTTTGCGTGACGGCCTAGCGATTTTTAGAGGGAGCGCCTCACGGTGAGGTCATACGGACTTTGTAGGCATAAAGTGGCAGCCACTGGCGTTGCTTCGCTTGTCCCCGGCCCAGCGCCCCCGCGCGGATCGTCAGAAATCGACCTTCCCCCTCAGAAATCCGTGGGCGCCCCGCCCTCGGCCTTGCGCCGGGCCACGAAATCCGCCAGTTCCTCGCGCACCGCATCCTCCATCGGTGGGGCCTCAAAATCCGCGATGATGTCCTGAAACACCTGATGCGCACGCGCGGGCGTCCAGACGGCGCCTGCCGCCTCCCATGCCTCGTAATTGCGCCAATCGCTTAGGAAGGGCTGATAAAAGGCCGTGGTATAGCGGTCCTGTGTGTGCTGGATGCCAAAGAAATGCCCTTTGTCGCCGACCTCCCGGATGGCCTCAATGGCGATGTCATCGGGTTCGGTGGCCGTCAGCATCGGGTCCATATAGCGTTGGATTTGCTGCAAGATTTCGCAATCCATGATGAATTTCTCAGGGCTCGCGATCAACCCGCCCTCAAGCCATCCGGCGGCGTGATAGACCATATGCGCCCCCGCCTGCACCGCGGACCAGAGGCTGTTGGAGGTCTCCCACATCGCCTGCCCATCAGGCACGTTCGCGGCGCAGACGCCAGACGCGCGCATCGGCAGCTTGTAGAACCGCGCCAATTGCCCGGTCATCTGGGTGGCGCGCATGTATTCCGGCGTGCCAAAGGCCGGTGCGCCGGATTTCATGTCAACATTCGAGGTAAAGGTGCCAATGGCACAGGGCGCGCCGGGGCGGATGAGCTGCGCCAGAACCACCGCACAGAGCGCCTCGGCAATGGATTGCGCCACCGCGCCCGACATCGTTACGGGAGCCATGGCGCCAGCCAGAGTGAAGGGTGTGACCACAAGCCCCTGCCCCCGCCGTGCCAGACGCATCCAACCATCGAGCATCGGGTAGTCGTGTTTCAAGGGCGAGGTC
>NZ_JAGPVV010000214.1 GCF_018066915.1 Roseovarius sp.
TATGCGCTGGCCTATATCGTGGGCATCGTGATCGGCTGGCGGCTGGTGGTGGCGAGTGTCAAGCGGCCGCATCTCTGGCCGGGTGGGGTGGCACCGATGCGCCCCGAACAGGTCGAGGACCTGCTGACATGGGTGATTCTAGGGGTCATTCTGGGCGGGCGGCTGGGCTATGTGCTGTTCTATCAGCCGGGCTATTACCTCTCCAATCCCAGTGAAATTCTAGCGGTCTGGCAGGGTGGGATGGCGTTTCACGGTGGCCTCATGGGCGTGGTGGTGGCGGTGGTGCTGTTTTCGCGCAAGCAGGGCATCGCGTGGCTGTCAGTGGCGGATGCGCTCTGCATGGTGACGCCGGTGGGATTGCTGCTGGGTCGGGTCGCGAATTTCATCAATGGCGAGTTGTGGGGGCGGGCGACGGACCTGCCTTGGGGCGTGGTTTTTCCGGGGGCGGCGGCGCAGAATTGCGCGGGCGTGGTGGAACTCTGCGCGCGCCATCCCTCACAGCTTTATGAGGCGGCGCTGGAGGGGTTGATCCTTGGGGCCGTGCTCTTGTGGCTGGGGTGGCGGCGCGGGGCGCTGCGAGTGCCCGGCACGCTGACGGGGCTCTTTTTCGCAGGCTATGGCGTGGCGCGGTTCATGGTGGAATTCGTGCGCCAACCCGATGCGCAATTCGTGACCGAGGGCAATCCGCTGGGTTGGGCGGTGCAGATGGGCGAATTTGGCCTTACCATGGGGCAGCTTTTGTCGCTGCCGATGATTGCCTTTGGTCTTGGCATGGTGCTCTGGGCGCGGCGCGCGCGGGGGACATGAGCGGGCTGCGGGCGCATCTACTGGCGCGGATCGCCGAGGCGGGGCCGATGAGCGTGGCGGATTACATGGCGGCCTGTCTCATGCATCCCGAGTTTGGCTATTACGCGACGCGCGATCCATTCGGGCCGGGCGGCGATTTTGTCACCGCGCCCGAAGTCAGTCAGATGTTTGGCGAGTTGCTGGGGCTGTGCCTTGCGCAGGTTTGGCTGGATCAGGGGAGGCCTGTGCGGTTTCTGCTGGCGGAATTGGGGCCGGGGCGCGGGACGCTGATGGCCGATGTTCTGCGCGCGACGCGGGGCGTGCCGGGGTTTCAGGGCGCGGCAGAGGTGCATCTGGTCGAGGGGTCGGCGGTCTTGCGCGCCGCACAGCGCCGGACGATTGCGGGCGATGTGATCTGGCATGACCGGGTTGAGAGCCTGCCAGAGGGGCCGCTTTACTTGCTGGCGAACGAGTTTTTCGATGCGCTGCCGATCCGGCAGTTTCAACGGTCCGGGGACGGTTGGCGAGAGCGGGTTGTGGGGCTGAGCGACGACCGCTTGACGCTGGGCTTGGGAGGGCCGGTTGCCCCGCCTGCGCTGGCAGAGCGGCTGGCGGACACGCGCGAGGGTGATATTGTCGAGACCTGCGGGCCCGGCGAAGCGGTGGCGGCCGAGATCGGCGCGCGGATTGCGGCGCAGGGTGGGGCCGCGCTGATCGTGGACTATGGCGATTGGCGATCACTGGGCGATACGTTTCAGGCGGTCAAGGGGCATGTTCCGGTTGATCCAATGGCCGAGCCGGGGGCGGCGGACCTGACCGCGCATGTGGATTTTGCGGCACTGGCGCGGGCGGCGGCCCCTGCGCTGCATACGCGATTGACGCCGCAGGGGATATTTCTAGAGCGGTTGGGGATCGCCGCGCGGGCCGAGGTGCTGGCGCGCAATCTGAGCGGGCGGGCGTTGGAAAGCCATCTGGCGGCATATCAACGCTTGACCGGGGCCGAGGAAATGGGGACGCTCTTTAAAGTGCTGGGCCTCTATCCCGAGGGGGCCGCACCACCACCCGGATTGGAGCCATGACGCTAGAGATACTCACCGCCGACAGCCTGTCCCCGCTGCGCCACGGGTTCTTTACCCGGCGGGGTGGGGCCTCTTCGGGCGTGTTTTCAGGCCTCAACTGCGGGCCGGGATCGTCGGATCAATCCGAGATCGTGCAGATCAACCGGGCGCGGGTGGCTGAGGCGATGGGGGTGGCAGCGGATCATCTGATCACGGTGCATCAGGTCCATTCGGCGGATGTGGTGACGGTCACGGGACCCATGGGGACGCGCCCGCGCGCCGATGCGATGGTGACGAATGTGCCTGGGGTGGCGCTGGCGGTGCTGACGGCGGATTGTCAGCCGGTGCTTTTTGCCGATGTGGGCAATGGGGTGATCGGGGCGGCCCATGCGGGTTGGCGCGGCGCGCTGGATGGCGTGCTGGAGGCGACGGTTGCGGCTATGGAGGGTCTGGGCGCGGATCGTCGCCGGATCAAGGCCGTGATCGGCCCGTCGATTTCGCAGGCGGCCTATGAGGTGGGACCAGAGTTCATCGAGGCCTTTCTCGCGGAAGACCCGGACAACGCCCGGTTTTTCGCCAATGGCGCGGGCGGGCGGTATCAATTCGATCTGCCGGGGTTCGGGCTGCACCGGTTGCGGCAGTCTGGCATCGGTCAGGCGGAATGGACGCGGCATTGCACCTATGGCGATCCCGAGCGATTCTATTCCTATCGGCGCACCACCCATGCCGGTGAGGCGGACTATGGTCGTCTGATTTCGACGATCCGCCTCTGATTGGGGCGGGATTTGGGCCGAAATTGTGGGGCTATTCGGGCGGTGCTGGCACTGGTTCGAGATGACCTGTAAAATTATCAATAAAATTCAATGGTTTGCGGTTTGGGTTTTGTCGCCTCTTTGCCCTGATCTTGTCTGAATATTCACGATTTCCGCCAAATCTTGGCCCCAAACCGGGGGCATAGTTGCGGTTAACGAAACAATGAGCCCTGCAAATTTGGGCCAGAGGCAAGAGGTGAGAGCCATGAAAGCACGTTGGTTGAAATCGGTCGTCAAACACAGCAAAGAGGCCGCCGTGGCGCTGCCCTATCAGCGTGGTCAGCGCAAGGTTGCGGTGCGGATCGTGGCATTGCCCAAGGCGGTCAAGACGGCGTAAGCGGTCAGGCGCTGCTCTCAGCCCTGTTCGAGACCTCGATCAGGTTGCCATCGGGATCCCGCAGGTACAGCGAGCGGATCGGGCCGGTGGCCCCGGAGCGGGGCAAGGGGCCCATCTCGACCGTCACACCAAGGGCCGCAAAATGGTGCTGCCACACCTCGAGCGGTGTCTCGCTGAGGAAACACAGATCGGCGCTTCCGGGTTGGACCTGCGCCGCCTTGGGATCGAATTCCGCCCCCGATTGATGCAGGTTGATTTTCTGCGTCCCGAATTTCAGCGCCC
>NZ_JAGPVV010000244.1 GCF_018066915.1 Roseovarius sp.
GTAACTTGTTGTCTTGAAGAACTAACCTGCTCGTCTGATTAGAGGCACTCATCCAATCCTTATCGCTGAGTGGGTCAGTTAGTCCAAATTCCCTGCGCCACTCGTTCTTCAGGTTTTCTAACTGCTCCCTAAGCTCTTTTGAAAATTGCTCTTCCCCTCCGAAGAAATCGTAAGCTCTCTTTAGTTTATCAGGATACTTTTTCGAATTACGCAGGGCCTTTAAGAATACGTCTTTCGGACTTGCACCCTTAATCAAATCGTAAACAGCGAGAATGATAAGTTGACCACCAAGACCGGGGAACTCTTGCGCTTTTGGCCAAACGTTTAATTCGCGCTCTCTCAAGAGCAATGGAATTTCCCATGGTTTTTCGAGAATTCGGTTACTTTCCGAAAACCTTTTCGCCAAAGGCAGCCATAGCTTTCGACGCTCACCAAACAAATCTTTTGCGGCTTGTAGAAGACTATCAATATCCAGCCAGTATGCGGCGAGTCTGTTGGATTGATCTTCGCCCACATGCCGGATTCCAAGCGCAAAGAGCAATCGGCCAAAGGGGATTTTTCTTTTTTCTTCAATCGCTTCAAAGAGGTTCTTCGCGCTCTTTTCGCCCCAGCCCTCGCGGTTCTTCAACTGCTGCATGCCAGAGCCGTAGCGCTCTTGCAGAGTAAAGATATCCGCCGGTTCCTTGATCCAGCCATCGCGGTAGAATTGCTCCACCTGCTTGGCCCCCAGCCCCTCGATGTCAAACGCTGCGCGGGACACGAAATGCTTGAGCTTTTCCACCGCCTGCGCAGGGCAGATGAGGCCGCCCATACAGCGGCGCACGGCGTCGCCCTCCTCGCGCACCGCGTCAGAGCCGCATTCGGGGCATGTAGTCGGAAAGACATAGGGCGCGGCATCGTCGGGGCGCTTCGTGAGGTCCACATCAGCCACCTTGGGGATCACATCGCCCGCGCGGTAAACCTGCACCCAATCGCCCACGCGGATATCCTTGCCGCCGCGAATGACCTCGCCTTTGCTGTCACGCCCGGCGATGTAATCCTCATTATGCAGCGTGGCATTGCTGACCACGACCCCACCCACCGTGACCGGCGTGAGGCGCGCCACGGGGCTCAGCGCGCCGGTGCGCCCCACCTGAATGTCGATCGCTTCCAGACGAGTCCAGGCCAACTCAGCCGGGAATTTATGCGCAATCGCCCAACGTGGCGTGGTCGAGCGAAAGCCAAGCCGCGCTTGCAGGCCCAGATCATCGACCTTGTAGACCACACCGTCGATGTCATACCCCAAGGTTGCCCGCGCCTGCTCGATCCTTGCATAGTGCTTGAGCAGCGCCTCTGTCCCATCGCAGAGCACCGTCAGCGGATTGGTCTGAAACCCGAGTGACGCCAGCCGTTCAATCGCGCCCATCTGCGTCACGGCCAAGGGTGCGCTCACCTCGCCCCAGCTATAGGCAAAGAACCTGAGCGGCCGCGCCGCGGTGATGGTGGCATCCAATTGCCGCAATGATCCGGCGGCGGCATTGCGCGGATTGGCAAAGACCTTGTCGGATTTGGCTGATTGCCGCGCGTTCAGCGCCTCAAAATCGGCATGGCTCATGTAAACTTCGCCGCGTACTTCCAAAACCTCAGGCGCATCCTTCAAGGTCTCGGGAATATCGGTGATCGTGCGGGCATTGGCGGTCACATTCTCACCCACCTCGCCATCACCGCGCGTCGCGGCCTGCACCAACCTGCCCCTCTCATAGCGCAGGCTCAGGCTCAGCCCGTCGATCTTGGGCTCTGCGGTATAGGCCAAGGTCGCGTCATCGGTCAAACCCAGATAGCGGCGGATGCGCGTGTCGAACTCCGCCACATCCTCGGCCGCGAACGCATTGCCAAGGCTCAGCATCCGAACGCTGTGCGCCACCTTGGCAAAGCCGTCGGACGGGGCCGCGCCCACCTGTTCGGACGGGCTATCCGCCCGCTTTAGCGCGGGAAACCGCGCCTCGATTGCCGCATTGCGCGCCTTGAGCGCGTCATAGGCGGCATCCGTGATCTCGGGCGCATCCTCGGTGTGATAGGCCCGGTTCGCCGCCGCCAAGAGTGCTGCAAGACGCGCCAATTCTGCCGCCGCCTCGCCTTCGGTCAGATCCTCAACGGCAATCCTGTCGGTCATCGGCCCCTCTCTGATCCCGGATGAGGCGGCCATTGCCTGCCCGCCCCGTCCCTGACCAGAGTGATAGTGCCCGACCCGTCCAGCGTCCAGAGCCTGCGCAGCCCTCAGGCCCCGATGGCCAGCGGCCGCCCCGCCATTGCCCCCTGTTCGGGATCGCGCAACACATAGCCGCGCCCCCAGACCGTCTCGATGTAATTGGCCCCATCCGTGGCCTCCGACAGCTTCTTGCGCAGCTTGCAGATGAACACGTCGATGATCTTGAGTTCCGGCTCGTCCATGCCACCATAAAGATGGTTGAGAAACATCTCCTTGGTCAGCGTGGTGCCTTTGCGCAGGCTCAGCAGCTC
Source organism: Roseovarius sp. (assembly GCF_018066915.1). Taxonomy (GTDB): domain Bacteria; phylum Pseudomonadota; class Alphaproteobacteria; order Rhodobacterales; family Rhodobacteraceae; genus Roseovarius. The sequence continues at coordinate 2,500 of NZ_JAGPVV010000244.1, forward strand.
CAGCATCTGGTATTCCTTGCCGGTCAGATGCACCGCCTTGCCGCCTGCATCCACCGTCTTGGCATCAAGGTTCACATTGATCTTGCCGGTGCGGATCACCGATTGCGAATGGCCTTTGGACCGTCGGATGATCGCATGGATACGCGCCACCAACTCATCGCGGTGAAACGGCTTGGTCAGATAGTCATCGGCACCAAATCCGAACCCCTTGATCTTGCTTTCGGTGTCATCCGCCCCTGACAGGATCAGGATCGGCGTGGCAATCCGCGCCAGCCGCAATTGCCGCAACACCTCATGCCCGTTCATATCCGGCAGGCCCAGATCCAATAGGATCAGGTCGTAATCATAGAGCTTGGCCAGATCGATGCCCTCTTCCCCCAGATCGGTGGTATAGACATTGAGATTGGCATGGGTCAGCATCAACTCGATGCTTTTCGAGGTCGTTGGATCATCCTCGACCAAAAGTACACGCATTGGGGACTCCATGGATCATTGCTTCGATACCGAGCACATTGGTCAAAAATGGTTAACTACCCGTTACCAGTGTTTTGACTTCCCAAATACTCAACTTCTGGTTACCGATACGTGCCCAAGGCCGTGACCTTGAGCGCTCCCTCGCCATGCTTGGCCACCGCCGCGATCCAGCCGTCAAATTCCTCCTCGCTCAGCCCATAGGTCTCCAACGCCTCGCGCCGCGAGATCAGCCCATAGGCCACCCCCCGCACCACCGCGAGCTTGCGCGACGCGACCCATCTCGCCGTGTCCGAGGGCGGCAAATCCGCCCGGCTGAACACCGTTCCATCCGCCAAGGTAACAGCCCTTGGCCCTTCCACTTTCTTCAGATACATGACGCTCACCCCTTTGGTCTGATGCCTCAGAATGACCGTTTCAGACTTAATGGGCGATGAAACCGGGCCTTGAGAGTGTTTAGGATTTTCCTATATTCTGAAGAACCGTCGCGGAGGCCGCCATGGCACTGGATACGAACAAACCCCTGAATTCGCTTGGATTTCCCAAGTCTCCGGCGGAAACGCGGGTGGTTGTCGCCATGTCAGGCGGCGTCGACAGTTCGGTCGTGGCCGCACATCTTGCCGCCGAGGGCTATGATGTGGTGGGCGTCACCTTGCAACTTTATGACCACGGCGCGGCCTTGGCCAAGAAGGGTGCCTGCTGTGCTGGCCTCGACATTCACGACGCCCGCCGCGTCGCCGAAGAGATGGGCTTTCCGCATTACGTGCTGGATTACGAGAACATTTTTCGCGACGCCGTGATCGACGAATTCGCCGACAGCTATCTCGCGGGGGCCACGCCCGTGCCCTGCATCCGCTGCAACGAGCGGGTCAAGTTCAAGGACCTTCTGGAAACCGCCCGCGATCTCGAGGCGGATTGCATGGCGACCGGCCATTACATCCAGCGCAAGATGGGCGCGCAGGGGCCGGAACTGCACGCCGCAAGTGATTCGGCACGCGATCAGTCCTATTTCCTCTTCTCCACCACGCCCGAACAGCTCGACTTCCTGCGCTTTCCACTAGGGCATCTGCCCTCGAAACAGGCAACCCGCGATCTGGCCGCGCAATATGGCCTTCAGGTCGCGGACAAGCCCGACAGTCAGGACATCTGCTTTGTCCCCAATGGCAATTACGCCAGCGTGATCGAGAAACTGCGCCCCGGTGCGGCAGAGCCGGGCGAGATTGTCCATGCCGATGGCCGCATCCTTGGCACCCATGAGGGCGTCATTCACTACACCATCGGGCAGCGTCGCGGCCTTGGCATCGGCGGGCTGGACGAGCCGCTTTATGTCGTGCGCCTTGATGTCGACGCGCGCCGCGTGATCGTCGGCCCCAAGGAAATGCTCTCGACCCGGACCGTGCCGCTGCGCGAAATCAACTGGCTGGGCGATGCCCCCCTCACTTCGCGGGCGGAATGGCAGATCTCGGTCAAGGTCCGCTCTACCCGCCCCCCGCGCGAGGCGGTGCTGCGGCCCATTTCCGCCACCGAAGCCACAGTCGAATTGCTCACGCCAGAAGAAGGCGTGTCGCCCGGTCAGGCCTGCGTCTTCTACGAGACCGGCGGCAGCCGCGTGCTGGGCGGCGGCTGGATCTGGCGCGGGGCGACGGTCTGAGGCTTCAGCAAGCCGCGCCCCGCCGCGCTCAGGTGTTGAACAGGAAGTGCAGCACGTCGCCATCCTTGACAATATAGCTCTTGCCCTCGGACCGCATCTTGCCCGCATCCTTGGCCTTTTGCTCGCCGCCCAAGCCCACGAAATCGTCATAGGCAATCGTCTCTGCGCGAATGAATCCGCGCTCAAAGTCGCCGTGTATCACGCCTGCGGCCTTGGGCGCCGGGGTGCCTGCGGGGATGGTCCAGGCGCGGGCCTCTTTCGGGCCGACGGTGAAATAGGTTTCCAGATGCAAGAGGCCATAGCCTGCACGGATCAGCCGGTCGAGACCGGCCTCGTCGAGCCCCATTTCGGTGAGGAACATCTCGGCTTCCTCCGGCTCCAGCTTGGAGATTTCCTCCTCGATCTGGGCGGAGATCACGACCGAGGCAGCGCCTTGCTCTGCGGCCATCTTGGCCACCGCATCCGAATGGGCATTGCCCGTCGCGGCATTGGCCTCATCCACATTACAGACATAGAGGATCGGCTTGGCGGTCAGAAGTTGCAGCATTTTCCAGGCCTTGGCATCCTCGGCATCCACCGCGACCGTG